>CAMDPX010000239.1 GCA_945905295.1 Planctomyces sp. SH-PL62 | reverse complement strand
ATCACAAGCTGAAGCTCTCCCCGTTCCTCGTCCGTCAATCGAACTACATATTTCTTGTGCATAGACCACCTCCTTGTGGTACACGCAGAGTCGTCGAATTCTCGATAAACTCCAACCCGAAGTTTTAGTCGTGACGCGGCACTAGCCTTACCCCTCGTCGTCGCCGGTGTTGAGCACGGCCAGGAACGCCTTCTGCGGGACTTCGACTTCGCCGAATTGCTTAAGGCGTTTCTTGCCTTCCTTCTGCTTGTCCCACAGCTTGCGTTTGCGGCTGATGTCGCCGCCGTAGCACTTGGCGGTGACGTCCTTCTTGTAGGCCGAGATCGTTTCGCGAGCGATGATCTTGCCGCCAATGGCCGCTTGCAGAGCGACCTCGAACTGATGCTTGTGGATTTCGGTCTTGAGCTTCTTCACGACCGAGCGGCCACGGCGTTCGGCGTTCGAGCGATGCACGATGGTCGAGAGCGCATCGACTCGGTTCCCCTTCACGAGGATGTCCATCTTCACGAGGTCTGCCGGGCGGAAGCCGATGACTGCGTAGTCCATCGTGCCGTAACCGCGAGTCGCACTCTTCAGCTTGTCGTGCAGGTCGAAAATGATTTCTCCCAGCGGCAGCTCCCAAATCATCTGAGCACGCTTGGGGCCGAGGTATTCCGTGTTCTTGAAGACACCGCGACGGTCGGCGCAGAGCTGCATGATCGGGCCGATGTACTCGGCCGGCATGATGAAGTTCACTTTCGCGATCGGCTCGCGCCACTCTTGCACGACCCCCGGATCGGGGACGTCTTGCGGGTTGTGGATCGTCATGACTTCGCCGTCGCGCTTGAGCAACTCATACGTCACGTTCGGCGCGGTCTGAATCAGATCGACCCCCGATTCTTTCTCCAGCCGCTGCTGAATGATCTCCATGTGCAGCAGGCCCAGGAACCCGCAGCGGAAGCCGAAGCCAAGCGCGTCGGAGGTCTCGGCCTGATACGAGAAGCTGGCATCGTTGAGGCTCAGCTTTGTGAGTTGATCGCGCAGCTTCTCAAAATCGGTGGACTCGATCGGGTACATGCCGCAGAAGACCATTTGCTGCGGCTTGTGATATCCGGCGAGCGCCTCGAGCGGCGGGTTGAGTGGATCGGAGACGGTGTCGCCGACGTGGACTCGGCTGAGGTCTTTGATTCCCGTGATGATGTAGCCGACTTGGCCGACCCCCAGTGCCGGGCACGGCTTCATGCCGGGACAGAACTGGCCGACGTCGAGCACCTCGTGAGCCGACTGGCCCTTCATGAAGAGAATCTTCTGGCCTTTGCGAACCGTGCCGTCCATGACTCGAACATAGGTGATGACGCCGCGGTAGGTGTCGAACTTGCTGTCGAACACGAGCGCTCGCAGCGGATCTTCCGGTTTGCCACTGGGTGCCGGCACACGCTCGATGATCGCGTCGAGAACCCCTTCGATGCCGATGCCCTGCCGTGCCGACACCTGCAACGCATTGGATGTGTCGAGTCCGACGACCGTCTCGATCTCTTCGAGGATTTCCGGAACGCGGGTGATCGGCAAGTCGATCTTGTTGATGACCGGGATGATCTCCAGGTTCACGTCAATCGCCGCGTAAGCGTTCGCGACCGTCTGAGCCTGCACGCCCTGAAACGCATCGACGACCAGCAACGCTCCTTCGCACGCGGCGAGGCTGCGCGAGACCTCGTAGTGGAAGTCAACGTGGCCCGGCGTGTCGATCAGGTTCAGCTCGTAGACCTCGCCCTTGTACGTGTAGTGAATCGAGACCGCGCGGGCTTTGACCGTGATGCCCCGTTCCCGTTCGACGTCCAGGTCGTCCAGGATTTGTTCGCGGAACTCGCGCTGCGTGATGGCCCCGGTCTTGAGCAAGAGCTGATCGGCCAACGTGCTCTTGCCGTGGTCGATGTGCGCGATGATCGAGAAATTGCGAATCAGTCGAGCGTCCATAAATGTCAAATCCGTACCGCGACCTTTTGAAACAAGATGACCCCAAATCTGAGGCGTGAGTCGCACCGCGTGGAAATCGACGGTACGTCAAGCGGCTCGCGGTAACGCCAATACTGCACTCGTCCGCAAGCACCAGGCAGGTCAATCCTGTGGGGGGCGGGATGCTAACGAGTGAGCCAAAACCGGTCGAGAGCCTTCGGCGGTCTCGGTTTCCAAGCGGTGTCCCGTTCGCTATGAACGTGAAGGGGTCGGGAGTCTTTTTCAGGCCGCCGTCGAGCAACGTCGATGATCGCACGACGCGCGGCGGCCTGGAAAAGACTCCCGCCCCCGTGACACACCTAACGGAGCCACTTTATGCCGATCTCTCGCGAACGTAGCCAAGCCCAATTCCAGCGTGCTTTGAAGTCGATCCCCGGCGGCGTGAACAGTCCCGCTCGCGCGTTCGGTGGGGTCGGCGGCGAGCCATTATTCATTCAGCGCGGCGATGGCGCGTACTTGTGGGATCTTGACGGCAACAAGCTGATCGACTTCGTCGGCTCGTGGGGACCGCACATTCTGGGACACCGACACCCCGCCGTGCTGGCCGCGATCGAAGACGCGCTGACTCGCGGCACGAGCTTCGGTGCTCCGACGGAATCTGAATCAGAACTGGCGGAACTCGTCATCGCCACGGTCCCGTCGATGCAGAAAGTCCGCATGGTCAGTTCCGGCACCGAAGCTACGATGAGCGCGATTCGCGTCGCTCGCGGATTCACCGGCCGGGACAAAATCGTCAAGTTCGCCGGGTGCTATCACGGCCACGTCGATTCGCTGCTGGTCAAAGCCGGCAGCGGCGCGCTGACGCTCGGCGTCCCTTCGAGCCCCGGCGTCCCGGTCGGCTGCACCGCTGACACGATCTCTCTGGAATTCAACGACGCGAACGAACTCGCCGAGACATTTGCGAAGCATGGGGACAAGATCGCGGCCGTGATCCTCGAACCGGTCGTCGGCAACATGGGAGTCGTGTTGCCTCAACCCGGCTTCCTCGAAGCCTGCCGCGAACTCTGCACGAAGCACGGCACGGTGCTGATCTTCGATGAGGTGATGACCGGCTTCCGAGTCGCATTTGGCGGCGCTCAAGAGTTGTTCAAGATCACGCCGGACATGACGACGCTGGGAAAAATCATCGGCGGCGGAATGCCCGTCGGTGCTTACGGCGGCCGAGCCGACATCATGGCGAAGGTCTCTCCGGCTGGCCCGGTTTATCAAGCGGGCACGCTCTCCGGCAATCCGCTGGCGATGGCTTGCGGCATCGCGACGCTGCGAACTCTGCGCGAAACGAATCCGTATCCGTCGCTCGCCGTAAAGACCGATCGGTTGTGTCGCGGCCTGAGCGACGCCGCAACGGCGGCCGGAATCGCTCACACACTGCCGCATGTCGGCAGCATGTTTACGCTCTTCTTCAACCCCGATCCGGTGACGAACAACACGGTCGCCGGACGCAGCGACACGAAACGCTTCGCCCGCTACTTCTGGGGCCTGATCGAGCACGGCATCTATCTGCCGTGTAGCCAGTTCGAGGCGAATTTTGTCTCGGCCGCGCACTCCGATGCGGACATCGATGCGACCATCGCGGCCGCCAGGAATGTGCTGCAATTGCTGTCAAAGTAGTCGAGTCACGGCGAGGCTGTGAAGTTTTCGTGGAGCACGTTTTCAACGTGCTCGAGAATAGACTGATTGGGCACGTTGAAAACGTGCCCCACGTCATTTATTCACAGGCTCGGAGTGACTCGCCGATTTTTGGGGACGACGAAATCGTCTTTGCCGACTGGCCAGCGGCTGATATGTTCCCGCCGAAATTGGCGGGGCATCACGGAAGAAATTGAGGACGTCATGATGACGCGAGTACCTGGCTGGATTGGCGTGGGCGGATTGTTGTTGAGCTTGGCTGGCTGCGGCTGGTTCGGTGCCCAGAACTCCGACACGAATTCGGAGGAGGCCATTCCGGAATTGGGTGAGAGTGCAAACGCCGAGAAGAACCGCGAGACCGCGAAGAACGAACTCCCCGCCGCGAACCTCGAATTTCGGTTGAAGGTCGGGGCACGGTTTCCGCTCTTCAAAACGGTTGAGCAGCGGCTGCGGCAGTTGTCTCCCAACGGAGGCCGACCCATTGAAAGCTCGTCTCATCTGACGATGAAACTGTTCGTGACCGTCGAGGCCATTGAGCAAGGAGTGAAGCGGCTCGGTGTCAGCTATCAGCAAGTCAGCTACGAACATGACATCGCGGGCGAGAAGGTCAGCTACGACTCGGCTCTGTTGCCGACGACGGTCCCGGATGCGGCTTGGGTTTATCACGGGCTGGTCAATAACGCCTTCTCGTTTGAGCTGGGGGCGGACAATCGGATCGTCCAGGTCTTCGATTTTGATGCCTTCTTGAAACGCTGTGTGCGTCACGCTCCGGCCAGTCAGCAGCAGGAGTTGCTCACCCGGTTGGCGGCGACTCAAGAAGACGAAGGGATCGCCAACTTTATCGACGACAGCGTGGGCATGTTGCCGTACAACGTGGACGACTTAGACGCGAACGCCACGGTGAAAGTCGGCGCTTCCTGGCGCAAAAGCCGTGAGATCGTGCGCCCGATTCCCATGACCATCGACACGGCCTATCGGTTGGGTGAGATCAACGAACGCTATGCGAAGCTGGAACTCTTCGGCCACATCGTGCCGGCTCAAATTCAGCACGCCAGCAACGCAGTCCAACACGCGGGTGCGACCGAGAAGATGACTCTGCGAAACGGGCATTGTTTCGGTACATGTACCATCGATCGCGAATCGGGATTGCCGATTCAATCGCACGTCACTCGGCGGATGGATTTGACGCTGGAACTCCCCAACGGGGCGAAGTTCGATCAGATTAAGGAAATCGTGACGACAATCCGCACGTTTCCGGAACAGGGCGCTCCAGCGTCGGCCGCTCACGACGGGACGCCGCGCCGCGCGCCAACAGCACGAATGCCCCGTCAGCCGGGGATTTCCAGCGAAGGCCCAGTTGCCGCGGCGGATCAACTTCCCGTTCCGCTGGGCACCCCCACAGACAGAGCACGCTCGCAGCGCCGAGACGACAAAGCGATCCTTCCGGCAGGCTACCAGCCACAGAACTGATTGCCTCGCGAGTCAGGAATTTTTGAGCAGGGACTCCGCGCCAGAAAAAAACGGCGTAAGATCGTCGCCTGATGTGAACGGTTCGGTGTTTTTCCGACCTTGAGCAACAGGAGCAGCAACATGGCGACCGTCAACGATCTTCTCAAAGCGAAACCGCCTCGTCCGGTGCTCACCATTGAGCGCCGTGAAACAGTTCTGGCCGCGACGCAACACATGGATCAGCACTCTGTCGGAGCTCTGATCATCACCGAGAACGGCCGGATGTGTGGCATCTTCACCGAACGAGACGTGCTGCGTCGCGTGGTGGTTGCTCAACGCAATCCGAACGAGACGCTCGTCGGTGACGTGATGACTTCGCACATGGCGTGTTGCTCGCCAGAGATGTCGATTGACGACGCGCGAGCGACATTTCGAACGCATCGCATCCGGCACCTGCCGGTCGTCGGCCCCGAAGGGGCACTCCTGGGAGTCATCTCCATCGGCGACTTGAACGCTCACCTGGCCAACGATCAGGAAGTGACGCTTCACTTCCTCAACGAGTATCTGCATGGCCGAACGTAGCACCGTCGAGCCATTCAGCCCCGCTCGCCGGTTTCATTCGCGGCTGTGCGAGGTATAGACTCCGCCCGCGCTGTGATGTGCTGCTTGATGGCTCTGCTCGGAGAAAGATCTACGCGATGAGTGATGATGCCGTGGCCTTTGGCCGTGAGGTGAAATTGGCGAGCGAAGTCGAGGGTGTGTTGCTCGCCAATTTGAGTTGGCTGGGTTCCGCTCCGGACGATCTGCGGCAGTTCGCTCAAGCCGGTCGCTTCGACAAATTCTGGCGAGCGTGGTCGAAACGCATCGCGGCTCGTGCCGATCGTCGGTTGATGCGAAAGCGTGCCGCGACTCGCGGAGGATTGTGGCCTTGGAACAGTTCGCGTGAGCATCCCGCGAAGACGGTTTGGTCGCTGATTGAGAACGAGAACTGGTCCCGGCTGAGCCACTGGGCCAAGCAGCAGCTCGCGGTTGATGATGCTTGGCAGACCGAAAGCACTGAACTGGAGGTGTTGGCACTGGCGGAGTGGTTGTGGAGCGGGCCGCGCGTCGCTGCGGCGACCGTGTGGCCGGTGTGGCAGTTGGTGCTGACGCGAGCGTTGGAACTGGCGGCGTACCTCGCCCAGCCGCTGACGTGCGATGTGACGCCTGATCGGCGGCTGTTGGTCACTGGCGAGTTGCCGTGGTTGCTCTGTCAGTTGTTCGCGGACATCGAAGGTGTGACGGAGTTCAAACAGCTCGGACAGCAATCGCTGCGAAACGAATTGATTGAGCTGACGGACGGCGATGGGACACCGGCCGCGAGCCTGTTGCCGGTGCTGCCCCGTTGGCTGGCGTCGTTGGTACGGTCGGTGGAAGTCGGGGCGATCGTCGGTGAGCCTCTATTAGAAGGAGAAGCTCGGTTTCGTTTCGAGGATGTCCTGTCCAAAGCCGTTGCGTTGTTAGATCGCGATGGCCGTATGCTCGGAGCCGATACGGTTGCAACGAAAGCGTCGACTGACGATGTTGGCCCGCTGGTCGCGATGCTGCTGCATGCGGCAGAGTTGGCCGGATTGGATGAAATGTCGCTGGCGGCCGAGTCGTTGCGGTTCCGTCAGCATGTCGTGAGCGGTCGCTCGAAACAGACATTTCGCAGCGAGACGTTTTCGGAATCTCCGGAAGAGCGGCTGATCGTGACCGACACCGACATTCCGGCCACGCAATCGGATTGGGCGAGTTGGGCATGCTTGCGAAATTGGTGGCACGCGACCGCGAATACGGCGCTGGTCCGGCACGATGGGCCGGTCGTCAATCTTCACCTCAGCTTGCTGGGTGTGCCGGTGGTTGACGGCGAGTGGGGTCTGCGAGTGCGACTCGACGGACAGCCGCTGCAATGGACGGCGAGTTGGACGTGCAACTGCTGGAGCAGCGACACGGACATGGACTACATCGAGTTGCAGCTCGATCTTCCCGGCGGGCCGATGCTGTGCCGGCAAGTCATGCTCTCTCGCAAGGATCAGTTTCTGGTGCTGGCGGATTCCGTCTCGAAAGTTGGTCGGCGGCGGATTGACTTGGAATCGACGTTACCGCTGCGTCGCGGTGTGCGGGCGAAATCCGACAACGCGACTCGCGAGGCGCGGCTGACTTTGCCGGATGTGAAAGTCCGCTGTTTCCCGCTCGCGCTGCCGGCCGACCGGCTGCACAGCACGGTCGGTGCATTCGACGCCGCGATTGGCGAGCTGCGTTTAGCTCAAGTGTCGTCGAGCGAATCGTTGTACGCGCCGATCGTGCTGGATTGGTCGCCGGAGCGGGCGTCGCTCGACGCCGAATGGCGGACACTGACCGTCACGGAAGAAAGCCGCAAGCTGGCTCCGTGGGAAGCGGTCGGGCATCGGCTGCGGCTGGGCCCGCTCCACCTGGTTGTGTATCGCAGCCTGCATGTCACCGAGGAGTTTCGCTCGGTGCTGGGGCTGTACACCGACAAAGAATCGGTGATCGCTCGGTTCGACGACCGCGGCTATGTGCTGCCCATCGTGTCGGTCGATGCCTGACCCCGGCCGGGTACGACTCTGTCGCGGTTGCGGGGAGTTTGACGGTTCTCCGGATTTTGCGCGACAGAGAATCCGTGACGATGCGCGAACCCTTACCTCCGCAGCGCGTCACACTGTAGCGATTGCGGCAATGATGACGGCTCGACTTTGCCGGTTGTATGGCTCGCGCCTGATAGGCTGGAACTGGCGCTTGTAGCGGTTGTACTCAAAAGAAGAGTTGTTCCAATTGTGCCGGATATGCGTGTTGTATCGGACGTAACGGGAAGCGGTTTCGCCGTCCGGGTTTCCTCAATCGGAACGGCCAGAAACTTCGCTACAGGCGTTACAGCCGGCCGAAACCATACAGCAGTCACGAGCGGCACGACTCGCACAAAAGGTGCGAGCGGAACAAACACAACGCCGCTCATGGCCTCTCGATTCGGAGCTCAACTTCCGGGCCGAGGCGCAACGTGACCATCTCGCCATCGGCGTCAGTCGGGTGGTGAAGTATTCCGCGTATCCCGCTGCCAGCGGAGTCGCGGGGCGGATGGTCCAAACGTCTGAGCGCAGCTTATGGGGATAAGCCGCGTTCGCGATGTGCGCCGAGCCAGGCGTTCGAGCACGGATGGAGCGCGACAATTCAATACACGCGCATTGCGCCAAAACCATGGAGGGGAATCATGGCACGGTCAGGATGGCTACTTCGTTTTGAAAATACACTCAAACAACATTTGAGTTCCAATATGTCCGGCCGCCGCACGCGGACTCGCCGGTCTTATCCGCTGAACCACGCGCCGCAACCGGCGGAGATTCTGGAACAGCGCTCTCTGCTGTCGGCATCGGCCGTGTTCGTTGAAGCCACGGGCGAATTGAGCCTCGAATTAGGCTCTTCGGAAAGTGCGCTGGTCAGTTCGGTGAATGGCAACGTGCTGATTAGTCTGTCCAACGACGGCAGTCCTTTTGTTCCCTTCACGGGCATCGGAACTCTTCCGACCTCAGGCATCGTGTCACTCAACGTGTACGGCGGCGATGACGCGAACACGATTGACCTGAGCAATGTGACGCTGGCCACGTACCCCAATTTGACCTCGATTCAAGCGTTTGGCGACGATGGCCACGACTTGCTGATTGGCAGTCCGAATCTTGCGAATCAATTGTTTGGCGAGGACGGTAACGACAGTCTCACGGGGGGCCTGGCCGACGACACGCTGAATGGTGGAAACGGAAACGACACGATCGTCGGCAATGAAGGCAACGACAGCATTGCGGCGGGAGACGGTACGGATTCCGTCGTGGCGGGTGACGGCAACGACACGATTTCGGGTGGCAACGGAAACGACACTGTGTCGGCCGGCAACGGCGATGACAGCGTGGCTGGACAGAACGGCCAAGACGTACTGCTGGGCGATGCCGGCAATGACACGCTCAACGGCGATGGCGGCTTCGACACACTGAGCGGTGGCGATGGAAATGACTCGATGCTTGGCGGCGAATTCAGTGACTCGCTGTTGGGCGATGCGGGAGACGACACGCTGCTCGGGAACTCCGGCGACGACACGGTGATTGGCGTCACGGGCTTCGACATTGCTGACGGCGGTGCCGGCAACGACTTGATTCGCAGTGCTCTGGAGATCGCGGTCGATGATGCGATTCCCGCCGCCGCGACACCCGCCCCGACCACTCTCACGCTGGCTCCGTTGCCCGATGCGGTGGATAGCACACTGGGAGTTAATACCAACGCGCAGACAACCACGATTGGATCAGGGACGGGAGACGGCAGCCTCACCGTGCAGGTGACTTCCACAGGTGCTTTTGGAATTGGCAGTTTTCCGACCATCACTTCCGCCGGTGCGCCCTACGATCCGATCGGCGGCGTCTCGGCATTAGACACGACCTTTGATTCCGAGATTTTCTTCCGCGACAACACTCTGACCGGAGCACGGACCTCGATTGACAGTCTGGCGACCAATCGCACGACGATTCGCGGGACCTCTTCCGAGGCGAATTCGAGTTTCGATATCGGATCGTTGCACTTCGTGCTGACGCAGACCGCGGAGCCGGTCATTGATGCGGCCACCTCGCAACGAGTTGGCTCACTGTTGACGCAAACGTACCGCATCACGAACACCAGTGCGGCCACGGCCAACTTTGAATTGGCACGCTACTTGGATGGTCGTTTGCAATTTGATACCTCCGTCACGGACGGTGGTGGACGATTTGTGTCGACGGCTGGCGATGAATTCCTCATCGAGACCGACGCCGGTGGCATCTCTGCTGCGACGAGCTTCGTGGGAATCACGGGGAAGGGGGGCACGATCCCGTCCTCCAATCGTTTTCAAATTGATCAATCACTGGCTTTGCAAACCGCCTTGCAAGCCGGGCAGGCACTCAACGGACAAGTCTTCAGAGACACGAATGCGGACCAATCGACCGACACCAACTACGACGTGTCGCTGGGCCTGCGAAACACGTTCAGTCTCGTGGGGCAGGCCAGTGCGACTTACACGACTCACACGTTGTTTGGAACAGGGACACCGAATCAGATCCAGCTCAATCAAAACCCAGTGGCGGTTGGCGATGCGGGACGTGTCACCGCGGGGCGAGATGTGGCCATCAATGTTGTTGCTAATGATTTTGACCGCGACGGCAGCCTCATCTTCTCAGCGATTCAGGTCAGCCAGCAGCCGACGTTTGGGACGGCGGTTCCGCTGCCGGATGGACGAATCCGTTACACACCCAACGCAGGATTCAGCGGCACGGACACCTACTCTTACACGATTGTCGACAACCTGGGGGCCTCCAGTCTTCCTGCCTCAGTGACCATGTTCGTCAGCGCCGTTGACACCGTGGGTGATTCGCTCAACGCAGGGGTCGGTAACGATACGGCGATCGGGAGCGAGGGCGATGACACGATCCTGGGCGGAGCCGGTCACGATTCGTTGTCGGGCGGTTTGGGCAACGATCGGATTGTCGGTCAAGGCGGGGACGACACACTCAACGGCGGCGGTGATGCCGACAACCTCATTGGCGGCGCGGACAATCTGAACGGCGGCGATGGCCAGGACGTGTTGCAAAGTCTGGCCCTGAAGCCATTGGTCAATAACGTCTCCATCACCGAAGGAGATTTTGGAACGTCGGTCGTGACCTTCACCATCAATCTCTCCGAAACGAGCTTGGCGTCCGTCGTCTACCAGTTTCAAACCGTGGATGGGACCGCGATCGCGGGACAAGATTACTTGCCGGTTTCCGGGCTGCTCACCTTTGCTGCTGGTGAAACACAGAAAACCGTGAACGTCGTCGTTCTCGGAGACGTGCTCGGTGAAGCGTCGGAGTTCTTCTCGCTCCGGCTCGTCCCTGTCGCCAACTCGCTCCTCGAGTCGGCCGAGGCGATCGCGACGATCGCCAACGATGATGTGACCGTCTCGATCTCGGATGCGACCGCACCAGAAGGGAGTACGGGTTCCACCACCACGATGCAATTCACGGTGAGTCTGTCGATTCCGAGCACCGTGGCCGTGATTGTGGATTTCAACCTGACGGATGATGACGCGAGCGCCGCCACGAGTTCGGTCACAATCGTTGCTCCACCCTCGGTCTTTACGATCGATCAGGACTATGTGGCGACGACGGGACGAGTCGTCATTCTTCCGGGAGCCATGACGGCCACGATTAGTGTCACCGTGTTGGGAGATGCTCAAAGCGAAGATAGCGAGCGACTCTTCGTGAATTTGATCGCTGCGAGCAACGCCACGATTCTGGATTCGCAAGCGAATGGCATCATTCAGAACGATGATGGTGGCGGGCCGTTCTTGCACCCGATTACCGACGAAAACTTCATTACGCTGAGCAATCGTTGGACGACGACGGCGACCAATGGCTCCGGATTAGTGCAAGGCGACGCCACGACCTTGACGTTCGGAATTGTTCCGGACGGCACTCCGGTTCCCGACCTTAACGGAGCTCTCGCTCCGAGCAATCTGATTGCGCGTCTGGACGCGATCTACAACGAGACCAACACGGGGCCCAACGTGACCAATCGGACGTGGTTTGCGTTGGTCCAGTCGATCTTTGACCGTTACTCCAGCTTTTCGGGGATGACCTACGTTTTTGAACCGAACGACGACGGTGCCGCTGTTGATGAGCCCTTCATGCCAATTGTGTCACCAGGCATCTTGGGGGTACGTCCGGATGTCCGCATCGGTGGCCGAACATTGGACGGGAATGGCGGCGTCCTTGGATTCAATGGATTTCCCGAAAACGGAGACATGGTTCTCGACACCAATGACAACACGTACCTCAACCTCGCGAACAATTCGCGAATCTTCCGGAATATCCTGGCCCATGAGCACGGTCACGGCCTGGGGTTGCGACATGTCGTGCCGATCACTCAGTCGATCATGATGGAGCCGTTCCCGGCGACGAATTTTGACGGGCCGCAAGAGGACGACATTCTGGCCACGAATCGGGGATACGGCGACCGATTGGAAAAGAATGGTGGCAATGACACGACGTCCGCGGCGACGGCCTTGGGAACCTTGGCACCGTCCAACGGACCGGCCGCGAGCCAATTCCAAATCAGCCAGGTGAGCATTGACGACGACAGCGATAGCGACTTCTACCAGTTCACATTGACGGAATTCGCGAACGTGACGGTGACGGTCAATCCGACGGGAACCAAGTATCTGTCGGGTGTTCAGTTTCCACCAATCTTCTCGCCGTTCAACGCACGGGCACAGTCGGACCTGGCGTTCGATTTGATCGCGGCCGACGGGACGACGGTCCTCAATACCATGAGTGGCGTTGGGTTTGGGCTGACCGAATCGCAGACGCTCACGTCACTGGCCGCGGGCACGTATTTTATTCGAGTGACCGGGTCGGAAAACCTCGCGCAGATGTATGACCTCAGTGTCGTGGGAACGATCCTGACCGACATCACGGTGGTGGGCGCGGTCGATGAAGGGGATGCGCACGCAGGCGGAGAGGGAAATGACTTCGTCATTGCCGGCAGCGGTAACGACACCATCAATGGTCAAGGGGGCAATGATTCGCTCTTCGGAAATACCGGAAACGACCAGATCCTGGGTGGATCAGGCAATGACACGTTGGTTGGTGGCCGCGGCAATGACACGCTGGATGGCCAAGGTCACGACGACAGCCTGCTGGGTGGTGCCGGAGATGACATCTTCGTGCTGGGCAATGGTTCCGGCGGCGACGATGTGGTCGATGGCGGTGAGGGATTCAATCAGATCCAGGTCCACGGAACCGGAGCGAGTGACAACCTCACCATTGGGGCGAACAACAGACGCATCACGGCCACGCGTGGGCTGGCGACGATCACCGCGGACAACAACATGTCGGTGCAGCGATTGGTCGTCAACGCGGGATTCGGTGAAGACACGGTCACGGTCAACGATCTCTCGACCATCGACTGTGCGATCCTGGTCATCGTGAATGGCGACGAAGGGAATGATCGACTGACCGCGCAGGGATCTCGGTTGGGTTTGGCACGGCTGATGATGAATGGCAATGCCGGCAACGACACGATCATCGGCAGCCTGGATGGCGACTCGCTGTCCGGCAACGACGGTGACGACGCCATCAATGGCCTGGCCGGCAACGATTCGATCCTGGGAGGTGCCGGTGCCGACATCGTCGC
>CAMDPX010000238.1 GCA_945905295.1 Planctomyces sp. SH-PL62 | reverse complement strand
CAGCGACTCCACCATGCAAACGCATAAAGAATCGGATTGGAAAAGCTAAACGATTGCGTCGAGCTTGCCGATAATACCGTCACATTCGATGCTCGGCAGAACGCGAACCCTGCCATGCAAGCCCGCAGAAGCCTAGATCACTTCTGCGGGTTTTTTCGTTTGTTGGCCCATGCCGTGTTGGACACGCCAAAACAAAAAAGGCCCGCCAAGACAACAAACTTGGCGAGCCTCCGGCAGAGAGAATTATCGCGATCATCTGCCGCGCTCAGGGACAATTGAGCGTTGCTAGAGTCTGCGTCACGATTTATTGGAGTCAACACCACTCCACACGGAAACTCTAATCATATGGCGACCTACTACGTGGAGTGCGCCCGCTCCGCCATCAACCGCCGCACCGCGTCCGCCTTCTCAGCATCCGACAACGGCAGCGAAGCAATCATCGCCAGCGCGGCAGAGAACGAATCCCCCTTGATCGGCAGCAACTCCGCCCGACTCGAAACCGCCCCGCCGACCACTTCGCCGCGTTCGTTTCCCGGTGAGTTGGTGCAACCAGTGGTGCAACCAGATTCGTCAGTCGCTACAACCCCTTGCCGGCAATCAGTTGTGAGGTGGGAGCGCTGCGTTCGCAATGCAGAGGTCGAGGGTTCAACTCCCTTCCGCTCCACTGAAACCCAAAGCCTCGCTGGCCCCTTGTGCCAGCGAGGTTTTTTCTTGGACAGACGAGCCATCGAATCGCGGACGAAGCACTCGTGATCAGCAACGCCTACGAAGTTCAACCGGTGACGGGACCGGTCAACGGCAGCGTTCGGCCGCCGGGGTCGAAGAGCCTGACGAATCGGGCACTGGTCATCGCTGCGCTCGCTCGCGGCGAGTCGCGGCTGACGAATGTGCTCGACAGCCAAGACACGCGTGTGATGCTCGAAAGCTGCCGGCGGCTGGGAGTCGCGGTTGAACACGATCCGGCGACATGCACGGTCAAAGTCCCCGGGTGTGGCGGCCGATTTCCGGCGAGCCAGGCCGATCTGTGGCTCGAAAACAGCGGCACGAGCATTCGATTTCTGACCGCCGCCTGCACGCTCGGCGAGGGCCGCTTCAAACTCGACGGCAATGCACGCATGAGAGAGCGGCCGATTCTCGATCTCGTCCAGGCGCTGCGTGGACTCGGTGCCGATGTGCGCTGTGCGACGGACAGCGGCTGCCCTCCGGTCGAGGTCGTCGCCAACGGATTGCCGGGGGGACAAACGTCGGTCGCGGCCAACATCTCCAGCCAATACCTCAGCGCTTTGCTGATGGCGGCACCGTGTGCGAAGTCGGATGTCAAACTGCAAATCACCGGTGGCTTGGTCTCCGAGCCGTACATCGACATGACTCTGGGCGTGATGAAACGGTTTGGGGCGAAGGTCTCACGCGAGGCCGCCGCGCTCGCCATTCAACCCACCGGCTACAGCGGCACCGACTACGTCATTGAACCGGACGCCTCGGCCGCCAGTTACTTCTTCGCAGCGGCGGCGATCACCGGCGGCACCGTCACGGTGCTGGGACTTGGCCGAGACTCGTTGCAGGGCGACCTGAACTTCGTCCACGCGTTGGCTCAGATGGGCTGCGATGTCTTGATCGGCGAAGATCGCACGATCGTGCATGGCGAAGCGCTGCACGGCATCGACATCGACATGAACGCGATCAGCGACACCGCTCAGACGCTGGCCGCCGTCGCCGTCTTCGCGAAGGGGCCGACGACGATTCGCAACATTGCACACGTTCGACACAAAGAAACGGATCGCATTGCGGCGGTGGTCACCGAACTCAAGCGGCTCGGCCTGCAAGCGGACGAGCATCGTGATGGACTGACGATTCATCCGGGACCGCCGCAATCCGCGACGATTGAGACCTATGACGATCACCGCATGGCGATGAGTTTTTCGCTGATCGGTCTGAAAGCGCCGGGCATTCGCATTGCGAATCCGAGCTGCACGGCCAAGACTTATCCGAATTACTTCGCAGACCTCGAACGATTGTGCGGACGCTGATGAATGAATCTCAACAGGGAGGCCGCTCTGGCGGCGGAGGCCGATCCGGCGGTGGCAGTTTCGGACGAGGTCGATCCGGCGGCGGACGATCAGGAGGTGGCGGTTACGGAGGAGGAGGCCGAGGGTCGCGAGGTGACGATCAGCGGCGCGGGCCGCCGCGTGGTGACTCGTATGGTCAGCCGCCGAGATTCGAGCAGCGTCCACGATTCGAGCAGCGTCCACGATTCGAACAACGCGACAATGAAGATCGCGAACCGACGATGCCGCCGATTCCGGTCGGCAAGACCGCTCGACAAGTCGCGCTGGCGACGTTGCTCGCCGCCGCGTATTCGAACGATTACGTCAACGAGCATCTCGAAATCCAAATCACTCGCGGCGAGTTACCGCCGATCGAGCGGCGACTCGCGACCGAGTTGGCGTTCGGAGTTGTGCGTCGCAAGAACACGCTCGACGCGCTGCTGTCCGTTGCGGTGACTCGGCCCCGCGAGAACGTCGAACCAGCGTTGTGGATGATGCTGCGACTCGGCACGTATCAACTCGCGCTGTGCGACGGCGTCGCCGATTATGCCGCGACGTCGGAGACGGTCGAACTCAGCCGCTGGCTCGGCCGCGACGACTGGGCCGGCTTCGCGAACGGCTGCCTGCGCAGCGTCGCGCGGCTAATCAACGAGCAGCCGATCGACGAACCCTCACCGTTTGCGCTGCCGCTGACCGCTGGCCGATACCGCCGACTGTCGCAGCCGATCTTCGCCGATCCCGCCAAGTCCGCCGAAGGCAGACTGTCGTATCTCTCGAAAGCCTTCAGCCTGCCGCACTGGTTGGTCGAGCGTTGGGCCGAGCGATTCGACTTCCCCGAAATGTGCCGGCTGGGATTCTGGTTCAACACCCCGACGTCGCTCAGTCTGCGAGTCAATCGGTTGCGGACTGACCGCGATACCTTGCTCGCGAAGTTTGCGGAAGCGGGTGTCGCTGCGAGCGCCGGTGAGTTGCCGACATCGATCCGGCTCGACTCGCCAACGCGCATCGACCTGTTGCCCGGCTTCGCGGAGGGGGAGTTCGTCGTGCAAGACGAGTCGGCCCAACAAGCGGCCGAGTTGCTGGCTCCGCAACCGGGAGAAACGGTGCTCGATCTGTGTGCCGCTCCGGGGACGAAGACAACGCACCTCGCCGAATTGATGCGCAATGAAGGCCGACTCATCGCGACCGATAGCAGCGAGACTCGACTGAAACTCGTCACACAAAACGCCGAGCGACTGGGCCTCTCGATTATCGAGACTGCCACGGTGACGCTCGAAGGATCAAACATCCCGCCCGGCCCGTTCGATGCGATCTTGATCGACGCGCCCTGTTCCAACACCGGAGTGCTCGGCAAGCGGCCGGACGCACGCTGGCGCATTCAACCGGATGACCTCGAAGAGCTGTCGCGCATCCAACTGTTGCTGCTGCTCGCCGCCTCCAGCCGGTTGAAGCCGGGAGGCCGCATCGTTTACTCGACATGCAGCATCGAACCGGACGAGAACAGTTCCGTCGTCGAAGCGGCGTGTCACTTCCGGCCGAAGCTGAAGATCGTCGAGCAACATGAACTCACACCGGGACAATCGTCCGACGGCGGGTATCAGTGCTTGCTGCGTGGGGCAGGCGTTCAACCTGCCAGTCCCGACGGGCAGGTTGAAAACCTGCCCCACGACTAACTCAAACCAATTCGCTGATCGGCGCACCGGTCGAGAGAATCGGCATCGGGCGGCCTTGGTGATCCGGGAAGGTGTGTTCGGTGTCGATGCCGAGGTGTTGGAACATCGTCGCCCAAAGATCGTTTGGTTCCATCGGGCGGTCCTTCGGATGTTCGGCCTTGCTGTTCGTCGAACCAACCACGACGCCGGTCTTCAAGCCACCGCCGCTGACGAGGATCGACATCGCTTGCGGCCAGTGATCGCGGCCCGGTTGCATGACTTTCGTTTGCGAACCAATCGTCGAGTTGATGCGCGGAGTACGGCCGAACTCGCCCGTGACGATCAGCATGACCTTCTTATCGAGCCCGCGGTCGTAGAGGTCGTGAACCAGCGCGGCGACCGATTGATCGAGCATCGGTAGCTTCATCAGCAGGTCCGTAAACATGTGGCAGTTCACGGCGTGTGAGTCCCAGTTGTAGGTGACTCCGAACGGGAACTCTTTGCCGGGGCAGGGATTCTCCATCGTGACGGTCACGAAGCTGGCACCCGCTTCGGCCAGTCGTCGCGCGAGGAGTGCTCGCTGACCGTAAACGTGACGGCCGTAGCGGTCGCGCGTCTCGGCGGATTCCTTGGTGATGTCGAAGGCATCGCGGCACTTGTTGCTCGTCAGCAGGTCGAGCGCCTTCTTGTTGAACTCGTCGAGCGAGGCCATCGCACCGAAACGGTCGGTGTCTTTGCGGAGCTTGTCGATGCCGCCCAGCAACGTGACTCGATCATCGAGTCGCGTTTCAATCGACTTCGAGACCGACAGGTTTTGGACTTCGAATTTCGCGTCGTTCGGATCGCCCCAAAACGTGAAGGGGTGGGTTGTCGGCGGCAGGTACGCGCTGCCGAAGCTGAACGTGTCGATGTTTTGCCGTCCGCCGTCAGTGCCGCAGATGTAGTTCGGCATGCCGACGTTCTTCGACTCGCGCATCTTGGCGACCATCGAGCCGACCATCGGATGATCGTTCACAAACCCAGAGGGCTCGTTCGGATTGCGGCCGGTCAGAAACTTTTTGTGTCCGCCACCGTGATCCGCGAAGCCGTGCGCGACCGAGCGGATGATCGAATACTTGTGAGCGACCTTTGCCAGCAACGGTAAGTGCTCGCAGATGTCGAGGCCGGGGACGGTGGTCGGGATTGGACGGAACTCGCCGCGATACTCCAGCGGAGCTTCCGGTTTTAAATCAAACGTTTCCTGGTGAGGAGGACCTCCGGGCAGCCAGACGAAAATGACGGACGTGTCCGAATCTGCTCCGACCGCCGCAGCGGCTTGCGCTTTCAATCGCAGCATGTTACTCAAGCCGAGCGCGGCGAATGCGGTTGAACCAATTTCCAAGAATCCACGTCGCGAGATCGGACCGGGACAAAACTTCGTGACGGGCATGGCGAGAAAACTCCGGCGTGAAGGTAGGTCTGCCTTTCCAGGCTGACTCGGCGGGCGGTTGACGCTGATGGCAATTCAACGTCGTTGGTCGTTCGAGGTCAGGCTGGAAAGCCTGACCTACAAGTATCGGCCAAGTTCGCGGAGCAAGCTAACGCCATCTCCCACTCGGATCAATCTTCCTCTGCGCTTAACGACCGATTGCATGGGAGAGGCCATTTCAGAACGTCGCCTGACTCTCCGAGTCGGGGGCTTTCCGCAAAAATCCCGACTCGGAAAGTCAGGCTACGCGGCGAAAGTTTCTTTCTAATCTTGGCTGGCTATCATCGCCGCGCCTTTCGCGATCGCGTTCGTGATCGCCGACGCTAATCCACCGAGGAGAGACACCATGAAGAAGATCTTTTGTTCGTGCTTTGGACTGAGCCTGCTGGCTTGGTCGATTTGGGCGGCGGTTGCTCAGGAGCCTGCCAAGACAACGAAGAAAGTCGCCGACGCCGAACCGAACAAACAAGAGGCGGCGATTCGCGCGTCTGTCGCGCAATTCGTGAAGACATATAACGCGCACGATGCGAAGGCTCTGGCGGAATTGTTTCTGCCGGAAGCGCAGGTCGTGGACGAAGACGACAAAACCATTCAAGGCCGGGCGGCCATCGAAAGCCTCTTCGCCGATGTCTTCGAAGAGAGTCCGGAGACAAAGATCGACGTGGCGATCGAGTCGATCCGCTTCATCGGTACGGCGCTCGCCGTGGAAACTGGTTCGACGACAACGACGCCGGCGGCCGGTGAGACTCCTGAGCGAGGTCGTTACAGCGTGCTGCATGTGTTGCGAGATGGGAAGTGGTCGATGGGACTCGTCCGCGACATGCCGGTTGAACCGAGTCACCGCGATCATCTGCAAGTGCTGGCGTGGTTGGTCGGCGATTGGATCGACGAGAGCCGTGAGGGGGTCGTGAAGACTTCTTGCCGCTGGGCCGACAACGAGAGTTTCTTGCTGCAAGAGATCGTTGTCCGCCAGGCCGGACGCGACACGATGAAGATCAGCCAGCGCATCGGATGGGATCCGCTCACGAAGCGGTTCAAGGCGTGGATGTTCGATTCGGAAGGTGGCTACGGCGAGAGTTTGTGGACGCCGACCGAGACTGGTTGGCTCAACAAAGCGACCAGCGTTCACAGCGATGGCTCGACCGCGTCGGCCACGAATCACATCGAGCCGACGGGGCTGGACCGCTACGTGTTTCGTTCAGTGGATCGAGTCGTCGGTAACGAAGTGCTGCCGCCGGTCGAAATCCACGTCGTGCGACAACCGCCGCAACCGAAGTAGCTGCGGCGACACTTCGTCTCAGCCCATCAACCGGCACGCGCTAGCGTCCGGTTTGGATCGACGGTAACCGGACGCTAGCGCGTGCCGGCTGATGTAACGAAACACATTCACAACGCGACGATGCTCGCGTGCGTCAGCCCATTCAAAATCAAAACAGCTCGGCTCAGAGAGCCAAGCTACGAAATTCGAAACCGGAGACATTCCGATGAAGACACGATTCTGGATCACGATGGTGGCGGCGATGGTCGCCGTGGCGATTGGCTCGACCGACATCGCCTTCGGCCGTGGCGGCCGCGGTGGTGGAGGAGGCGGAGGCTTCGGCGGTGGAGGCGGTGCTCGCGGAGGCGGAGGATTCTCCGGTGGAGCGCGGCCGTCGGTCGGAAGTTCTCCGTCGTTCAGCCGACCGTCAGCGCCTGCGGCGAGACCGGCGACTCGACCATCCGCGCCCGCTGCACGGCCTGCGACTCCAGCGGCGCGGCCGAGCGCCGGAGTCGGGTCGCGACCGAATGTTGGTGGTGGAAACATCGGTGCCGGAAATCGTCCGTCAACTCAACCGGGAAATCGGCCGAGCATCGGCTCAGGTGGTGCATCGCGTCCCTCGACGTTGCCCGCCACTCGGCCGGGAGGCGGCTCTGGCATTGGGTCAGGACAAGGGATCGGTTCGGGAGCGGGCATAGCGAATCGCCCCGGCGCGGGACAAGGAATTGCGAATCGCCCTGGTGCCGGACAAGGGATTGCCAATCGACCGGGTGCCTCACAGCTTCCGGCGAATCGACTTCCGGGACTCGGTGCTGCCGCAGGCGCGGGAGCATTGGGAGGTGCTCGCGTGCAGGACCGCATGGCGAATCGGCCGGGCTTAGAAGATCGCCGATCCAACCTCAGCGACCGCATGTCGAATGGCCGTGAAGATTGGCAACAAAATCGAGGCGACCGCCAAAACGATCGCCAGGATTGGCGAGACAACAATCGCGAAGACTGGCAGAACTGGGCCGATAACAAGCACGACCACTACGGTGACTGGTATCACGGCGGTTGGGCTCCGGGAGCCGGTTGGGGCTACATGTGGGACAACTATCCGGTCGCGGCCGCAATCGGTTTGACCGCGTGGGGCGTCAATCGCATCGGCTACGGCTGGGGCTATTGGGGCTACTCGAATCCGTATTACACGGAGAGCAGTTCCAGCTCCTACAGCTACGACTACTCGCAGCAGTTGGTGACGTATGCGGACAGTGCGAGCACGACGGCTGCGACCGATCCTGGCACCGCGACGTCATCGTCAGAGCCGCAGCCGACCGACGAAGGAATGGCCGCGTTTGAAGAGGCTCGCAAAGCGTTTCACGATGGCGACTATGCGACCGCACTCACGAAGCTCGACACGACGTTGAAGACCATGCCGCGCGACGCCGTCGTCCACGAGTTCCGTGGTCTCGTGCTGTTCGCTCTGAAGAAGTATCCCGAATCCGCCGCAGCGACGTATGCGATTCTCTCGGCCGGCCCCGGTTGGAACTGGACGACGATGATCAGCTTGTACGGCGAGGCTGACGCCTACACGAAGCAACTTCGCGCCCTGGAAGAATTCGCGAAAGCCAATCCGAAGTCGGCGGACGCTCACTTCCTGCTGGGCTATCACTACCAGACCTGCACCTACGCCGAGAACGCGGCCAAGCAATTCAAATTGGCTCAAGCGTTGTTGCCCGAGGACAAGCTGCTCAAGCAGTTGGTCGCGATGTCGGCTCCGGCCGACGAATCCAAGAAGTCCGACACGCCCGAACCTCCGGCCGTGCCGTCGGAGAAGGTGCTCAAGTCCGAGCAGTTCGTCGGCACCTGGAAGGCGACCAGCCAAGGGGCGACGTTCCAACTCGACCTCACGAAGGAGGGGGGCTTTGTTTGGACCTACTCGCGCGGCAAAGAGAAGCAGTCGGTGAAGGGAGCTTTCGCCGTCGATCAAAACAACCTCGCTCTCGAAACCGAAGACGGCGGCGGCACGATGCTCGCCGAGATCGACTTTGCCAACCCTTCGCAATTCCTTTTCAAAATGATCGGCGACGACGCGAAAGCCCCCGGCTTGGAATTCAAGAAGGGCTAGCGCGGCGAAACGGCAAGACGTGGGGCACGTTTTCAACGTGCCCGTGACGAGCACGTTGGAAACGTGCTCCACGTCGGGGCGAATTGCACCGAAACACATCCATGACCGACCGATCTCCCAAGCACGTCCGCATTCAGCGACTGGCCGAGCGACTGCAAGCGCGAGCCGGATTGACTCGTTACTCGACGGTCGAGTTTCTGATCGCGTTGGTATTGTTGTTGGTGGTGACGCCGTTGGTGGAGGGACTGAGTCAGGCGGTGCTGATTGAGGGAGTGCTGTTGACGGTGGTGCTCGGCTCGGCGGTGCTGGCCGTGGGAGCGGAACGCCGTACCTTGCTCATTGCCGTGGCCCTGAGCATCCCGGCGGTCTTGTCCAAATGGGTTCACCACTTCTTGCCCCGGTTCTCGTCACGCAAACCGGGGCTAGCGCCCTGCGGCTGATTGACGGGACTGAGCCGAGTCTGCTTTGGCGGGTCGGCGACGGCCGCTCACGAACACCTATCAAAACTCAAATGGAGACATCCCGATGAAGACACGACTTTGGATCACGATGGCGGCGGCGGTTGTTGCAGTGGCGATTAGCTCGGCGGACTTCGCGTTCGGCGGCGGACGCGGAGGAGGTGGTGGTGGCGGCGGAGGACGCGGAGGTGTTGGTGGCGGCGGCGGAGGAGGCGCTCGACCGAGCGCTGGACCTTCCGGCGGTGGCGGTGCGCGACCAAGTGCTGGTCCCTCCGGTGGGGGAGCTAGGCCGAGTGCGGGACCGTCCGGTGGTGGCGGTGCGCGTCCATCGGCGGGGCCAGCGGTTGGGAGTTCGCCGTCGTTCAGTCATCCGGGTGGCGGGAACAATGCGAAAGCTCCGGCTCAAAGTCCTCGCCCCAACAATGGAGTGGGACAACGTCCGGCCACGACGCCTGGAAAACTTCCTGGTGTTGGCGCGGCACCGGGCAACGCTGCTCCGAAAGGGATCGCGAATCAGTCGAAGGGTGGGAACAACGTTGTCGTGAACAACAACAGCAATCGAGTGGGTGTTGCCCAGCAGCCGGCTCGATTGCCTGGTTTGGGTGGTGTAGGAGCAGCCTCGCAGTTGCCGAATCAAGTTGGCAATCGAGCCCAGACGCCGGCCGCTCGGCAAGGGGACTTGAGCAATCGGATGTCTTCGGGACGCGAGGATCGGCAGGGGAATCATTCCGACATGCAGAACGATCGTCAGGACCATCGCAACAACAGTCGCGAGGACTGGCAAAACTTCGCGGACGATCATCATGCCAATCATGGTGACTGGTATCACGACTGCTGGCATCCAGGTGCCGGCTGGAACAACATGTGGAACAACTACCCCGTCGCGGCCGCGTTCGGCGTGACGGCGTGGGGAGTGAATCGTCTGGCGTACGGCTTTGGCTACTGGGGCTACTCGAATCCGTATGCCAGTGGCGGCGGCAGCTACAACTACTCCGAGCCGCTGGTGTCTTACTCAGACGGTGGCAGTGCCGGGACTCCGGCTGAGCCGACAACGGCTCAGGCAGAGCAAGCTGACGCAGGAAAGACGGCATTCCATGATGCTCGGACGGCGTTCTACGAAGGGGATGCCACGAAGGCGCTGACGCTGCTCGACACGGCGTTGAAGACGATGCCGCAAGACACCGTCGTGCATGAGTTCCGTAGCCTCGTGCTGTTTGCATTGAAGAAATACCCAGAGTCCGCCGCGGCGATCTACGCGGTTCTCTCCGCTGGTCCTGGTTGGGATTGGACGACGATGAGCAGCCTCTATCCCGGCGTCGATGGCTACACGCAACAGCTTCGTGCACTGGAGGATTTTGCGAGATCGAATCCCAAGTCGGCGGATGCTCATTTCCTGTTGGGTTACCACTACATGACGGCGACCCATCTGGAAGCGGCTTCCAAGCAATTCAAGCTGGCTCAGGCTCAGTTGCCGGATGACAAGCTGCTCGTGCAGTTGTTGAGCATGACGGCTCCTGCGGATGAATCGGCCAAGACCGCGGCACCTCCCGCACCGGCAGACGTGCCGGCCGAGAAAGTCCTCTCCGCCGAGAAGCTGGTCGGCACTTGGAAAGCATCGAGCCAAGGTGCTGAGTTCCAACTCGATCTCGCGAAGGACGGCACGTTTGTCTGGGCGTACTCACGAGGCAAAGACAAGCAGTCGGTGAAAGGAGTCTATGCCGTCGACCAGAACAACCTCGCTCTTGAACCGGATGCCGGTGGCACGATGCTGTCCGAAGTCGATCTCACCGATCCTTCACAATTTCTTTTCAAAATGATCGGCGGCGACGCGAAGGATCCCGGATTGCAATTCAAGAAAAGCTAAGAGCTGTTTTGAAGCCGTAGCCGCACTCGCCAGCGTGCGGGCGAATGCAGTACCAGCCCGCATTCTGGAGAACGCGGGCAGTTTTCTAATTCGAGTCTTCTTCCCAAAAGAATGGAGTCAGCTTCATGAATCGTTTGAGTGTTTGTTGTGTTGCGTGGGGTTTGTTCGTGTCTGTGTCGCTCGCCGTTGCGGACGATGTGGAGTTGAAGCGGTTTCAAGGCCACTGGCAGGTGATCGAGCTGGTTGAAGACGGAAAGGTGGTTCCGCCGAGTGCGATCGAGGACTGGCTTCCCTCCGGCGGGAAGATCGAGATCGTGGACAACGCGATCGTGACGACATCGACGGACGATGGGAAAAAGCAGGTTCGGATTCTGGACGTTGACGCGACTCAGTATCCGAAGGGAATCGAGATCAAGAGCCGCGACAAGAGTGAGGTCTTAGGGATCTACCGGTTCGACAACGATCGGCTGCTGGTCTGCGTGGCCGACAGCGAAGAGGCGACTCGCCCGCGCGAGTTCTCGGCGAAGGCTGGCTCGAAGCGAATGCTGCTGACACTCAAGCCAGTCGGTCGCAAGATCGCCGCCGACGAACGTAAGCCAGCTAAGACCGACAAACCGGAAGCCAAGGAACCGGCCGATCACCCCGAACCCTCTACGGCTGGTTCGGCCAAACTGCTCAGCGACGACGAGGCCACGAAGCTGCTGAGCGGCACGTCTTGGAAGTACGGCGATGCGCACGGCGCGTTGGTGCTCACGCTTGGCGCGGACGGCAACTTCTCGACGACTCGCGAATCGACCGAGATGCGGCTGTTCAAAAAGGTCTTTGTGAAGGCTCCGGTTTCCAGCGGTACTTGGAGCGTTCAAAAAGGGAAGCTCTGGTTTCACCTCAAAGCGTCCGTCGATCCCGACCGCGTCAATGTGAAAGTTCCGTTTACTCTGCGGGTCATCACGGACAAAGACCTGATCTTCGTGGACTACGTCGGCCACGTCGGCCAAGCCGTGCGTGTGAAGTGAATAACGAGAATCCAACGAATCGAAATCTCAGTCGCAGGAGCGACTGAGCTACGTAGGCGAGTCGCTCCTGCGACTCGCATTTCGATGCCTGTGTTCGATTTGTTCTGCCAGCAACTCTGAAGCTCACGTCATGAAGAACAATCTGCTGACGCTCGGTGCCGGTCTGGCGGCGTTTGCCATCGTCTTTGCGCTCACGAAAGTGTGGAAGATGCCGCGAGCCGAGCGTCTGGATGTCACCTTGACGGCCAAGCAACCGACAGACGCGACGCCTACCGCGACGATACCGGGCATGGTTTGGATCGCCAGCGGTGAGTTCACGATGGGGACCGATGCGGAACTCGGTTGGCCGGAAGAGAAGCCGGCGCATCGGGTGCGAGTCGATGGGTTTTGGATCGACGAGACGGAAGTGACAAACTCGCGGTTTCGCGAGTTCGTTGAGGCGACCGGCTACGTCACGACGGCGGAGAAGGTTCCGTCGGCCGAGGAGATTCTCGCTCAGTCGCCGCCGGGGACGCCGGCTCCTCCGAAAGAGAAGTTGGTGGCGGGGTCGCTGGTCTTCACGATGACAGACGGGGCGGTGGACCTGAAGGATTACTCGCAGTGGTGGCAGTGGACTCCGGGTGCGAATTGGAAACATCCCGAAGGGCCGGAGAGTGATCTTGATGGCCGCGAACAGCATCCGGTCGTGCATGTTTCGTGGGACGATGCGGTCTCGTTCGCGAAGTGGGCGGGCAAGCGATTGCCGACCGAGGCCGAGTGGGAATTCGCGGCGCGGGGCGGGTTGATCGACCAGCCGTATGTTTGGGGCGACGAGGCTCCGAGCGACACGCGCGTCTTCGCGAACATCTGGCAGGGGGAGTTTCCGCATCGCAATTCGCAAGCGGATGGCTTCGCGCGGACGGCTCCCGTGCGATCGTTCAAGGCGAACGGTTGCGGATTGTTCGACATGGCGGGCAACGTGTGGGAATGGTGCTCTGACGCCTACGATGTCGGCGCGTATGGCCGTCGAGACGGCTCGAAGGTGATTGCGAATCCGCAGGTTGATCGGAGCTTCGATCCCCGCAATCCGCGTGCTGCCAGCCGTGCTCAGCGTGGCGGATCATTTTTGTGCAACGATCAGTATTGTTCGCGTTACCGGCCGAGTGCTCGGCACGGTTTGTCTCCCGACACGGGCATGTCCCATGTCGGGTTCCGGTGTGTGAAGAATTGAATGGAGCTGCGTTTACTCCGAAGGAGTTGTGTCACATAGCCCAGGGTTGCTCGCGCAGCGAGCTACCCTGGGGATTCGATGGAATGAGCAGCGTACCCCGAAGGGCAACGCCGTTAAGTATTTTGAAACGAGGAAATCCGAGGTTTACGTGAATTGGAGAATATGAAAAAAGCCAGACTCCCCCATTAACCCAAACTGAAAACGCTTCAGCTTGAAAGGAGTCTGGCTGAGATGAAACACAT
>CAMDPX010000237.1 GCA_945905295.1 Planctomyces sp. SH-PL62 | reverse complement strand
CCCCCCCCCCGCTCGCCCGGAGCAATTTCCCGAGCGAGTTGCCGGTCGATGGCTCGCTTTAGAACCTCTTCGTTCGGAGTCAGGATCAGGCCGTCGCCGACCGTTGAGTAATACACCGCCACGTTGTCGAGTTCTTCAATTCCGGCGGCTCCGCGACGTGCGGATGTGACTTTGACATACGACTGCTCGCGATGCGTCAGCGTCTCCCATTTCGTGAGGTTTGGTCCCGACTGTTGGATGTACGCTCGCAGAGAAGTCAGGAACAACGCCAGCTTCAACGGCTGCTTCACCTCGATGCGAATTCCGACCGGCAGTCGAAAGCCCTCGCGACGGAGTTTCGTCGCGCGATCTTGCGCGTCCAGCTTCAGCAACTCTTCCCAATACGGATCGCGGTCGGCGAAGACCGAAAACGATTCCCCCAACCAGCCGAGCGGATCGACCGCCTTGTCCGCTCCGACGCGAGCCCCTTCATTGCCGACCATGATCTGTTTGAGGAAGCCATTGAGCCACTGGACCGGCCAGGACTCGCGGTTCAAGGCAAGGATGAAGTGAGCGATCGTGTCATGCGGTTCGCCCGAATCGGGTTTCAGTTTCACTCCCATGACCAGTTGCTGCATCAAGCTGTATTCGCTGCGAACGATCAACGGCATGATCGACAGGTCGGCCGAGAGTCGCTGCTCGTCCGAGCCGATTCGCAAGGCAATCGGATCGAACACGCCGCTCCAGTTGTTTTGATAGCCGGTGCGCCAGCGTTCGTAAGCGTCTCGCTCGGCGATCGTGACCGAGTCAAATGTCAGTTCCGAAATCGGCGTCAGAAAGTCCGGTCGTCCCAGCGACGGCGACAGCACGCCCTCAGAGGTCAACTGCATGTCGGCCTGCTGCGAAGTCGGCAGGTCCGACGTGATCGCTCCGAGTTTCAACTCCTTGCCGCTGACGAGCGCGTCCAAATGCGACGCCTGCAACTGAGTCAGCACGGCCGCATCGCGCGTTCGCCTCGACGACGCGATCCGCCAGCGCGGTCCGCACCAGCGGCGAATCGTCGCATCGCTGATGAACAGCAACGCGGACTCGGACGCATCGCCGAGTTGGTATCGCTGACGGAAGAAGACGTACTCTGGAAGCGACTCGATCGCTGCGGCCTTCTCAGCACGCACGGCAGCGAGTCGCTGCAACTGTCCGAGTGAATTCGTCACGACGACCGCACGATCCAATTCGGCGACGAAACTGCAAACTCGGCGATCCGGCGAGCGGCTGCCGATGTACTTGATCCCGTCGATCGTCCCCTCGACCGGCTTCGCGTCCGCGACCTTTGCCGCGTCGACACGAATCTTCGCCAGCAACAGACCGGCGAGGATTTTTGACTGCTTGGACTCGAACAGCACGGCGACATCGGTGCCGGTCGCGAAGTAGGGATCGCCGCCGGTGATCGCGACGCTCGACACGAATTGTGGTCCGAGCAACCGCCCCAGCGTGCTCAGTGATAAACCGAGTTGCCGCTCGTAACGATCGACCAAGTGCGTGTCTTGTGAAGAGAGTTCCGTGCGCCGCAGGATGGCCGTCCCTTGCAGCTTGGCTTCGTCGGCCACCTTCATCGCTGCCGCGAACGTCGGAAAGAAGACGACATGCTGATCCGCCGGAATCAAACTGGCCAGCGCATCGAGCGTCGGCATCGCATCCTTGATGAGCGGCTGCCAGTCGATCTCCTTGACCGTGATCCCCGTGATCGAGTCCAACGACACCGGCTTCTCTTTGTCCGAGTTCCCGCGCGGGAACAGCAGCTCACGATCAAGCTGTAAGTTCTCGCTGACGGCTCGGCCCCCGGAAAATAGATCGTAAGTCCGGTCGAGTTCATTGTTGCGATTTCCATTCCAGCGTTGCGGAGAAACTTGACGAAGTCGTAATCGATCCTCTTGCGATAGCTCACCGAGTGCCTTGTGAGCGGCTTCGACCTGATGGCGATACCACGCGGCTCCGACGACGTTGTTCGCTTGCAGTCGTCGTTCGTAGTGCTCGATCTTCGCGAATTGAAATTCGCGTGCAGCACTCGCCTGCGCCGTGTTGGCCGCGATGCGGAATTTGACCGCGATCAAGCCGCTGCCATCCGGCTTGGGCAAAACCAATCGACCGGAGACGTCTCGCTGGGCAGCCGCTCGGATCACCAGATGCACCGGAGCTTGTCCCGCTGGTTCTGACCAACCGAAGATGGAACTCCACACATCACCGCGTTGAAGATACGCCTCGCCAGCCTCATCGAGCTGTACGTCCGCCGGAGTTGCCATCACTCGCCGCCGCACAGTCCAGTCCGGCTGGACCGCGCGATAGTCCGGCAACTCGCCATCGACGAACTTCATCTCGCTCAGCCGCACACGGAAGAAGACGTCCTCGGCAAACGCCGCGGAGCTCAACGACCAACAGCCAACCAGCGCAAGCAGCAGTCCACGACGCAACATGGCAAGCACTCCGTCCCTGAGACGTGAAGACCGGATCGGTCAGGCAAATTCGCCTGACTGTACCGGCCACTTGGCCACCCAGCTTCACTGAGCCGAGATTATTCATGCCTTCGTAGCCAAGCTCGCCAGAGCTTGGGTGTTTCTCGCGATTTGCCCCAAGCTCTGGCGAGCTTGGCTACGTTTTGAACCGGCCAGAGAATAATCGTGCCCCACGGATCGTCGTCTTCGGCCGCTTCAATCCCCGCCGCTCGCCCCCTCCCGAACCGGCTGCTTTTTCCAATAGATTCTTGCCGATGTGAGGGAAGCGTCGTTACGCTGCCCCTCAGTTTCGCCCGCCCGAATGCCTTCCTGATTCCTCGCTTGAGTTTCCCCAGCCCCTGGCTTGTTGCTCAGTTTAGGCTGACGAATGAATTGCTTCCGCAAACTGTTCCTCACTGCTCCGTACGCTCTTCTCATTCCGCAAAGGACGCCGCAATGACCGCGACTAAAGACATCGTCACCTGGAACGAAGACCCCGCTCACTTTGCCAAGCCCGGCCGCCGCGACTTCCTGCGAGTCGGTGTGCTGGGTGCTCTGGGACTGACGCTGGGAGATTTCTTCCGACTGGAAGCGCAGGCCGAGCAGAAGTTTTACGAGAGCAAAGAAGGCAAAGCGAAGGGCGTCATCCAGATCGTTTTGCCCGGAGGAATGGCGCACCAGGAATCGTGGGATCCAAAACCGGAAGCTCCGCTGGAATACCGCGGCCCGTTCGGCGTCGCGAAGACCAACGTCCGCGGCGTCGTGTTGAATGAGAATTTTGCAAACGTCGCGAAGATCGCGGACAAGATGACCATCATCCGCTCGATCGCCGGCAAAGAGGCCGACCACGGCCGAGCCAGCTACGCGATGTTCACCGGCTATCGCAAGAGTCCGGCCATCGAGCACCCCGCCATCGGAGCGGTCGTCTCGCATGAACTCGGCTCGAAGCAGAACCTGCCGCCATACGTCGCGGTGCCAAACGCCACCGAGTACGCCGGCACCGGCTACCTCGGCTCGCAGTTCGGCCCGTTCGGCATCGGCAGCGATCCGGGTCGGTCGGGCTATCAAGTCAAAGACCTGATGCTCCCCGCCGGCGTCGATGACTACCGCTTCTACAAGCGTCAGCGCATCCGCGAGACGGTCGACGAACATTTCCGCAAGATTGCCAGCAAGGCCGAGGCGCTCGGCGCGATGGACAAGTTCTACGAACGAGCCTACGCGATGATTTCGTCACCGGCCGCTCGCGAAGCGTTCGACATCACCAAGGAATCCGAAGCGACGAAGAACAAGTACGGCAATAACGAAGCGGGCATGCGATTCCTGCTGGCTCGCCGCTTGATCGAAGCAGGCGTGCGATTCACGACCGTCAGCTTCGGCGGCTGGGACCATCACGCCGGCATCGAGAACGCGATGCGCCGCCAAGCTCCGACGCTCGACCAGGCATTGGCCGGATTGATCAGCGATCTCGATGATCGCGGTATGCTCGACAGCACGCTGGTGCTCGTCACCAGCGAGTTCGGCCGTACGCCGAAGATCAACGCGACCGCCGGCCGCGATCACTTCCCGCGAGTTTACTCCGTCGCAATGGCCGGTGGCGGCTTGCAGCGCGGACTCGTGTATGGCTCGTCGAACAGCACCGCCAGCGAACCGGAAGAGAATCCGGTCCGCATCGAAGACGTGCTCACGACGGTCTATCAACAAATCGGCATCAACGCTGACAAAGAACTGATGGCCCCCGGCGCTCGCCCGATCGAAATCATCGACGGCGGCGAAGTCATCAAAGAGTTGGTCAGCTAGCGATCGAAGGCGAACGGGGGGCGTCAGCCCCCTGGTTCGTTTCAGGACTATTCAACACGAATCTGAAATATGGGATGGGCCAGTCAATTCATCGCCAAATTGCAAACGGGTGAGGCCGTTTCTTTTCGCCCACGGGGCAATTCGATGTCTGGAAAGATTGAGTCCGGTCAGCTTTGCACCGTCGAACCAGTCGACCCCGCCAGTTTGAATGTCGGTGACATTGTCTTGTGCAAAGTGAATGGCAGCGAATACCTCCATTTAGTCAAAGCAATTCAAGGTCCACGTTTCCAGATTGGAAACAACCGAGGCAGGATCAATGGGTGGATCACCGGCAAATTCATATTCGGTCGCTGTATCCGAGTCGAAGCGTGACACATTCAGAGTGAGGCCAAACATGCTCAAGCATTTCTTCTTTCTGATCTCCATCCTCTTAATCTCAACATCCTCCGCAACAGCCGGCACGCCGCGTTTAGCTCGCATCGTTCCGCCAGGCGGACAGAGAGGCACGACGGTTGAAGTGATGCTTCAGGGCCGATACCTCGATAAGCCCGAAGAGGTCTTGGTGTACGAGCCGGGCATCACAGTCGAGTCGGTTGAGATGATCGAAGGCAACGTCGAGATGCGCGGATATCGCGGCCGGGTCGAAGCTGGTTCGGGTGTCCGAGTGAAGCTGAAGATCGCGGACGACTGCTCGCTCGGCGTGCATGGCATGCGGCTGCGGACCGCGGCGGGGATCAGTGAGTATCAACGCTTCTCCGTCGGGCCATTCGCGACGATCGAAGAAGAGGAACGAACGCAGCAAGCTCGCAATGACAAGCGTGAGACGGCTCAGGCCGTTCCGCTCAACAGCTCGGTGCTCGGCCGGATGATGGATCCGACCGACGTGGATTTGTATCGCTTCGAGGCAAAGCAAGGTCAGCGGTTGTCGGCCGAGATCGAAGCGGTGCGGTTGGGAGTCGATCAAGGCATCCCGGATTTGCACATCGCGGTGCTCGATGCCGATGGCAAGCGGTTAATCGCGGCGGATGACTCGGCTCTGTTCCTGCAAGACCCGGTTGTGTCGTTGCTGGCACCGAAAGACGGGACGTACTTCGTGGAAATCCGGCACGCTACCTACTCGGCGGGGAACGACGTTTATCGTCTCCACGTCGGCACGTTCGCTCGGCCGACCGGCTTGTATCCGGCAGGTGGCCCGGCGGGAAAAGAATTGTCCGTGCGAGTACTCGGTGATCCGAAAGGTGACTGGTCGCAGACGGTGACGTTGCCGGCCACTCAAACTTCGAGCGACTTCCGCTTTGTCGCAATCGACGCGGAATCGAACGTTCCCGCGCCAACGCCGAACACGCTGCGAGTCTCTCCCTTCGACAACGTGCTCGAAGCCGAGCCGAATGATTCGGAAGACGCGATCAAATCGCAATCGGCGGCGAGCCTGCCGATCGCCTTCAACGGCATCATCGAGAAGTCAGGTGACATCGATTGCTTCCGCTTCACCGCCAAGAAGGGGGAGCGATTCAAAATTCATTGTCTCGCGAACTCACTTGGCTCACCCCTTGACCCGACGATTTGGGTAAAGCAAGTCGGAGCAAAAGGGAACCCGCAGCGAGCGACCGATTCGCGGCCAAATCAACTGGGCTATCCGCCGTTCGGCGGAATGAACCGCGACACGCTCGACCCAATTCTTGATTTCACGGCAGCGGCTGACGGCGAGTATGTACTCGGCGTCGAAGACGATCGCGGCAACGGCGGTGCGGACTTCGTCTACCGTGTCGAGATTTCTCCGGAGACGGATGCCGTCTACGTTTACATCCCGCAAGACGGCGAAGCCGCCTTCCAACCGCAGTCTCGCCAGTCCATCAGTATTCCGAGCGGTGGGCGCTACAACACGCAACTGTCGATCTTCAACTCGAATCGCCCCTTCAACGGTGATCTCGAACTAGTCGCGCTCGGATTACCCGAAGGGGTGACGATGCATGCTCCGCAAGTCACCCCAGCAATGCCGCGCGTTCCGGTTGTCTTTGAAGCGGCACCCGATGCCAAACTGCAAGGGAAGTTCATTGAGATCGTGGCTCGGCCGGTCGCGAAGGACACAAGCGACCAAAAGGACGCAAAGGAAGGTGAGCGGGCAACGCTGGTCTCCGGCTTCCGCCAGTCCATTCCGATGAGCGCGTCTGGAAACAACGACTACTACGTCTTCAACACGTTTGAGAAACTGGCGATCGCGGTCACCGAACCGGCTCCGTTCTCGATCGAAGTCGAAGCACCGAAGTCCGCGCTCGTGCAGAACGGCGAGATCTCTTTGAAGTTCAAAATTGTCCGAGCGGAAGGTTTCGAAGAACCGGTCAGCGTCGCGATGGAGTGGAAGCCAAACGGAGTTTCGACCGGCACGCCAGTCACGATGAAGGTGGAAAAGAACGAGGGGGAGTACTTGCTCGGCGCCGCTCGCAACGCGACCGCCGGCTCGTACCCAGTCACGCTCTCGGCCGTCAGCGGTGCTCAGCGGCCGGCGTATCGTGACGGAGCGAACCGCACCTACGTCTCGACCAAGCCGATCAATCTGCTCGTCGCCGAACCGCACATCGACGCCAAGTTCGCCCGCGCGTCGATCGAACGAGGCAAGACCGCCAACCTCACCGTGAAGCTCAACCACTTGAAGCCATTCGAGGGCAAAGCCAAGGCCACGCTGGCACGCCTGCCGCGCGGTGTCGAACTGGTTGAGCCATTCCGCGAGATCACAGCCGAAGACAAAGAGGTCACGTTCACGCTGAAGGCCACCGACGAATGCCTGACCGGTGGTTATCAAGGCATCACGCTGGACCTCACCGTCACGGAAGAGGGCCAGGCGGTTCGCCAACTCAGCGGCTACGGCACGCTCCGCATCGACGCCGAACGGGGTGTCAAAGCGGCGATGAAATAGCCCACTTTGGAGTGCGGCGATTCATCGCCGCTTTCCCTGCTTTGGGTGCGTGTGAATCAGGCAATCCAAAGCGGCGATAAATCGCCGCGCTCCAAATGACGACCAGAGAACACACCATGTCCGCCAAACCGATTCCCGATGGCTATCACACCGTCACGCCGTACTTGATTGTCAAAGGCGCGGCTGAGGCGATTGAGTTTTATAAGCGAGTCTTCAACGCATCCGAGTTGTTTCGGGTGCCGGGGCCGAACGGCGCGCTCATGCACGCGGAGATCAAGATTGGCGACTCGATCATCATGCTGGCGGATGAGTTCCCGCAAATGGACGCCTTGGGGCCGAAGTCTATTGGCGGATCACCGGTTGGGCTGATGCTGTATCTCCCCAACGTCGACGAGGTCTTTAACCGAGCGATCGCCGCCGGAGCCAAAGAACTTCGTCCACTGCAAAACCAGTTTTACGGCGACCGTTCCGGCACCGTGGAAGACCCGTTCGGCCACAAATGGACGATCTCCACACACATTGAAGATGTCTCTTCCGAAGAAATTGAACGACGCATGGCCGCGATGAAGCCAGAATAGGATTTTGCAAGGCACCCGTCGTTTTTGATTGATAAAGGAACCCTCATGAGCGTCGCGATTGATGAACTTCTGGAATTGAGCGTTCCGGACAAGCTCGATGTTTTGGAGCGGTTGTGGGACAGCATCACGGCCGATCCGCAGCAGGTTGCGATCCCGGACTGGCATTTGGAGGAACTCGACCGCCGCGAGGAGGAGCTTCGACGCAACCCGCAATCGGGCAAGGACTGGGAGGCCGTCAAACAACGATTGCAGAATCGAAATGCCTGAGCATGTTCTTGTCATGCCCGCTGCGGAAGCGGATCTTGAAGAGGCTTGTGATTGGTACGAATCGCGAGAACGTGGACTATCAGATAAGTTTTTGGAACGAGTGAACTCGTGCTTTGAATCCGTCCGTCAGTTTCCGGAGATGTTTGAAGTCGTACGCCGCCGCTATCAGCGAGCGTTCGTGAAGAAGTTTCCGTATATGGTCTATTTCAAAGTCGAGGGTGACGTCGTCGAAATCCATGCCGTGTTGCACGGCAAACGTTCTCCCTGGCATTGGCCGCGAAGACTGAAATAGGTGATGCAATGAATCAACGAGTTTTCTTAGCGATCTCTGTCGCCTCCTGTTTGTGGAGTGCGCCGTTCTGCTTCGCCGATGCCGGCACGCAACTGAAAGTCTTCCCGTCGGAGATTTCACTGCGAGGGCAAGGCGATCGGCTGACGATTGCGGTGCAGGTGGTCAATGACCAAGGCATCACGCGGGACGTGACCGGAGCGGTCAAGCTGCACGTCGCCGACGCGAAGGTCGTTGGTCTCGACGGGCAGACGCTTAAACCGATGGCCGATGGCGAGACGAAATTGCTCGTCGAGTTGGGGCAACTCAAAGCGGAAGTGCCGGTCACGGTCAAAGAGGCAACCGTTTCGCGCGACGTCAGCTTCCGGCTGGACGTGATGCCGATCTTCATGAAGTCCGGTTGCAACACGGGAAGTTGTCACGGAGCGGCTCGCGGCAAGGACGGGTTCCATCTGTCGCTGTTCGGGTACGACCCGGCTGGCGACTACTACAAACTCACGCGGCAGTTGGTCGGGCGGCGAATTGATGTCGCGGTGCCGGAAAAGAGCCTCGTGCTGGAGAAAGCGACCGGCGAGGTCGATCACACCGGCGGCCAGGTCTTCACCGCCGACAGCGACGACTATCGGACGATGCTCCGCTGGATCGAAGCGGGTGCGCCGGATGACAAAGGGGACACGCCCGAACCGCTCGGCATTGAACTGCTGCCGTCGAAGACCGTCTTCGCAGGCAAAGATCAAACGCAGAAGACCGTCGTCATGGCGCGGTATTCCGACGGCTCGGTGCGAGACGTCACCAAACTGGCGTTGTTCATGACCAACAACGACGCCGTCGTCAGCATCGATAAGGAAGGGGTCGCGAAGGGAAACAATCGGGGCGGAGCATTCGTCTTTGCACGCTTCAACAAGTTCACGGTCGGTAGCGAAGTGCTCGTCCTTCCGACCGACGACAAGTTCGTCTGGCCGAACACTCCCGAATCGAACTTCGTCGACACGCTGGTGTTCGACAAGTTGAAGAAACTGCACATGGCTCCGTCGGAGATCTGCGACGACGAAACCTTCCTGCGGCGCGTCTCGCTCGACCTGATCGGTCTCCCGCCGACACGCGAAGAATACGATCGCTTCGTCGCCGACACGGACAAAGACAAACGAGCCAAGCTGATCGACCAATTGCTCGACCGCGAAGAGTTCGTCGACATCTGGGCGATGAAGTGGGGCGAGCTGCTCCGCATTCGAGCCGTCGGCAATCAGCCGCAGTACGGTCGCGATGCGAAGGCGATGTGGGCGTATGCCAATTGGGTCCGCGAGCAGATGGCGACGAATCGGCCGCTCAACGAATTCGTCGCCGACCTCGTCGTCGGCAACGGCAGCAACATCAAGCAGCCGACGTCGAACCTCTACACCGCCTCCGAACGGCTCACGCCACAGAAGACGGCCGAGGACTTCGCACAGATCTTCCTCGGCACACGCATTCAATGTTCGCAGTGCCACAACCACCCGTTCGACCGTTGGACGCTGGATGATTACTACGGATTCGCCAGCTTCTTCGCTGGCGTGAACATGAAACGGGGCGTCGAAGGCCGCGAGGTCGTCGTCTTCAACAACAACGCCAACAACACCGTCGAGCACCCGGTCAACGGCCGCAAGATGAAGCCGAAGTTCTTGGGCGGTGATACTCCCGACGTCGAAGGGCAAGACCCGCGCGTTTCGCTGGCCAAGTGGCTGACCTCACCCGACAACGCCGCCTTCAGCCAGACGATGTCCAACATCATCTGGTCCCACTTCTTCGGCCGAGGCATCGTCGAACCGGTCGACGACGTCCGGATCAGCAACCCACCCAGCAACAGAGAACTGCTGGAAACCCTCGGAAAGAAACTGGCCGAATACGGCTTCGACAAGAAGAAGCTGATCCGCGACATCTGCAACTCGCGAACGTATCAGCTTTCCGCCGCGACGAACCCGACCAACGAACTCGATGAAGCGTATTTTTCGCATGGCTATGTCCGCCGCCTGCAAGCCGAAGTGCTGCTCGACACGATCACCCGCATCACCGGCACCGAGGACCGCTTCCAATCGTCTCCGCAAGGAACACGAGCGGTCCAAATCTACGCGGGCAACGTGACGAACTTTTTCCTCACGACCTTCGGCCGCGCCCCGCGCGAGTCGGCCTGCTCGTGCGAGGTCAACAAGGAAGCAAACCTCTCGCAGGCTCTGCACCTCGTCAACGGCGACACGATCACGCTGAAGGTTGCCGGCAGCCGCTTGATTCCGTCGCTGCTCGCCGCGAAGCATCCGCCGGCGAAGATCGTCGAGGAACTCTACATCCTGGCCCTCTCCCGCAAGCCAACCGCCGAAGAGACCGCGAAGCTGGTCGACCTGATCAATCAGGAACTCGAAGACCCGACCCGAGTCGACAAGCTCGCCGGCCTGCGAGCCCAAATCGACCAAGCCTACCGCCGCCTCGAAGATCAGGCAAAATCGCTGAAGGCCGAATACGAGAAGCTCAAAGAGGACGGCCAGGAAGCGGAGGCTCTCGGCAACCTCGAAAAGCAAATCACGACGACCGAAAAGCAACTCGCCGAAGCGCGCGCCCGCCAAGCGGGCAATGTTCCGCTGATGGTCTACGGCGACATCTTGTGGGGACTCTTCAACTCCACCGAGTTTGCGTTCAATCATTGATCTCAATTCGAAGCGGAGCGAATCATGAGCATTGCACTCGACCAATTGATTGAGCAGGTGAAGGCGCTTCCGCCGATCGAACGTCAATTAGTGCGTCAAGCTCTTGCCGAAACTGAGAGCGAAGTCGCGCATCCAACACCCGAAGAGGAATTTCAAAACCGACTGGTGCAATGCGGCCTGCTGGCTGCCCCGAAGAAACCGAAACGGGACCAAGCGGCGTTTGACCGGTTCGTGCCGGTTCCCATCCAAGGGAAGCCGCTCTCGGAGACGATTATCGAGGAACGCCGGTGATGTCCGTTTACTTTTTGGACTCGAGCGCATTGGCCAAAAGGTATCTGCCGGAAATTGGTTCGGATTGGATTTTCCAAATTCTGAGTCCTTCGTCTGGAAATGAAGCCACGGTATCACGAATCACTCGCGTTGAAGGTGCTTCGGCCGTGGTCCGGAGAATGCGAGGCGGAAGTCTCACTCAAGACCAAGCGGACTTAATCCTGAGCCAGTTCAAAGAGGACGTCGTCAGCGAGTTCGTCACACTGGAGATCACTCCTTCGGTGTTGGACGAGGCGATCGGATTGGTTGTGAAACCCCGGCTTCGAGCCTACGACGCGGTGCAACTCGCGACGGCCTGTGAACTCAAACGACAGATGTTAGGACTGGAGCTGGAAGGCTTTCGATTCGTCTCAGCCGATTCAGAACTCAACACCGCTGCGGCAGCGGAGGGGCTCGATGTTGAGAACCCACTCGACCATCAGTGACTCGTATGACTGGAGTAGTTCCGTGACTCGTCTCTTTTCATTTTCCGTTGTATTGGTCGTCGCGGCATTCGCGGTCGCTCAAGAAACGAAGCCAGATATTGCCAAGCCCAAAGAGGTCGTGACCTACAAAGATCACGTCTCCCCAATTCTGCGGAAGCATTGCGGGAACTGCCACAACCCGGACAAAGCGACGTCGGACCTCAACGTGATGACGTATCAAACGCTGATGGCCGGCGGCAGCAGCGGTGAGGCGATCACCGCGGGGAGTCCTGATTCCAGTCGGCTGTACAAGGCGGTGGCCCACATCGAAGAACCGTTCATGCCGCCGAAGGCGGCGAAGATTCCGGAGGCAGAACTCGCGATCATCAAGAAGTGGATTGAACTCGGTGCGCCGGAGACGTCGGTGAGCGCGGCGAAGAATGCGACTCGCAAAGTCGATCTCGATTTGGCGTCGGTCTCAACCGGCAAGCCAGAGGGGCCGCCGCCGATGCCGGACAAACTGCCGGAGTTGTCGTTGCCTCAGACCAAACGGCCGCATCCAGTCACGGCACTGGCGGCCAGTCCGTGGGCACCGTTGGTCGCGGTCGCAGGGCACGAGCGAGTCCTGCTCTACAACACGGACGATCTGAAGCTGATCGGCGTGCTGCCGTTCCCTGAGCGAATTCCGCACGTCTTGAAGTTCAGCCGCAATGGCAAGCTGTTGTTGGCGGCGGGTGGGCGTGGAGCTGATGTCGGCAAGGCCGTGCTCTTCGACGTGATGACCGGCAAGCGGATCACCGAGATCGGCGATGAGTCCGACAGCGTGCTCGCGGCTGATATCAGCCCGAATCAGAAGTGGGTCGCGCTCGGCGGGCCGAACAAGCTCGTGAAAATCTTCTCGACCGAGACCGGCGAACTGAAGCACAAGATCAAGAAGCACACCGACTGGGTGACGTCGATCGAGTTCAGTCCGAACGGCGAGATGCTCGCCAGCGGCGACCGCAACGGCGGCGTTTATGTTTGGGAGCCAGAGACCGGCAGCATCCTCTTCACGCTCGGCGACCACAAGGACATGATCACCGACATGAGTTGGCGAGCCGATTCGCAAATGCTCGCCACCGCCAGCGAAGACGGCCGAGTCATCCTCTGGTATGCCGAAGACGGCTTCCCGACTCGCTCGATCAATGCCCACACCGGCCCAACACCCACGCCACTGCCACGCGGAAAAATCCCCGGCGTGCTCTCGGTGAATTACACACGCAGCGGTGACTTCGCCACCGTCGGCCGAGACCTCACGGCCCGCTTGTGGAACAACAGCGGAGCGAATCAAGTCGCCAAGTTCGAAGGTTTCAGGGACATTCCTTCGCGTGTCGTCTTCACGCATGACGGCAATCGGCTGATCGCCGGTGACTTCACCGGCAAGCTGCAAGTCTGGAACGTGAAGGACAAGTCACTGGCCGGCGAGTTGACCACGAATCCTTAAGGTCAGCCCTGAGGTTGTCTCAGAGCTGGGCGTCTTCAACGCCTTCTGGTCCGGGCTATCCCTCGGCAGGTTGCGTCCTCGCAGAGCCTGCGTCTGTTTCGCTCGGTGACAACTGCATGCGTTCTGGTGTGTGATACGCTTCGCAGGAATTAGCCGCGCGGCGCTAGCCCCGGTTTTCCGGGATGAACCGGGGCTAGC
>CAMDPX010000236.1 GCA_945905295.1 Planctomyces sp. SH-PL62 | reverse complement strand
CCCCCCGGTTGTCAGTGGGGATCGCGACCACCGGGGGGCTGACGCCGCCCCGCTCGCCAAAATGTTTTCACACGAGATGGGCAGATCATGACGAGCGACCTAAATGCAATAACGGCCAAGATCGAGGCGGCGGTACAGAGCGGGCAACTCTCCAAAGCGGCGGAAGAAAACCTGCGAACGTGGCTGACTCAGCCGCAATACAAGTCGTATTGGCCGCGTCTGGTGCAACTGATCGACAACGGATCGTGGGCGGTGTTGCAAGACTCCTTCTGGGAACGCATCCCGTTCGGCACCGCCGGCCGGCGCGGTCCGATGGGGGAACTCGGCTCGGCGACGATGAACGAACGGACGATTGCCGAGTCGGCTCACGGTGTCGCCGTGTACGTCAAACAATTGTTGCCGACCGAATGGCATCGAGCGGTCATCGGGCACGACACGCGGAATCGCTCGCAAGAATTCGCCCGCATCACGGCGAGCGTCTTCGCGGCTCACGGCATCAAGACGTTCTTGTTTCTGTCATACCGCTCGACGCCGGAGTTGTCCTTTGCAGTCCGCGAGCTGAAATGCGGCACCGGCGTGATGATCACCGCCTCGCACAATCCGCCGGCCGACAACGGCTTCAAGGTTTATGCGAAGACCGGCGGGCAAGTGCTAGACGACGAGGCCCAGCAGATCACGACTGCCGTCGAGTCTGCCACGCAAATTCCGACCGTCGATTTTCTGACTGCGCTCGGAGACGGTCGCATTGAATTGATCGGCGAGGAGATCGACGGCCCGTTCATTCGAGCGGTCGTTGACTGCTCGCTGTCGGACAAGCGCGACGTGGCCGCGCTCTTCAGCCCATGCCACGGAGTCGGCGAGACGTCGGTGTATCGAGCGGTTCTCGAAGCGGGTTTCACGCAGGTCACGATTCATCCGTCGCAACGATTGCCGGACGGCAACTTCCCGTTCGCTCCCGACCGCTTCCCGAATCCGGAGCGGAAGGTGGTGCTCGAAGCACTCGTCCCGGCGGCGAATGAGATCAACGCCGATCTGATCCTCGCGTCCGATCCCGATGCCGACCGAGTCGGACTGTCAGCACGAGCAGCCGACGGCAGCTACACGATCATCAATGGCAATCGCACCGGGATGTTGCTGGCGGATTATGTCTTGAGGCAACGTCGCGCGGCAGGTTCGTTGTCGCCGCAGCATTTTGTAGCCTCAACGCTCGTCAGTTCGCCGATGATCGAACCGATTGCTCGGTCACACGGAGTCCGCTGCATTCGCAATCTGCTGACCGGCTTCAAATACATCGGCGATGTCATGGATCGCGAAGGTCCGGATCAGTTTGTCTTCGGTTTCGAGGAATCCATCGGCTTTCTGGCCGGCACGTATGCTCGCGATAAGGACGCAACGATCGCCGCGCTGTACCTGCTGGAACTGGCGGCAGAACTCAAAGCGACTGGCAAGACGCTACTCGACCGATTGGATGAACTGTTCGTCGAACACGGCTATTTCTGCGACGGACAACATTCGAAGACATGCACCGGCGAAACCGGGCGGCAGCAAATCCAAAAAATCAGCGCGACTCTGCGATCGTCGCCTCCCTCGACCATCGGCCCCGCTCGGCTGATTCGCGTGGAGGACTACAAACAGCACGAAGTCCGCTCGCTTCCGGACAACCGCGTGATCGGCCGCATCGAACAACCGGCCGGCGATGTGCTGATCTTCGACGGCGTGGTCGATCTGCCCGGAGCAACCACCGGAGTCCGTTTCGCGGCTCGGCCGTCCGGGACCGAGCCGAAGATCAAGTTTTACCTGTTTGCTCATCCCGCCGACGGCTGCCGCGATGAGTTACCGCTGACCGAATTGAAAAAGGCTCGCGAAGAGGTTCTCATGTCCGTCCAGAACGCACTGTCAAAATGGATCGACTCGACAGTCGCGTGAATTTGAAGAAGACAATGCTCACGCAGAGGCGCACCGGCGCAGAGGGATGGGAACGGAGTCTTTCCCGAACTCTGTGCCGACCCCCCCCTCTGCGTGAGCCTTTTTGAAGATTCGCTTCCCGCCAGAAAACTCCCGCCTACGAATTTCCTTCCTGACCTGGATTGGCTTAGACAATGTCGCAAGAACGCATCGGACTGTGGTTGATTGGAGCTTGGGGCGGCGTCTCGACGACCGTCGCGGTCGGCCTGGCTGGCTTGCAAGCGGGAGTCGCTCCCGAAACGGCGCTGGTCACGTCGCTCCCGAAATTCAGTCGGCTGAAGATGGCAGACTGGTCGCAATTCGTGATCGGAGGCCATGAGATTCGCGAGACAAACTATGCCGCCGAAGCGGAAGTGCTGTACCAGAATTCTCGTGTTTTTGACCGCGATCTGCTCAACGCCGTCGCACCCCGTCTGGCCGAATGGGACAAGAACATTCGCCCCGGCACGCTGATCAACGTTGGCTCGACCATCGAGAAGTTCGCCGGCCCAAAGACGCTGGCAACTCGCGGCGAGAAGCCCGCTGCCGCGATCAAACGCATTCGCACCGACATCGAAGAGTTCAAGAAAGCGAACGATTGCGCTCACGTCATCGTGCTTTACTTGTCATCCACGGAACCTCCGCTCGAATCAGACGCCTCGTCCTGGGATTGGGCCAAGCTGTCAGCCACGTTGGCCAGCGGCGACTCCTCGCCTGTTCCAGCCAGTACAATCTACGCGATTGCCGCGTTTGAGTTGGGTTGCTCGTTCGTGAACTTCACGCCGTCCGTCGGCTCGAATCTGCCGGCACTCGCCGAGTTCGCGTTGAAGCAAAAATGTCTGCACGTCGGCCGCGATGGCAAAACAGGCGAAACGCTGATGAAGGCGGTGCTCGCCCCGATGTTCGCCGCTCGCAATCTCAAGGTCATGAGTTGGGTCGGCCACAACATCTTCGGCAACATGGACGGCAAAGTGCTCGACGATCCGATCAACAAGGCCAACAAGGTGCGGTCGAAAGATCACCTGCTGACCGAAATCCTCGGCTACAAGCCGCAGACGCTGGTCAGCATCGAATACATCGAGTCGATGGGTGATTGGAAAACCGCCTGGGACCACATCCACTTCGAGGGCTTCCTCGGCACGAAGATGTCATTGCAATTCACCTGGCAAGGCTGCGACTCGCTGCTGGCTGCGCCACTGGCATTGGACTTGGTTCGACTCACCGAGAGAGAACATCGCCGAGGCAAGTCGGGCGTGATGAATCATCTCGCGGCCTTCTTCAAAAGCCCGATGGGACCGCACGAACCGGAATTCGCGAAGCAATTTATCGTCCTCGAAAAATGGGCGGACGAAGTGGCGGCACAGCAATGAGCCCTCGTGTCGTCGCCTATCTACGATTGCTTCGGCTGCCGACGGTCTTCACTGCGCTGGCTGACATCTTCCTCGGCTTCCTGCTGACGCACCAGACGTTGATCAGCGATGACGGCCCGAATCCACTGCCGACGTTCCTGCTGCTGTGCGCAGCGTCGGCCGGGTTGTACCTCTCTGGCATGGTCTTCAACGACTACTTTGATCGGCTGATCGACGCTCAAGAGCGGCCGGATCGTCCGATTCCTTCCGGAGCGATTTCGCCGGTTTCTGCATTCCGCCTTGGGATGGGATTGATGCTGGTTGGCGGCATCTCCGCAGCCTGTGTGGGTCTGCCGAGTCTGCTTGTCGCCGGCCTGCTGTGCGCGTTGATCGTCGGATACGACGGCGGTTTGAAGAAGACACTGCTGGGACCGTTCGTCATGGGAAGTTGCCGAGTCGGCAACGTGCTGCTCGGTGCCAGCGCGGTTCCGTCACTCGCCGAAGTCTTTCAACAGCCTCAGTTGCCCATCGCGTTGGGATTGGGAACGTACATCATCGGAGTCACGCTGTTTGCTCGGCAGGAAGCGACGGTCAGCCGACGGGGGGCATTGCTGGGAGCGGCGATGGTCATCAACCTGGGCGTCGTCGCGTTGGCCATGTTTGTCAACAAGTCTGAAACGGTGATTCCGGAACATCGGCTTCCGGCGATGGGGATTCTGGCGATGATCCTGTTCACGCTCGACCGGCGTTTGGCGGTGGCGATCACCCAGCCGACTCCGCCGGTCGTGCAATTGGCAATCAAGGTGTTGCTGCTGTCGCTGGTAATGCTCGACGCAACGCTAATCTATGCCTTCAACGGCCAAGTAGAACTGGCGATGGCAACGGTCGCTCTGCTGATCCCTGCGGTCGGCCTCAGCCGGATGATCGCAATGACGTGAGTCGCTGAAATCTCAGATTTGAAATTTGACTCATTGAGACTCAGCCTGACTTGCCGACCGGCTTGAACCCCATGTCTCGGAATAGAGCCGACTCAATGGGTGAGGTCATTTTGACGGTGACGATCTCTTCCCAAGGGACGATTGCCGTGCGCGCCCCCATCGTGTCGGGGCGGTCGCGCTCCAGAAGCACCGCACCTTCGGAGACTTGAAAGCTGCTGAACGCGATCCCCTCATTGAGCGAAGTCACGACGATGCCCAGCTTGGGGATCGAATCGGGCCAACGTTGAAAAAGATTCTGCCAGCAGAGGCTTTTTTCCATGGCGGACACTCCGTTGTGGCTCTCAAGCCGATTCTGGGGAAGCGGAAATCCAAAAAGAAAACCCGGAGCACCTGATGGCGTCCGGGCTTTCAACTTGAATGACCCCGAGGGGATTTGAACCCCTGTTATCGGATCGAAAATCCGGTGTCCTAGGCCTAACTAGACGACGGGGCCGTAAAGCGGGGCACACTTTAGGGCCTCAACAATGACTGTCAAGCCGCCCGTTTTAAACGTCAATGACGTTGAGATTAACCGTTGATGCCATCGGCATCGGCGGTACCAACTTCTTGAGCACGTTGGATTGCCGCCATCACCTCGCTGCGATGAATTGGAACATCGCGCGGCGCTTGAATGCCCAGGCGAACCTTGTCGCCTCGAACCTCGATCACGGTCACCACGATCTGGTCGTTAATGACCACGCTCTCATTCCGTTTGCGTGACAGGACTAACATGGCGGTACGCTCTCCAAGCCTCTGACTTAAAAACTCGCATTTGCGGTGTCCCTTCGGACTGATCACTCCGGAAGTACGAAAAATAATTCGTCTGGCATTAAAAATGATTGGCGGGATTCTAGGGGTGTGGTCCGCTTGGTCAAGCCGCCGGACCACGTTGTTCACTTGACATTTGCAACTCGACACCGCCTGAGTTGCACTGTTTTCCCCAATTCTCCCGGCTATTCAACACGAAGTGGGCAAGGATGGAGCTGGCCTTCACTCAAGATGCCGCGACCGTTCGATTCTCTAGGACTTGAGTTTTGCCGAGCGATTTCGGCCACTCGATTTGTCGATCGCCTGCATGACTAGACTCGCTGATGCCGCCGACTCTCAGTAACGTTAGCCACCCCGGCGGCCCCTCCGAATCGTTGTGAATCACCCGATTGGGAGCCTTCTCGCTTAGTGTTCAGGAGACAGAACGATGTTGTCCAGCCATGTCGGAAGCGTGTCGGCGGAAACATTGGCACATCACATCTTGCTGGTAGAGGACGATGCCGCATCGGCAGACTCGCTGAAGGCGTTGCTGGAGCTGCATGGCTATCGGGTGCAGGTGGCGAAAGACGGCGGCCAGGCGCACTCGGCGTTTCACATGCGGCGGCCAGACTTCGTCATCGCCGACCTGATCCTACCAGGCGAGAATGGCTTCGAGTTAATCGACCGAATGAAGCGATCGGACGAATCGGTTCCCGTTTTGGTTCTGTCAGCCGTTTCGCTGGAGGATGCTCGCGCACTGACCGAACGGCTGGGTGCTGACGGTTATTTGACCAAACCGGCAGTCCCCGACGAATTGCTCGCGGAGATCAAGGAAATCGCTCAGCGTGTGTGGCAGCGGACTCATCAGGGCGGACAGAGGGAAGAAAAGCCGATTCGGTTCAATTGCCGCTGTGGTAAGAAATTCAAAGTCAGTCCCGTGCATCGCGGGCGCACGCTAACATGCCCCGAATGTGGCGAACCGCTGATCGTGCCGCGATATGAGTGATCCATGTCGGCGACAATCTGGATGACGTTGGCGAGCTGCGGTTCGTTTCGTGATGCGCGGGTCTTGGCAACGGCGTGAGCGGTTTTTCAATGGCGGCAGTCCTCATCATTCTTTCTGGTAAGCATCAAGGGAAACGTTTGACGCTGCCCGAGGGCGAGGCTGTCATTGGACGGGATGAGACCTGCCAAATTCGGCTGGCCACCAATGAGATCAGCCGCCAGCACTGCCGGCTGATGTGCGCGGGAGACAAGGTCGTGGTCCATGACCTTGGCAGTCGGAACGGAACGCTGATCAACGATGTCGCGATTCATGGCCAAGCCGAGTTGCAGCCGGGCGACACGCTGCGAGTTGGTCCCGTCGCTTTCCAGCTTGCGGGAAAGAGAGCCGCTGTGACCGCGTCTCCCAAGAAATCTGCGTCCGACGACAGCATCATGGACTGGCTGGCGGATGAAGAGGGCGAGAGCCAATCGGGGGACACAACCATCGTCAAACAGCATTCAGCCCCGGCCCGCCCCGTTGTGCCGACTCCGATTCCGGAGGACACTCCCGCGCCACTGCCGCCCCAGAAGAAGTTCAAGACCGTCGGCGAAGAGGGTGAAGACATCATTCAGAGGCATTACGAGCTGGTTCAAGCAGGCAAGTTGCCGAAACGGATTCCGGCCTTGAAGACAGACAAATAAGGCGGAAGGCCACGGCACATGCGGATCATTGCAGGACAATTTCGTCGGCGAAAACTGTTGGCGAATCCCGGACTGACGACTCGGCCGATTACCGACTTCGTGAAGGAGTCGCTGTTCACGAGGCTCGGCGATTGGATTGAAGGACAGCGCGTCGCGGACATCTTCTCCGGCACGGGGACGATTGGACTTGAGGCCCTCAGCCGCGGCGCATCGAGCGTGGTGTTTCTCGAAAATGACCGGAAAGCGGTCGAATTGCTGAAACACAATGTCGCGTCGCTCGGCGAGGAGGCTCAAGCCGCGTGCCTGTGCTGGCGAACGGACATCTTCCGTTGCTCGTTCCGGCCGAAAGGGGACTCGGCCAAGTTTGTGCCGTTCGACTGGATGTTCTTCGATCCGCCGTTCGCGATGATCGAAGAGCTGTCGCCTACGTCGGAGCTGTTTCGCGTGCTCAAGCAACTCGCTCGTGAGGATGTCAGCTCGCCGGACACGCGGTTGGTCTTGCGAGCTCCAGAGGAAGCTCAATTCGTCATGCCCGACGTTTGGGAACTGGCTCATCATTGGCCGTTCTCGCACATGGATATCTTCATCTATCGGAAGGCCAAGCCGCTTGAGCCGGCAGCACTCGATGAGCAACCCGCAGCCGAACCGCTCGACGAGATTCCCACCGCAGCACCGGAGACCGAAGCATGAGCGTGCTTGACCGATTTCGTTTGGATGGCCAGCGGCTTTTCATCACCGGCGGCAGCCGCGGACTCGGTCGAGAGATGGCACTCGCGATCGCTGACGTAGGAGCCGATGTCGTGCTGGTCGGCCGCGACTGCGACAGTTTGGAGAAGACTGCCGCCGACATCCGGCAACTCGGCCGAACTGCGAACATCTTGGTGGCCGATGTCGGTGTGCCGAGTGAATGCGAGCAAGTCTGCCAACAAGCCCTCGATCAGTTCGGGCCGTTCGACATTCTGATCAACAACGTCGGCGGACGGCGGATCAACGTGCCGGTCGAGGATCAGACGCTCGAACAGTGGCAGCAGATTCTGGACATCAACCTGACGAGCACGTTTCTCTGCACGAAGCTGATCGGCGGAGCGATGGTGAAACGTGGGCAAGGTGGCCGAGTCATCAATATCGCGTCGATCTCCGGCATGGTGGCCAATCGCGGGATCGGCGGACGCAGCTACGAGACCTCGAAGGCCGCAGTCATCCAGTTCACACGAGCGCTCGCGACCGATTGGGCACCGCATCGAATCACCGTCAACTCGATCTGTCCGGGCGGATTCATGACCGAACCGAACGTCCGCTGGGCGGCTCAGAATCCGGCGATCATCGACACGTTCAAGCAGCAAATCCCCGCCGGCGACTTCGGCAAGCCGGAGGATCTCGGCCCGCTGGCGGTGTACCTCGCCAGCGACGCCGCGCGCTACGTGACCGGTGCGGCCATCGTCATCGACGGCGGCTACACGCTCTGGTGAGCGGTCGATTCGATTCGCTACCAACCGCACGTCCGGCGACTATACTGCCGCCCGTCTTAAACCCTCGTTTTCCGCACCGCGAACACCATCATGGCCGACTTCAACAAATTCGATCCGCGAGTCGATTCGCTGGTCATTGAAACCAAGACTTTTTGGGACGCCGCCATCGGCAAACTCGCCGATGCCGACATCCACTGGCTGGCCGATGCCGTACATCGCCACCCCGAAAAGGCGAGCAACGTCCAGTACGAGCGGGCTCATACCGGCTTCACGCGGACGATCACCGTCACAGTCGCCGACATCGAGCGGCTGTACGACGAGAAAATGAGCGGCTGACCAACAAAAACGCCGCGGTGTGAACCGCGGCGTTGTGAGTGTCTGCTTGAGGCCAAGAGGCCGTTCAAACTACTCCTTTTTCTCGTCTTTCTTCTCGGCGGAAGCGTCGTCCTTCTTGGCTTCTTCAGCCTTCGGGGCGTCCTTCTTCTCGCCAGCTTCGGCCGGTTTGTCTTCGGCCGGCTTCGCGGCTCCGGTGTCCCCTTCCGGAGCAGCCGGAACGTCAGTTCCGCCACCCTTGGTCGATCCGGCTTCTCCGCCATTCGTTTTCGCGGGCGAGATCGGCTTGACCGGCGATGCGGGTTCGCCGCAGCCGATCGTCCAAATCGAGAGCCCCAATACGCTTACCAATACAGTCAGCTTCATGTCGTTCCAGCCAAGTCTCATTGGCTGCATCCTTTCGTGCGAGAATGATCAAACCATAACCCACTCGGCCGAACTTCCCAGTTCCATGTTCAGCCGATTTTCGGGGAATCAACCGGCGTCGGTTTGATCAATCCGCCAGTCGCCCGAAGCTTTCCAGCCAGGAAAGCGGCCGGATTAAACGTTGCCGCCCTCTCGATTGCAACCGAACTGCCCGGTTCGGCTGACCGTCTCAGACCGAGCGATCGTGCGACCGATGCGACCCTCCGAGTCGAGTCAGCACAATCGTCAAGACCCGCGAGGCTCACCGAAACACTCCACCACGCAGGACTTCGAGCGGATAAAACGTGTCGCGCCACCGCACGCCTCCCTGACGCAGAGTGATCCAACCAGACCTCAGAAACGCAAACACGAACGCCAACCCCGACGGCATCAGCATCGGAAACAGCCAAAACGAATGCCCGAAGAGCCAAGCAATCAGTCCGTAGAGAAAATGCGACAACAACGCCGCCGCGACAAAGCCAGTTCGAGCCTCACCCGCGAGAACCGCTCCGACCACCGGGCCGCAGATGACGAGCGAAATCATTCCGCAAATCCACAGCAGTTGCGCGACCGAGTAGTTGGCCGATGCGAACGCGTTCTTCTCCAAACCGGTGACGCAGGCCCACGCTCCCGATTGCCAGCGGATGCTCAGGCCGTCACCCGCTCGCAGAATGCTGCACCGCGAACCCGATCGTTTCAGCATTTTCCCGAGCTTCACGTCGTCCAGGATGTCGAGCTTGATTGGCACGAACCCGCCCGCCCGCTCCAAGGCTGACCGGCGAACGAGGTTGTACGCTCCAACCCCACAGTAGGCTCGCGGCCACCGAGTCGGAATCAAATACGGCTGAGTCCCCGCCGCGAAGATCAGCCCGAAACAAGCGACGAACGCCGCTTCGAGCATCGCCCCCGCCTCGATGTCGGGAAACAGCGGCAAATGATCAACCTTGTGAGCAACCGCGAATCGCACCGCTCGCCGCAGCGTCTGCGGTTCGTGAATGACATCGCCATCGGAAAACAGCAACCACTCACCCTTTGACTGCTGAGTCCCAACCTGCAGCGCGTGGTTTTTGCCCAGCCAACCCCCTGGCAACTCGGAGATGTGAATGACTCGCAGACGGGGTCGGGAGTCTTTTTCAGGCCGCTCATCCTGGGACAAGTTTTGAATGTTGTGAGTCGCGGCCTGAAAAAGACTCCCGACCCCTTCGCGTGCCAACCGGTCCATAATCTCGCCGGTCTCATCGCGCGAGCGGTCGTCGATCGCGATGATTTCAAAATCGGGATAGTCCGAGGCGAGCAGCGACTTCAGCCCCGCTTCGACTTTGTGTCCTTCATCGCGAGCCGGCACAACCACCGACACCCTCGGCCACAACGCTGGATCAGTCAGCCGATCGGATTGCCGCTTCAACGACCGGCCAATCATCCACACGGTCGGCACACCCGAGATGCCGGCCCAAATCGCGAACAGCAGCCAGCCCATCACCTCGATCGTCGTCTGCAAAATTGGCTCCAGCAGTTCGTAGTACCGCCTCCAGGCGGAATCAGAGAGAATTCGACTCGTGGATCGGAAATGCTATCGCCTGAAACCGGAACTACGAACTCGCTCCCAACGTGTCTCATGCGACAAGTCCATCAAGTGCTGCTGATCGTCACGTTTCTTGCCTTCTCGTGGTTGGCGATGATGGCCGTTCATGAGTTGGGGCATTTCGTCGGAGCCATCTGCACTAGAGCGACTGTCGAAAAAGTGGTGCTGCATCCGCTGGCAATCTCGCGAACCGATGTCGGCAACAATCGGAATCCGTTGGTCGTGATCTGGGCAGGGCCGGTGATCGGGTCGCTGACGCCGTTGGTGGTGCTTTTCGTCATCCGGCAAGCGAAATGGACTTGTTGGCCGCTTGCGAAGTTCTTCGCAGGTTTCTGTCTGGCTGCCAACGGAGCCTACATCGGATGTGGCTCATTCGAGCGAATCGGTGACGCAGGCGATCTGCTTAGCCACGGCAGCCCTGCCTGGACTCTGTGGCTCTTCGGAGTCGTGACCATTCCATGCGGTTTTTGGTTGTGGAATGGGCTTGGTCCATCTTTTGGATTGGGCGCAGCGAAGGGCGAAGTGAATTGCCGACTCGCTTACTTGTCGGCCGGATTGCTGGCACTTACCGTTCTTGTCGAACTCTGTTTTTCACCATCCCACTAACTCAAAACGACCACCATGCCCGACCTCCAAGACCTGACTCGGAAACTCAACACGAACAACGGCTCGAAGATTGTGCTCCTCGTCGCCGACGGACTCGGCGGCCTGCCGCTGACGCCGGAGGGGCTCACGGAACTTGAAACCGCGAAGACGCCGAATCTCGATGCCCTCGCGAAGCGCGGCACGCTCGGTTCAAGTACGCCGGTTCTGCCGGGCATCACGCCGGGGAGCGGGCCGGGGCATCTCGGCCTCTTCGGTTACGACCCGCTGGAATACCAAATCGGTCGCGGCGTGCTGGAAGCGCTCGGCATCGACTTTGAACTCGGCCCGAACGACGTCGCAATCCGAGGCAACTTTTGCACGATCGACGGCAATGGCCTGATCACTGATCGCCGAGCGGGCCGCATCCCGACCGAAGAGGGTGAGCGAGTCGTCGCGAAGCTCGCCAAGGCCATCAAGATTCCCGGCATCGAAGTCTTCGTCCGGCACGTCAAAGAATATCGGCTCGTGATCGTGCTGCGTGCCGAGGGACTCTGCGGCGACGTCGAGGATACCGATCCGCAGAAGACCGGCGTCGCGCCCCTCGAACCGGTCGCTCGCAGCGCGGGATCGCAACGCACGGCCGAGTTGCTCAAAGAATTCATCCGGCAGGCTCGTGAAGTTTTGAAGGATGAACCGAAAGCCAATCTGCTGACGCTGCGCGGCATCGACAAGAGGCCGCCGATTCCGACCTTCGAAGAAATGTACGGCCTGAAGCCCGGAGCCATCGCCGTCTATCCGATGTACCGCGGCCTCGCGCGGCTGGTCAGCATGAACGTGCTCGACGCTGGCCTGACGCTCGCCGATCAAATGTCGCGACTCGAACAAGCGTGGAAGGACTTCGATTTCTTCTTCGTCCACTTCAAGTACACCGACTCAACGGGCGAGGACGGAAATTTTGCGGAGAAGGTCCGCCGCATCGAAGAACTCGACGCTGCGATCCCGCGCATCACTGCGCTCAAGCCCGACGTTCTGATCGTCACCGGCGACCACAGCACGCCGAGCAAAATGAAATCACACAGTTGGCATCCGGTCCCAGTGCTGCTCGCTGCCGAGGAACGCTGCCGCCCGGACCTCTGCGACAAGTTTGGCGAACGCGAATGCCTGAAAGGCGGCCTCGGCCAATTCCCGGCGAAGTACCTGATGGGCTTCGCACTGGCTCATGCTGGCCGGCTCGACAAATTCGGAGCGTAGCTCTGAGGTTCATCCGACGAAGCAATCCGATAAGTATGCGATCTGGCTGTTCTCTGAGAAATCAACCGTCGCGTTAACCGCAACGAAAAAAGCCAGATAGGTATTTTCTATCTGGCTTTCAGCGGAGAGAGAGGGATTCTCCACCCGTGCCTCTCGCCGAAGTTTTGTTGCTCTTGTCTGAAGAGCGGATTTGGTGCGTAACCTATGAAAGTAAAACAGTTAGAGACAAGACACTCGACTTCCAATTCAACACACCAGACCAATTCTTCGTTCTAAACCCTATGCACCAGTGATGCACCAACTATGCACCAGCGAGTTGATCACGGATTCGTGATGTCCTCGCTGATGCCGCAGACGATAGCCAAAGACGTTCACACGATCAAACTTCGTATCGGCCTGAATCTCGGAAATGTTCATGAACTACCCCGCGATTTTTTCCAGCTCGATTGCGCGGTCGGCAGATAGTAGTCCCAATTCTGTGGCTCGGCGCTGGATCGCGTCCAACAACGGGGTGATGGACTCGTAGTACTTTTCCATTTCTCGTTTCGGATTCAGGCCGGTGTAGCAATTCATGATGTCGCCGGTTTTGTGCAGCGTGAGGTATCGGAATTCGAGCAGTGGGACTCCGGCTCGGTGCATGTCGCTGGAGACCGCGTGGCGGACATCATAAGGACGAATTCGAGGTGGTAGGCCAATCTCCTCGAACAGTCTGTTGAAGCTCTTGTTGATTTCATTCTCGGTGGCACCGCCCATACTGCGGAGCATGTCCCGAAATGTTCCCTTGCGGTCCTGTTCCGTCTGCAAGTCGTCCTTCTTCGCACTGTTGAGTACTTCCTCGAAACCAGCCCGAATCGTCCGCGGGAGCTTCCGTTGGCGTCCTCGTTTCCGATGTCCTTCATACTGGGCGCGGCACAGAAACAACGGCTGCTCGGAACGACCACGGACACAGAGCTGAAACAGGGACTGGAGGATGGGCGGCAACGGCATCAGGACGGTGACACGCCCTTTATTGTAGTCATCGCCGCCCAGCCGTGTTCCCAGCCGCAGCGTTGCGCCGCCATCTTCGAGGTCCGAAATCAACGCGCCGGCGACGCCTTCAAGCCGCATGGGGAGCACCGTCAAGCTCGCCAAGTGCAGCAACTGCCATTCGGGCGCACGACGCACTTTGCGCATGCGGCAGAGTGGGTTAGAAGTCATTGGAAGGAAATCGACGGAGATCGGTTTCGAGAAAGTGGAATTCGGGAGGTCCAAGGATGGCGACTCGCATGGTTGGGAAAACGAAATTGACGCCAGAAGTT
>CAMDPX010000235.1 GCA_945905295.1 Planctomyces sp. SH-PL62 | reverse complement strand
TCGGAAAGAAGCCCTGTTCAGTACATTTACACTAATTTGAATTTGGCACTTTAAGCGTCCGAATGACATTTTTTTGAAGTGACCTGCAATTTGGACGCTTATACGCGAACACGCTTCGATTAAACCGACAGGCCCCAAGCTGGATGGGGGCGGGACTCGCGGTCACACCGCGTCGTAACTCCACGGCTTGCGGAGTTCGCGAGTGAGCCAGCGGTTGGCTTCGTCGTCGCCGACGAAACGTTCGGCCTGCGGGTTCCATTGCAGCTTGCGGCCGAGACGCAGAGAGATCACTCCGAGATGGCACACGGTCGCCGAGCGATGACCGATCTCGGCTTCGCAGATTGGCGGCTTGCGCGACTTGATGCTGTCGAAGAAGTTGCCCATGTGGTCGTTGCTCTCGGCAAGCCGAGCGGCGTTCGACGGCAATGGCGTGGTGAGGAATTCGGGATCGCTGGCTTCGATCTTGCCGCGAGTCACCCAGATCCAGCCGTCGGAACCCTCGAACTTCACGCCGTGTTGCTGGCCTTTCGCATCCAGCACCGCGCCGTTCCAAGCGTTGGCGGGTGTGCTGTGGCAGGAATGCGTGACTCCGTTGGCGAAGGTGTATTCGACGGCGTACTCGCTGAAGGCGGAGAAGCCGCCGGGGATCATTTCAATTTGCGGCTTCGCGGCGACGGAGACGGGTCCGCTGCGCTCGGCACCAATGCCCCACAGCGCGATGTCGTTGTGATGCGCGCCCCAGTCGGTCATCGTGCCGCCGGAGTAGTCCCACCAATAACGGAACGTGACGTGTGTCCGTTCGGGGACGTATTCAACTTCGGGAGTCGGTCCCTGCCACAGGTTCCAATCGAATCCGGCGGGAGGCGTTGCCGACTTGAACGGACCTTCGCGCCGGCCGCTGGGGAGCCAGACCGACACGTGCTTCAGCTTCCCGATCCGCCCGTTGCGAACGAGTTCGCAGGCCAAGCGAAAATTCTTGTCGCTCCGCTGCTGACTGCCCGTCTGCAAGAGTTGGCCAGTCTCTTTGACGGCTTTCACCAGGCGTTGTCCCTCATCAATCGTGAGCGTCAACGGCTTCTCGCAGTACACATCTTTCTTGGACCGCAGCGCCGCCAGCGAGACCAGCGTGTGCCAATGATCGACAGTGCCGCAGACCACCGCTTGGATGTCTTTGCGATCCATGACATGGCGGAAGTCTTTGAAGGCTTCCGCCTCAGGCCACAGCTTCTTGGCTTCTCCGATTTGTTTGTCATCGACATCGCAGACCGCGACAACCCGGCCGAACCGCGAAGCGTTTTTGGCGTCGCCTCGCCCCATGCCGCCGCAACCAATCAGAGCGATCGCGGGTTGATCGTCGGCCGCGCGAGCGGTTGGCGTGGCAAGCTCGTCCAAATACCAACGAGGCAGCGTGGTGGCAGCCACTGTCGCGGCAGCGGTTTTCAAAAAGTGGCGGCGGTTGAGCGACATGGTTTGCGCCTTTCTGGCTTGGCGTGAAGGTGATCGAACGGAGACGGTGGTACGCGAAGGGGCCGGAAGTCTTTTTCAGGTCGGCCCTCTTGGATTTTCGGTCTTTAATGAAGCGATCGGCCGACCTGAAAAAGACTCCCGCCCCCGTGGAGGTCACGAAATATCGACAACGTACGTGCCAGCGATTTGATCGTGGAGACAGCGATGCTCCTCGCCAAAGATGAAGCAAATATCGGCGAGGTTGTAAATCGGGCCGATGCAGGGAACCGCGCCAATCAGTCCATTGACGAGGACTCGCATGACAAAGCACTTCACGAAACTCGCAGGGGCATCGGTCTCGTAATCGTAGATCTGTGTTTTGACCAAGTACTTGCCAATGGACTGGCTGCGTGTGGCGAGCAAGTAGAGTTGCAGTCCAAACAGGGCCAGGAGTCCGACGGCGCATAGCAAACATCCGGCGAGCGCTACTGGAGATTCCTGATCGATACCTTCTTCGCCTCCCCCCGCGATCACGAGACCGAAGCCTGGAATGAGAAAGACGAAACCGACAAAGCCATCGGCCAGCGATCCGAGAAACCGCTTACCAAGGTCGGCGGTGGGTTGAGAGCCACCTCGGCGACGCGATGAACTGTCTCGGTTCGATCCGGATCTCCGCTTGAGAGTCGGATCGAGAATCTCACCACAGAAGCGGCATTTCTTGGCGTCCTTCTTGATCTCCTCACCGCAGGCCGGACAGGGGAGTCGAACATCCGCGGCATCGCCCTCGTCTTCATTGCTCCCGGCCTTGAAGTCGTATTGGTCATCCACTTCCGCATCGAGAATCTCTTGAGCCGGAACGACCAGGATGTTGCCACAGTCTGGGCACTTAGCCTTCTTACCGGCATGCTCATCCTTGGCGAGAAGCACTTTCCCACAGGTGTCGCAGGTCACTCGAATGGCCACGATCGAATTCTCCAATAAAACAAATGAATGAGCCCGACGAATGGAAGGAGACGACGAATGTTCTGACGACTTGTTCCCATTCGTCGTCTCCTTTCATTCGTCGGGCACTTTTCCTCCGATTGAATTGCTTCCGTACCGCGCTACCAAATCTGAATCCGCTCTTCTTTCGGCTTAAAGAGCTTGTCGCCCGGCTTGACGTTGAAGGCTTCGTAGAAGGCGTCGAGGTTGGTGACCGGGCCGTTGGCTCGGAAGTGCGACGGCGAATGCGGATCGGTGACGAGTCGTTTGAGGAGTTCGGCATCGCGATACTTCCGACGCCAGATTTGAGACCAGCCGAGAAAGAAGCGTTGGCTCGACGTGTAGCCGTCGAGAACGGGACCGTCTTTGCCAGCCAGGGAGATGCGGTAGGCTTTGAAGGCGATCGCCATGCCGGAGAGATCGGCGATGTTCTCGCCCAGCGTCAGACGGCCGTTGAGCTTCTTCGCCGGCAACGCTTCATAGCCCTCGTACTGCGCGACGAGCCGGCTGGTGAGTTTTTCAAACGCGGCTTGATCGGACTCGGTCCACCAGTTCTTGAGATTGCCGTCGCCGTCGTACTTGCAGCCTTGATCGTCGAAGCCGTGACTGATCTCGTGTCCGATGACGGCACCGATGCCGCCGTAGTTCACGGCGTCGTCCGCCTCAGCATCGAAGAACGGCGGTTGCAGAATCGCGGCCGGGAAGACGATCTCGTTGAGGCCGGGGTTGTAGTAGGCGTTGACCGTTTGCGGAGTCATCCCCCACTCGCCGCGGTCTACCGGCTGGCCCAGTTTGTTGAGCATTCGCTGATGCTCGTGCATCGCCGACCGGCGCATATTGCCGATCAGATCATCGGCAGCGATTTCCAGCTTCGAGTAATCCCGCCACGTTTCCGGATAACCGATCTTCGGAGTGATCTTCGACAACTTCACCAACGCCTGCTTCTTCGTCGCATCGGTCATCCAGGCGAGATCGTGAATGCTCTGCTCGAACGCCTTGAGCAGATTGCCGACGAGTTGATTCATCCGCTCGCGTGCCTGCGGCTTGAAGTGCTTCTGGACATACAACTGTCCGACCGCTTCGCCGAGTGCGCCCATGCGATTGCTGCCACCGCCAGCGACGGTATCGACTGCTCGCTTCCAGCGCGGTTGTTGTTCGGGGATGCCACCCAGCTCTTTGCCATGCAGTTCAAAGTGAGCTTCGGAGAATGCCTTCGGCAGCGCGTTCGCGTTCGAGTCGATGAGTCGGAACAGGAGATACTGCTTCCAGGTTTCCAGAGATGTCTCCGCGAGGATTGGCTCCAGCCCCTCGAAATAGCTGGGCGTGACCACATTGAGTTCGGACAGTCCCTTCGCACCGGCGGCCGCGAAGAACACCGGCCACGGGAACTTGGGAGTCAGCTCGCTGAGTTTGGCGACTTGGAATTTGTTGTAGCGTTTCTCGGCATCGCGCAGTTTTGTGCGATCCCATTGCACCTTGGCCAGCTTCGTTTCGAGTTCCAGAATCGCGGTCGCCGCCTGTTCGCCGTGGGCCTGGCCGCTCAATTGAAACAGCTTGGCGATGTATGCCTTCAGAGCATCCCGCGCTTTGACGTACTTCGGTTCGTCTTGCAGGTAATAGTCCCGATCGGGCAGCGTGGTCCCGCTTTGAATGACTCCGGCGAGGTGCTGCGTGGAGGCTCGGTCATCCTGATCGACGAAGAAACCGATCGGCCCGCCGACGCCAATCGTCTCGCAGTAGCCGAAGTGCCTGACGACTTCGCTCTTGTCGGCCAACTTCTCGATCTTGCCGATCTCCGCTTGCAGCGGCTTCAAGCCCAACTGCTCGACGAGCGTTTCATTCATGTAGCTGTTGAAGAAATTGCCGACCTTGTGCCCGTTCTCGTCGCGAGGATTCTTCGCCGCGTCTTCGATGATCGCACGAATCTTGAGCTGCGCTTCGTCGATCAGCTTGTTGAACGAGCCGTAGTTTGACTTGTCCGCCGGGATCTCGGTCTTGAGCAGCCAGCGGCCATTCACATGCCGGAACAAGTCGTCCTGAGCACGCACAGACTTGTCGAACCCATCGGGATCAATCCCGGAATCGCGAGTTTGGGCCACCGCGAACGGAGGGAGTGTTGAAGCCAACAGCAAAGCCACGGTCATGAGAGCGGGACGAACAAAAAGCATGGGAAAACTCCGTGAGGGATCAAGTCGGACATTCAAAGAGGAAAACGTGTGTGACTCGGAGCCACGCCAGTCAGGAAGCCATGTTTTCTCGACGAAGGAAACCGCTCCCTGACGGTCGCGGCTCCGGAAATCGCTGCGAGTTGCGGGGGGCGGATTCTGAAGATTCCTGATCGCGACTTCCATGCTCGTGATGCCGCGAGCCGTACGCTCTGCTCGGCAAACGTTGAAAGTCTTGTTTTCATGAGAAGTTTTTTCTGAACGACAATCGCGTGACGCCTCCGCCGTGAAAGGATTGGGGGTCAGGACTGCGGTTCATTCGTGTGGTCTTCGTAATGCGTGTGCTTGCCATTGGGGTTCTCCCAACAAATCCCGTCGGAACGCGAGCCACAAGATGTCTCAGGACGTGCCAACCTCTGTGGTCACTGGCCCCAGAACGCACAGCGTCTAGGAATTCGATGTAATCGTTAGGCGAAAGACCGTGACGGGGGAATGTTCCACAGGGGATTCGGTCGAAAGAGAAGGATGTGGATGCGCGGGCTAGGCCGGACGCAATCGGCGGCTGCTGGCAACCGACACCGAACGTACCAAGGAACAGTCAATGAATTTCCAAAAATGGGAAGTCACCATCCAGCAGATGATCGAAGCCTCGAATCGTGAGCTGAAAGAACCGGGCAAGAACCGAGTTCTGACAGAATGGCGAGCGACGCTCACCAAAACCCCGCATAACCTGCAACCGTTTCAAATTGATGAAATCGTGCGCGAGGTGCGAAGAAGGCTCACGACCAGTCCTCAGTACCCAAGCAACAGCGTCTCTCATTCGCAATTCAATCCAGCACCGTCGGCGGTCATGGCTTGAAACGCTGAATGAGCCAGGCGAGCGGGTCGACGTCAGCCCAATGGCATGTACTTTGAGCGGAATGGGGCTAGCCACCGGTGTGGTGGGGGAAGATTTCCCCAGCGAAATACCGGCCATTGGCATCGACACAATTTTGCGAACCCCATGCCAACGTGTCCGTCTTACCTCTGCGCTCTTCGCTTCTCTGCGGTAATGGAGGCATAGCCGTCACTTTTACCGCAGAGAAGCGAAGAGCGCAGGGATGGTGCAATTGCCGACATTTTCGAGTTGCGTAGATACCAATGAAATACCGGCGGCGAGCGCCTTGCCGCTCACTAAAGTAAGTGCCATTGGGCTGACGCCACCCCGCTCGCCGAAACCTTTCACGGTTGGCTCTGTCACTGAGACACCTGCTCGATCGGGAACACAAACTTGATCCCTGGGCGCAGCTCTGGGAAGCGGGCGTTGGGATTGGGGCCGGTGTATTCCGCAACCAATTCGTAGCCGCCGTAGCGCTGGCGGCGAATGTCGGTGACTCGGAAGTTTTCAAACATCCGAATCTGGTCGTTCACGATCAGCACTTTGACACGGATCGGTTGCGGATCGGCCTCGGTGCGGCTGGCCTCGAACAGCTTTCTGAGCGTTTGCTGCTGAACCTGAGGGAGTCGGTCGTCTTCGGGAGGGATCCGCAGATCAATGCCTCGCGGCTCGACTTCATGAAGCGGCTTGCGACTCGCCAGCGCTGCGGCAGACTTCTCCGTCAGCGGGATCAAGAATCGAAACGGCGAGTTCGGCTGCCGGTACAAAGCTCCGGCCACGTTGTCGTTGAGCAACCGCGAACTCAATTCGCGGGCCGTGACCGAGGGGGAGTCCCAGGATTCGTTGCTGTCGCCGCGCAGCGGCATAATCACGAGATAGGCTTGCTGCTCCAAGAAAACTGAAAAGGGATCGCTGCTGGGTCGTGGCCGTGATTCTGCCGGAACCTGACGATCCACGAACTCGGCCGGGAAGAACGGCGTCGGAGTCATCAAGAGTTGAAAGCGACGCCCTTGCCAGGTGACGACGAGTGACGTTTTTGATGTGCGGACGATTTCCACCGGAGTCTCTGGTCGCGAGAGCCGCTCGCGCAGCCAGGACTCGGTGAGTTCGACCGGCCGGCGCAGCAGCAGCGTCAGCGATTCGCCGTCGCGGTAATTGGGCAGCGTGAATTCTTGCTGCTGACGAATCTCGGCAAAGGCGTCGTCGAGCAAGACCGCTCGCAGGTCCGGATCGGTGCCGAAGTCGCGGTGCTTCCAGGTTTCGGCAAGCGAATCATCCTCGCTCAGCAACTTGGCGATTTCCGCAGCGTTCTTCTGAGCCACGTAGGTCATGACCAACGGCCAGGCTTCCTCGTGAAGTCGATAACTCTCTTGAGCAAGTCGCTGCGCTTCGTCCAAGCGGTTTAGTCGCAACAGGCTGCGGACCAGTCGTTCGCGCCAGGTGGTCTCAAAGTATTTTCGTTGCGAGAACGTTTCCGTGGGCCACGGAGTCAGCCGCCCCACCAGTCCTTCGTAATCGAGCTGTCGCCAGGCTTGTTCCAAGCGAGCGACGACAATTTCCGGGGCATCCGATTGGAGTCGAATCCGATGTTCCTGGCAGAGCTTGTTGTGAATGTTCCATTCGCGTTCAGCAAGCAGCATCTGTGAAAGCCGATTGAACGCTGTCGCTGGCTCCTGACTCCGCTGATACACAACGATCGGATCGGCCACTTCAGCGGTCAACAGATCGAGTTCCAGTTGCTCGCGGTAATAGTCGAGTCCCGGATTTTCGCTATGGCGAACCTTTAACATCTGAAGCTTGCCGCGAACGGCGTCAAAGTTTTTCGCCGCGAGCAAAGTCTTCGCTTCGTAGTACGTCAGCCACAAGTTTCGAGGTTGCTGAACCGCGAAGGACTGATTGAGCCGAGCCAGTTCGTTCCAATGGCGGTATTGGACCGCCAGTTGAGCGAGCGACTGATAGGCCGCTTCGTGCCGGTTGTACGCTTCCAGCGCGGCGACGGCTTGGCCCAGCTCGTATCTCACGCGGCAGCGTTGATCGCGAAGCAGATTCCGCAGGCCGCTCAGGTCGTCGTCATTCTCCTCGTCGTCGGTGGCATTCGGTTGCTGCGCGGGCAGCAAACGTTCGGCAGCCGCGAAGCTGTTGTCGGCATCGGCAAAGCGGGTTTTCTCGGCGGCGTAATAGCCTTCGTAATACGACAGCCACGGGTCGTTCGGCTGCTTCTCTCGATAGGCTTCCAGCAGCGGCGGGAGTTCCTCGACATCGATGATCGCCTCCCCTTCATCCATGCCGCCGACCAAATCCTGAAACGCGGACTTCGGATCGGGATGATTCGCGAAACCCGCCAGGAGTTCGCCAGCTCGGTGCATCTGAGTGAGGTAGGCATACCAGTGCGACTGTTGTTTGGCTTTGTCGGTCTCTTGCTCGGCAGCCTGTCGTGACAGAGCGGCGGCGGCCGTGTACTGGTCGCTGCTTTCCAATCGGAGGATCTCAATCTGCCGCGTCTCAGCCGATTCGGGAGCGATACTTTTCGCGAACTTCGACAACTCGTTCAGGAACGGTTCCTCCAATTGATATTGGTTGAATTGCGCAACCTCAGCCGCCAGCTTGAGCGGTTCGCTATGCGACTTGATCCGATCGAGGACTTCCGATCGCTTGTTCTTCGGCAGCAGGCGGAGCAGTTCTGACAAATAGGATTGCTCGCCGGGATCGAAGTCCGCCAAGCGCTTCCACTGAACCAGCGCGTCCTCACGCCGCCGAGTCTGTTGCAGCATGTGAGCACGCGAGACCGCCAAGCTCGGCCGGAAGCCGACCAGTTTTTCCAAATGATCCAGTGCGGCAAACGCTTCCTCGGTCTTACCGAGCCGCTGACAAGCCGTGGCTCTCAACAGATGCACTCCTGGCACACGATCGGGCTCTTGAATCATCGCCGCCAACCGCAGCACCTCTTCGGGACGACCGCGATGACTCCAGCGGTTCATCAACAGATAGCGTGCGTAGTCCGCCACCGCGCTGGGAAGCGCATAGCTCTCCGTCTCACGGAGACTCTGCTCGTATTCGTCCCGTTGCGAATACTCCATTCCGTCCGCTCCTCGCAGCTCAAACATCGCCAACTCGAAATTCGTGCCCAGCGGCTCTCCGCTCATGGCGATCCACTGAGCCGCCGACTCCGCCTCGGTCCACCCGCTGTCGACCCATTCCCAATCCACCAGTTTCCATTGTCCGTCCGTCTGACTCAGCCAGAACAGCATCGGTTCGACTTCGTGATAGCCCTGCCGAATCAACGTGAACACCAGCGTCTCATCACCGCCAGCCCACGGAGCAATGTGCAGCAGCTTGAGGCTCGTCACTTGATTCGGCGAGACGACCGAGAACTCACTGATCGACATCCCCCTCAATTGGCGACCATCGAACCAGCTCAGAGACCGCCCCCACGGCGACTCCTGAATTCGTTTGCGAAAGCGGGCCTCATCGAGTGCGCCGACCCACGCCCCTTCGCCGATGACATCGTTGCTCTTGGTCACTTCCGTCAGAAACTTTTCGATCTCGTCCCGACGCGGGTCGGTGATGACCGGCCGCCGATCACTGTAAGCCTCACGCAGCGCGGCGAGCTTTTGCTCGCGAGAACCCCACTGCCAACGATCAATCTCTGCCTTGGCCGGAGTCCCCGACGCTCGCAAGGACCACAACACGCCGCTGACCAATCCGGTCATCACCGTGACGCTCGCCAACCAAAGCCCAACGCCGACCAACGGAGTCAACCAAGGCCGCCGAACAACCGCCGGCCCACCCCGGTCAGAGCGTGTTCCCGATAACGACATCGCGCACCTCAGGTCATTTCAAACAAAACAGACACCGCGATCAGAGACGTAAACAGTCCGGACACAATCAAAGCTCCCCAGGCCAGGAAGGAATGCAGCGGCCCGCACTTCGCCAATTGCTCGCGCTTCGGCAGCAAGTACGCCGAACTGATCAACCCGGCGATCGGTGCCAGACAACCGGTCAGACTGACCACGAACAACCAGACCGTGTTCGTCTTCAGTTTCTTCAGTTCATCAACGCGGTTCGCTCGGCGATGCAGGTCATCCATCGTCAGCGGATCGGCGGTGTCGAAATCGGTCGAGCAATACCGGCAACGCAACGCGATCGACTTGATCTGCTCGCCGCACATCGGACAGGTCTTCGTGTCGCCCCAAGCCGACGTCGCCACCGGAGCAGACGCTTGAGACTTATCAATCGCCGGAGCCTGCGTGCAGCCATACGTCCCGCAGCCACCGATCTCCGACCAGCATTCGCGATGATGGACCTGATCGCAGACCGGGCACGAGACCACGAACTCTTCCGCCGCCACCGCCGTCTGACAGATCGGACAGGTCGCTCCCGCATCGCCCGGAGCCAATTGCCGACTCGACAGCACCTTGGCATCCAGCGTCAACGCGAGCGCCGTCTTACATGCCGGACACCGAAACACACGATGCCCCGACTCCTTCGGCAAACGCACCTTCGCTCCGCAGCCACAGGCAATGATCGTGTCTGATTCCATCAACTCGTCCCGGTGTGAACTCGATGCGGGCGGGGAGCATACCGATCACTACGCCGGATTTCCGCGCCCGCCAAAGCACGGCGCACGGCTGGCTAGAAGTTCCATTTGAGGTCAGTTTGCCGACGAGGGTGGCACGCCCCTGACCATCGGGAAGGGCGTGGAAACCTGACTCGATCACGATTCCCACGCCCTTCCCGATGGTCAGAGCGTGCCACTCAGCGCCAGATTTCCGCGCCCGCCAAAGCACGGCGCGATGAGCCGCTTTCCGAACCGAATCCCAGCCGTTACGTTGGCCGGTGTCACACGCCGAGGGTTCCAACCTCGGTCAACACGAGACCAGCCGATGTCCGATCCGTTCGACACTTCTGCGCCGGGATCATCCGCCAACGAACTTCCCCACAAGCCCAGTCGTCTGCTGTGGTGGCTGCATCCGAAGGTCGCGCTGCCGTTGATCCTGTTCGGGTTGATTCTGTTCTCACCACTTTCGTATCGAGCCCACCGCATCTCCAGCGTGCCCGTCATCGGTGAGCCGTTCGACGTCCAAGCGTTCGGAGCCGTGGACATCGCGCCGGCCGACAATGCGATGACGCAATACGCCGTCGCCGTCGGGCTGTACGTGGACGCTGGATACAAAACCATTCCGGAAGACGAAAATAAAAAAGCCGTCGAATACGGATGGGAACAAACCAGCGAGCCGCTGCGGAAACATCTGACCGCGAATGAAACGGCCCTGACCGAATGGCGGAAGGGAACCGAACGGACGCAAGCCGTCGCTGTGCAGCCAAAGGATATGAAAGCCGACATGCAGCTCGACGTGGTTTTCAACCTGAGATTCATGGCGCGACTGGCACTCTTGAAAGCGGATCAATGCCTGTCTGAGGGAGACGTTGCGTCCGCTTGGGAGTGGCATCGTGCAGCGATCCGCTGTGGCCAGCACGTTGCACAAAATGGATGCGTGATTCAGCGCTTGGTGGGCATCTCATTTTTTGCGCAAGCCGCGAAAGGGATCCCCCGCTGGGCGGAACATCCGCAAGTCACCGCCGCACAATTGCAATCGGCGATTGAGGATTTACGCACCGCAGAAAAACTCGCGACGCCAAACTCGGAGGCGTTGAAGTGCGAGTACATCATGCTCAGTGAGCTGCTGCGACGGGATCGGCTGGATGAAATCCTCGATCACTCAGGAAGCACGCCCCCATCACTGTACCGAGCGCAGTCGTTTGTGCTCGGTGAGCCAGAGTATTCGAAGCAATTGATACGGCATACGTTCGACAACTGGCTCTCTGAGTTCGACAAGCCCAGATGGCAGCAAGCACCGCAGACACCGGGCGTCTTCGGGCTGTTTGAGATTCCCGCCGGCAAGCGTTTGAGCATGCCACCGCGAGATCTCGAAGCACGAGTCATGTCTCAGAGTCTCGCCATGCAATTGCTCCCCGCAGTGAGCCATTTCAATGAGTCGATCCAACGGGCGGCGGCTCGCGAGGCGGCCCTGAAATTGACCTTGGCTTGCCAGGTCTATCACCGTTTGCACGGTGACTGGCCCGCGCGACTCGAAGACCTGACACCAGACGTTCTCTCGGAATTGCCAGCGGACCCGCTGGGTAAGTCGGGCGAGACTTTGCGGATCAAGCGTGACGGCGACGAACTCCTCATCTACAGCGTCGGGTGGAATGGGGCCGACGATGGAGGCCAGCTCGGTGTGCTCTCCTCTGACGGTGCCTGGCTCGACGAAGGGTTTCGCCTGAGACGCCCGACAAAGAACGCTCTCCCAAAGAATTCGGAAGCCGCTGCACAGGAGAAAGACTGATGCCGTTGTTCGGATCGCATTTATCAATCGCAGGTGGCTACTACAAAGCCGTCGAGGCAGCCGCCGCGCTGGGCATGGACGCCGTGCAGCTCTTCACGAAGAACAACAACCAATGGGCAGCCAAGCCGCTCGGGACCGACGAAGTGAAGGCGTTTCGCGAGGCGATCGAACGGACAGAGATTCAACAACCGGTTGCGCACGACAGCTATCTCATCAACCTCGCCAGTCCGCACGATGACTTGTGGAACAAATCGCAGGATGCGTTCGTCATCGAACTGCAACGAGCCGAAGCTTTGGGCTTGATCGGCGTGGTGATGCACCCCGGCAGTTATGTCGAGTCGGATGAGCAATCGGGATTGAAGCGGATCGTCCAGGCGTTGGACGCGGCGCATCGAGCGACTCCGAAATTCAAGACGCTGACGTTGCTCGAAACGACCGCCGGACAAGGAACGAACTTGGGTGCGAAGTTCGAGCACCTCGCCTACATCATCGAGCACATCAAGCATCCCGATCGCGTGGCGGTCTGCGTCGATAGCTGCCACATCTTCGCCGCCGGCTATCCGATCACGACGCCCGACGAGTACGCCGCGACGATGGCTGAGTTCGATCGGATCATCGGTCTCGACCGCATCCGCTGCTTTCATCTCAATGACAGCAAGAAAGGACTCGGCAGCCGCGTGGATCGGCACGAGCACATCGGTGAAGGCTGTCTGGGCCTGGAACCGTTTCGCCACATCGTCAACGATCCGCGCTTCGCCGCGCTGCCGATGTATCTTGAAACGGCGAAGGAGCAACGCGACGGACGGGAAATGGACGCGATCAATTTGGAAACGCTGCGGTCGTTGATGCGGTAGGTCAGGCTTTCCAGCCTGACCCGAATTGGCAAACCGCGTCAGTCGTTGATTGGGTCAGCCTGGAAAGGCTGACCTACTTTGGGAGGAATCATGGAACTTCATCTCGCGGGGCAGGTCGCCGTCATCACGGGCGGAGCAAGCGGCATCGGTCTCGCAACGTGCCGAGCCTTCGCGGCCGAGAAATGCCGCGTCGCGATTTGGGACGTGGCCAAGAATGTCGATGAGGTCGCGCAGCAACTCGCAAAGCAATTCGGTGTGCCGGCGATTGGTTGTCGCGTAGACGTCACCGACTCAGAGGCAGTCAGCCGCGCGGCACAAACAACGGTCGAGGCATTCGGCACGATCAACCACTTGGTTCACGGAGCGGCGATTGGTTCGGGCAAGTTCGGTTTTCCGTTCTCGAATCTCTCGCCGAGTGATTGGCCGCGCGTGTTGCAGGTCAATGTGATGGGAATGGTGAATGTCGCGCACGCGGTCGCGCCTGTGATGGTCTCGCAACGGCGCGGGACGCTGGTCTTCGTGGCGTCGGTGGCGGGACAGATCGGGTCGCAGACCGACCCGCCCTATAGCGCGTCGAAGGCGGCGAACATCAATTTTGCGCAGTGTCTCGCCAAGGATTTGGCTCCGCACGGAATTCGTGCGAACACGGTTTGCCCCGGCATGGTGCAGACGCCGCTCAACGAAGCGGTGTGGCGAAGTTGGCACGATCAGCAACCGGAAGAGAAGCGGTTGAGCTATCTCGATTGGGCGGCATCGAAGATTCGCGCGGTCGTGCCGCTGGGGCATTGGCAGCGGCCGGAAGACATCGCCGACATGATCGTGTTTCTGTCATCGGCGCGAGCGGCTCACGTGACCGGCCAGACGATCAACGTCGATGGCGGGTTCGTGATGCACTGGTGACAGCGAAGGGGTCGGGAGTCTTTTTCAGGCCGCACGTCGTCAAACGTGAATTACACACGGCAGATGCTGCGGCCTGAAAAAGACTCCCGACCCCTTCGCTGTCACCAGTGCATCACGAACCCGCCATCGACGTTGATCGTCTGGCCGGTCACGTGAGCC
>CAMDPX010000234.1 GCA_945905295.1 Planctomyces sp. SH-PL62 | reverse complement strand
GCCCCCCGGTCGTGTGAAGAATCACCGGGGGGCTGACGCCGCCCCGCTCGCCTGGTTCCTTTTGATCGTTCTCACCGCATGCTCCGTCAGCGTTGCACAGGAAGCGTCCTCAAAGTCGGAGCCTGAGCCGTTTCCGCAGTCGGCGAAGTTGGCTCGCGATCGGCGGGCGGAGTCGGTGTTGGAGACGGCACGGGCGCAGCTTCGGCAGAAGGACTACGCATCGGCGCTGGTCGCGTTGCAGGAGTTGCTTGATGGGCCGAACGCTTTTGGCCGCGGTGACGCGACGGCACCGAGTCTTGCGGAAGAAGCCAATCGGTTGCTGCGCGAGATGCCGGCCGCGGCGCGCGAGGCTTACGAACGGCAGCACGGTGCGGAGGCAAATCGGCTGTGGCAAGCGGCTCGACTGAGCGATCGGCCGGAGGCGTTGCGAGAAGTGGTTGCTCGATTCGGCACGACGAAAGCCGGTTGGTTCGCGTTGCGAGATTTAGCGGGACGGTCGCTTGATCGAGGTGAGTGGCGAATGGCGTCGGCGATTTCGACGGCATTGGCTCGGCATCCGCTTTCGGCAATCTCGACGGAGACCGGTTGGATCGCCGGTTGGATTCTGGCGGAGTCTCGCGCGGCTTCGGGGTCAGCGGCCCGCGAGTTGTGGCAACGATATCGGATGCTGTTGGAACGATCGCCCGCGCCTGCAACGTCCGACAGCAAGAATCTGGCGGACTGGTTGGAGAAGCAATTGCCTCCCACAACTCCGACCGTCATGGATGAGCGAACGGCGTTGGGGCTCGCGCCGTCGGGGCACAATGTTTGGCAGCGAGCCGCCACGGTGAATGGGGCGTGGTTGAAGGAGACGCTTGAGGAATGGGGGCACTATGACGTGCTCGCGTTGCCGAGTGCTCAGCCATTGGTGGTGGGCGATCTAGTGCTGGCGCGGTTTACGCATCCGGCGAAAGTGGTGGCAGTCGATGCTCGGCGCGGGAAGCTGCTGTGGGAGCAATCGTTCGTGAAGGAATCGCTGGCTCCGACCTTCACGGATTTGGAGCGGCATCCGGGCATCCGCTCGTCGCTGATGGACGAGTTGCAGCGGCGCTGGTTTGGCGATTCGGTGCGAGGCCGCATGACCAGCGACGGACGGCGAGTGTTTCTCGTGAATGATTTGGACGACCTCGATCTGAAGCCGGGGGCGGGAGGACGGCTGCGGAATCATCTGGAAGCGTGGGATTTGGCGACGGGCGAGCGGCGTTGGCGAATCGGCAGCTCGGTCAATGAGCCACCGACGGGATTTGAAGGGCTGTATTTTCTCGGCCCACCGTTGGTGAGCGATGGGTTGTTGTACGTCGTCGCTCAGCGTGAATTGCAAGTCGCGTTGTGGGTGCTGCGTGCGAGCGACGGGCAACTCGAATGGACGCTGCCGTTGGCCGAGACCGATCGGCAGCAATTCAAAGAGTCCGGCTGGCGTCACGTCGCCTGTCCCGTGACGTGGTCCAGCGGACGCTTGATTTGTCCGACCGGAGCGGGCTGCTTCGTTGCCGTTGATCCAATCACGCGATCGTTGGCATGGAGCGCGCGATTTGAGCGTGACGACATCAACAGCGCGACCGGATTCCTGGCGACGGATCGTGATCGACCTTTTCCCGTGCGATGGTGGGAGTCCTGGCGCGAGGTGACCGCGACAACGATCCGGCGAGCGGGGCTGGACGACAACGTCCTGCTCATCGCCTCTCCGGAATCGCGCAGCTTGCGAGCGTTGGATTCGCGGACGGGTGAACTACTCTGGCGTGCGAAGTTTGCGGAGCCGTTGTTCGTCGCCAGCAATCCGTCTGCTGTCTTGGTCTTTGAGCGTCAGGGAGTCACGGCCTTGAATCTCGCGAATGGTCACGAGCGTTGGCATGCGCCGCACTCAGCACCGGCGGGACCGGGGGATTGGATCGGCGGACATTACGTCGTTCCATTGCTCGACGGAGGCTGGTCGATGATCGATTCCGCATCCGGAACGATTCAAAAATCTGATGATGGATTCTGGTGGGATTTGGAGATCAAGAAAGAAGGCAAGGCAGAGATCGATTCATTCGAGGCGGGCCGCATCGTGCGCGCTGGTGGTCGTTGGGCGGTGCTGACTCCCAGCAAGATCGGACTGTTTGAGTCCGTCGCCAATCGAACAACCGCCGTTGCGAAGCCGCCGCTGTCGAAGGTGGATGAAATCGAGAACGTCCAACGCAGCGGTGATCTGGTCGCCGCGCTGCGCGAGACGCTCGATTGGCTCGACCAGCGCCCCGATGGCGAGCGGACGGAACGCGAAGGGGTCGGGAGTCTTTTTCAGGTCGGCCCAGGTCGAAGTGGTGTTGCTGGTCAAACTGCGGGCCGACCTGAAAAAGACACCCGACCCCGTCACTCGGCCTCAATGCGGACGGTTCGACTTGATCGTTGGGCTCAGGGCATGATTCTCAATCTGTTCGCGAAAGCGGACGCGGCCACTCGAACGCAAATGGACGCCGTGTTGACCGAACGTCGGCAGCGGGCGATCGACAGTCCGGATGCGTTCGCGTTGCAGTCGATGGCGGACAAGCTCGCCTGCTTACCGATGGGACGCGACTTGCGACTCCAGTTGTCGGGACGATCGGGAGTCGGGGTCGGTTATCTGCCCACGAGCCTCGCACTGCGTGCCATCGCACAGGGAAGCGATCCGGTGGCGGCGGCTCAGGCGTGGTATCGGCTGGCGCTGTTGCATGATTTTCGGAGCGAGCCGCAAGACGCGGCCGACTGCTATCGCGAACTGCGTGACCGTTTCGCCGACGTGAAGCTGGCAGATGGACACAGCTCGGCCGAATGGCTGGCCGAGGTCATGCCCGACTCGCTGATCGGTCGAGCGTTGTCGGCGGGACCGCGCGACCCGTGGCCCGACCGACTGCCGAAGATCACGCCTCAAGACGAACCGCATGATGACATCTACTTCTATCCGATTCCGTTCCAAAGCCGCGATCCGAGTTGGCGTCGCATGACCGTCTCCGTCGAACGTCAGGGTCGCAAGGTTCGCTTTCACGGAGCGGGCCAGCGCGGCTTCTGGGACGTGCCGCTGCCGAAATCGAATTCTCCTCGCCGACACAACTGGGACATGTACCACGGCTGGGGACTGGGACCGTTGCTGGTGTTGCAAGTCGGCGAAGATTTATTCGGCATTCAACCGCTCGACGAACGGGGCGAGACCAACGCCAAGTTGCTCTGGACGATCACGGTCGGCCCCTATGAAGAGGTCGCGGCTCATCAGTTCCTGCCGGGCCGGTTGGGCGTTCGGCCGGACGACTATCTCTTGCTGGATCGCTACGAACAGCCGGTGCTCGATGTCGTTCACGCCAGTCCTGGATTGATCTGCTATCGCTCCCGCAATCGGTTGATCGCGATTGATCCAGCGACCGGCTCGCGCCTGTGGGTGCGACATCATCTGCCGCCACTGGTCTCGATCACGGGAGATGGCGAGCACGTCGTGCTGCGACTGATCGCCACACGCGAACTCGAAGTGCGACGCGGCTTCGACGGTCAAGTGCTGTCGCGGCGAGAGGATGTCGTCGCCCCCAATTCTGTCGTGCAGGACTTCGGCTCACGGCGACTGTTGCTCGATGCGGAGAAGCCGGACGATGCGGCTTCCGGTTTGCGAATGAGTCTTCAAGATCTCGTCAGCGGAGCGACTCGTTGGGAACGGACGCTCCCGCCGCGCAGTGTGCCGCTGATGGTGGATGACTCGCGCTGCGGCTTCATCGAGCCGACGGGAACGTTGCGGTTTCTCTCGCTGAGTGACGGCCAAGACTTGGCGAAGCAGGAGGTGCCGCTCCCGAAGTCGCTCACCACCGCGCACGTTTTCGGCGACGACCTGCGGCTGTTCGTGATCCTCGCGGGACCGGTGACCGAGCCAAGTTGGCTGACGACTCAGCAAGACCGTGGCAGCTTTCGCAAGCCGCTGCTGAACGGCTGGCTGCACGCCTTCGACCGCCGCTCGCTGCGATTGCTCTGGACGATCCCCACGAAGAATCTGCCAACGGCCATCGACCAACCGTCGGACGCTCCGTTCTTGTTGCTGACTTACAAACGACCGAGCGATGACTCGACCGACGGCCAAAGTCCCGATGGCGTGCTGCACCTCATCGACAAACGCACGGGCAGGGAAGTCTTGTTTGAAGCCGGCAATCAGCAGAACGCGTACGTGGCGCTGGAGCCTGATCCGCTGCAACAACGCATCGACCTGCTGACACCGAAACGCCGCATTCGCCTGGATTTCTCCGGCGAATGACAAGCGACTGTCTTCCTCCGCGGCCGTGTCTGAATCCGCAGGGTCAACCGGATTGTCACCCCGCGGATTCAGTCACGGCCACGGAGGAAGGCTAGTTCCACAGATCGCAATTAACACGTCATGAAGCCCCGAAAGCCCCACGGATGGCATCGCAATACCACGGATGAAAAACGAGAAGCACTGCTTTATCCGTGGTATCGCCATGCCATCCGTGGGGATCATCGGTCCAAGATTCACGTTCTGATCTGAAGGCAGGCAAGTGATGGCTTTCGTGGAAGGCGAATTCCGATCTGCGGCACTCGATTGAACAACTTGCCCGGCAAGAGGAACTCGTGGACCCTCGGCAGGGCTCGCGATAGATTGCTGCGCCGTGTCCACCACGCTGCTCCACCGTTGCTGGGATTTCGCAGATGCCGACTCGCCTCATCACGATCATCGAGCGATTCACAGCGTTCGCAATCGCGAGTGTGTTGATCGTGGCCAGCGTCATCGCGTCATTCGCCGAAGAACCCGCGCCGGCGAAGTCCACGAAGCTCGACTTTCGCCGTGACGTGTTTCCGATCCTGTCGCGACGCTGCTGGGAATGTCATCTCGGTGGCGATGCGTCGTCGGGCCTTCGGCTGGATGTTCGCGAGGAGTGGCTCGGCGAGACGACTGGTCGGCCGCTGATCGTCATCGGCAAGAGCCATCGCAGCCGAGTCATCGAAGTGCTCGAAGGACGAGACCCCAAAGTCGTCATGCCTGCCGAAGGGGATCGGCTCAAGCCTGAGGAAATCACACTCCTGCGCAAATGGATCGACGACGGTCTTGTTTGGGATGACGAGTTTCTGCCGTCGCCGAAAGTGAAGTCCGACCATTGGGCGTTTCAGCCTGTGGCCACACGCGGCTCGCGTGTGCCGTCTGCACGCGAGCCGCGTGCAGCGACAAACGCCATCGATGCCTTCATCGGCACGACGATCGATGAAGCCGACCGCCGCACGCTCATTCGCCGACTGTCGCTCGACCTGCTCGGTCTTCCGCCGAGCCGTGACGACGTCGAAGAGTTCGTCGCCGATGAACGGCCCGACGCTTACGGACAACTCGTCGATCGCCTGCTTGCGTCACCCGCTTACGGCGAACGCTGGGCTCGGCATTGGTTGGATGTCGCACGCTGGGCCGAGTCTGAAGGCTACGAGAGCAATCATCCGCGTCCGTTCGCCTGGCGATACCGCGACTATGTCATCACCGCCTTCAACAGCGATAAGCCGTTCGATGAATTCATTCGGCAGCAAATCGCCGGTGACGAGTTGCAGCCGTACTCGGACGAGAGCCTGATCGCGACCGGCTTCCTCGCGGCGGCTCGCATCAGCAGCAATGAAGAGGACAAGTGGCGGCAACGCAACGACGTGCTGGTCGATATCACCAACGCGACGGCGAATGCGTTTCTCGGCCTGACGATGCAGTGTGCTCAGTGCCATAACCACAAGTCCGATCCGATTTCGACGCGGGACTATTACCGCCTGCAAGCGTACTTCGTCACCGGCCAGCCGGTTGATGTCGCTCTGAGCGATCCGGTTTTGCGTCGCGAGTTTGAATCGCGTCGGCCTCCCGAATACGAACCGGCACTCGCGTTGCGAGAATCGCTCTTGGAGTCGGCTCGGCGGCGATTTCATGACGAAGTGCGCGGATCGCTGACGCCCGACGAACGCTCGGCCTACGACACACCCGCCGAGCAACGTGAGATCGAACAAGAACGACTCGCGCGGTTGGTGGATCTCAAGTTTCAAGCGTCGGTGAATGTGCTCGACCGTTACATCACGGTTTTGAACAGACCTCTGTACGACGGGGTCAAGAAAAGAATCACTGAAATTGAGCAGACGTCGCCGCGCATCCCACAGACTTTCGCGTTCTACTCACCCGCGACCAGCCCACATCAACTGGACGTGCTGCCGAGCATCGGCTTCTATCCGCTGCCGTTTGATCGCGCGGCTCTGCCTCGCGAACGAGGCGGGATCAAGATTCGCGGCGACGTCCATGGCATCGGGCCGGTGGTGACGGCAGGGGTGCCGGGAGTGTTGGGACTTCGTGGCGCAGGTGAGCCGGAGGGCGTTAGCCCCCGGACGACCTCGCATGTCCGGGGGCTAACGCCCTCCGGCTCGCCAACCAACGCGCAACGCTCCCGCCTCGAACTCGTCAACTGGCTGACCGATCCGCGTCATCCGCTGACGGCTCGCGTGTGGGTCAATCGCATCTGGCAATGGCACTTCGGAACGGGCCTCGTGGCGACGTCGGACGACTTTGGTGTGCGCGGCGCGAAGCCGTCGCATCCGGAGTTGCTCGATTGGCTCGCCAGCGAATTGATCGACTCCGGGTGGAGCACGAAGCACATTCAACGGCTGATCGTGACGTCGCGAACGTATCGGATGAGTTCCAAAGTCGACGAGTCACTCCGTGACTCGAATTCGAGTCACGGAGTGACTCGTCTGCATTCCTTCCCTCGTCGTCGCGTCGAAGCCGAAGTCCTGCGCGACACGCAACTCGCCGTCGCCGGATTGCTCGAACGCCGCATCGGTGGGCCGAGCGTTCCGATGGATGCCCGCGAGTCCTCGAACCGCCGCAACCTCTACCTCTTCCAAAAGCGAGGCAACCCGCCATCGATGCAAGGCTTGTTTGACGGCCCGAACGAAGCCTCCGAAAGCTGCCCGCAGCGACATGTCTCGACGACGCCGTTGCACGCTTTGTTTCTGCTCAACAACGAATTCGCGCTGCGCTGTGCGATCGTGCTGGCTCAGCGGATCGAATCGCAGGCAGGCCCCGACCGCGAGCGGCAAATCGACCTGCTCTTCCGCGATGTCCTCAGCCGCCCCGCCACCGAGACCGAACGACTCGCGCTCCTCAAATTCCTCGATGAAGAAACCGCCAAGCGCTCCGGCGGATCAGCGGCACCGAATGTTCCGACGCCGCTCCAGTTGGTGTGTCATGTGATGATGAGCCTCAGTGAGTTGTCGTCGCTGGAATAAGTCTCTCGTAAAGTCCAATTGATTGAAGGAACTCTGGAGTTGTTCTTCGTCGATCCACGCGGATTACGACTGCCGCCCTCACGACCGTTCGGTGCCGATCCGGCGACGCTGCATCGGCAGATTGCACGGCATGGGAAATCGACGGCCGGAATGCCTTCGGTCATCCTGTTTCGGGCTTCCGACGGTGAGTTGGTCATCTATGATGGCGTCACGCGAGCAACTCGCATTGCCAAACTGCTTCCGGGCGAGCTGATCCCCGTTGAGATCATCGGTGATCTCTCCACTCCGGGAGCGAGCTATCCGACCGTCGAGGAGAAGTTGCCATGATTGATCCCGTGCGACAAGAAGTGCTGACACTTTTGGCGGAACTGAGCGAGGCGGCTCCCGACGTTCGTTTCGGCCAGCTCATCGTCAATCTCTCGTACTTGGCTCGCGGTCTTTCCACGGAGTCTGTCTGGGACATGGAGGACGACGAATTGCTTGACGCCGCTCGCGAGCATTTGGAGCAATGGCGTGCGAAACGTGGAGTGGCGGTTTGAGCTTGAATCGAGACCATTCATCATGTCTGCCGCATTCCCATTCTTTGGTCATTGGTCCGGGTTCTGGCGACTGTCATCGGGGACATATTTTGAGGTCTTGGCATTGGCGATCATCACCTCGTCGTTATTTCCTTGGACGCTGAATGTCGCCGTGACGACATCTCCCATCTCGCAATTCTTTTTCCGAAATGTTGTTCTGCATCGGGAAACTCGTATGAGATTGGCGCTGCGAGCCAACGCGTTGGGGAGCATCGCAAGTTTTGTGGCAGTCCTTTTGTCCTTTGGTCTCCTCATGGCGGCAGAAGTCGGCGTTGAGATCCTCGCGTATGTACTGCTGATGTTTGTTTGCCCGATTCTTGTTCCAGGACTTTGCGAGGGCTTCTTGTGGAGCCTCTGGACGGAGCGTTCCTTGATGACGCGAGCGATGGTGTCTCACGTCACTTCTCGCTTCGCGTTCGTCACGATGATTCTTGGAGCGCGATGGATTCGCGAACGCATGACGGGCACCTGGATTGAACGATATCGCGATGTGGCACCCACACTAATTCACGGAGTCGGTTTCTTTTGTCTTGGCATCTTGATTCTGGCGTGGCTGCGTGGTCCGCGAATCAACAACTTGCCAGACTCAGCCGCGAAGGAGACCGTGTCTTGATTACGCGCCGTTCGATGCTGCAACGATCCACTCTCGGCTTTGGGGCGATCGCTCTGGCGGAGTTGCTTCGCGCAGATGCACGATTGGCGGAAGACGCAGTCAATCGGCCGACTGCTAAAGCGTCGTTACAGCCACATTCTCTTGCGACCGCGCGCAGCACCATCTTCATTTTTCAGGGTGGTGGTCCTAGCCAAGTCGACACGCTGGATCCAAAACCGTTGCTGCAACAACTGCATGGGAAGGATGTGCCGGAGTCGATTGGGAAACACATCCCAAAGATCGCGCGGTCGCCGCTCAATAACTTGCTGGCCAGTCCGTGGAAGTTTCGGCAGTACGGCGAGAGTGGGATTCCGGTGTCGGAGTTGCATCCGGAGTTGGGGCAATGCGTCGACGACATGTGCGTGATTCGGAGTTGCCAGCACGACTCGCCAATTCACGCTCCGGCGGAATTCATCGCGACGACCGGCACGCAGGTCGGCGATCGGCCGAGCCTCGGCGCATGGCTGACGTATGGGCTGGGGAGCGAGAACTCGGACCTGCCCGGCTTCGTCGTGCTCAAGACGGGCGAGACGATTCGTCCGCCAGCGATCGGGACCGGCTTTTTGCCGGCTCGGTTCCAGGGAGTGACGGTTGATTCCGAGAAGGGAATTCCGAATCTCGCGCTGCCGGCGGGATTCACGCATGCTGACCGCGAGTCGCAGTTGAGATTGTTGGAGACGCTGAATCGGGAGCACTTGGAGAGACATCGAGAGCAGGTTGTGCAATCGAAGGGAAAGGATAACGGCCATCGGCTCTCGGCTCTCGGCCATCGGCCGGACAAGTACGACTCGCAGCTTGAGGCTCGCATCAAGTCGTATGAGCTGGCGTATCGGATGCAGGTTTCGGCTCCGGCGATCTTCGACCTCTCGCAAGAAACGGCGGAGACACGAAACCTGTATGGCCTCGATCAGAAAGAGACGTCCGAGTATGGCCGCATCTGTTTGCTGACTCGGCGATTGGTCGAGCGAGGCGTGCGGTTTATTCAGATTCGCTCCGGCGGTTGGGACTCACACAGCGACATTGAAACGGAACACGGCAAAAAGTGTCGTGCGATCGACAAGCCGCTCGCCGCGTTATTGATCGACCTCAAGCGACGCGGATTGCTCGACGAAACGCTCGTCATCTGCGGCGGCGAGTTCGGGCGTACTCCGACCAGCCAACGCGGGGCGTCGAAGCCGGGCCGAGATCATTCGCCTTCTGGCTACACAACGTGGCTCGCCGGTGGCGGAGTTCGCGGCGGCCAGATCATCGGCAAGACGGATGACGTCGGTTACACCGCCATCGAACGGCCGGTGCATCCGAATGATCTCCACGCCACGATCCTTCACGCGCTTGGTCTCGACCAACACGACCTCACTTACGAGCATCACAACCGGCGGGAAATGGTCACGGTCAACGGCGGGAAAGTTGTCCAAGAAGTGTTTGGATGAAGTCCGTGCGACAAAGAAAGGAAGCCCGACGATGTCCGAAACCAATTCTTCAACAACGACGCCAACGCCTGACGATGTATCGCGCAAGCAAACGACCGACGTGTATCACACGGCATTGGTCCGTGCGTTTCTTTTTCAAGTTCTGTTCGCGGTGCTGGCGTCGTTGATCTTGGACGGAGGAATCTTTCGGCGCTTCTTTTGGTGGCGTGTCAGTCCTCTTTTGGTTGGGTGTACTCGTCATCTTGATGCGACGGCCGGGAGCGTGGGGGTTCAGTTATCTTCGCTACGGAGTCCAGATCGTGTTCGTGCTCTGCTTGCTGGCCGGCATGTTGTTGCCCGAAGACACGCTGCTCAACCTGGTCACGCGCTGATTTCATAGCGACCGCAACTCCAATGGCGTTGTGTCGCCGGCCCGAAATTGAGTCCTCGGCGGACTTGACGGTCGCGGAGCCAGCCACGAGAGTCCCGCCCTCTTCGGCGTGTCCGTTGTGAGCCACAGGGTCAGGCTTCGCGGTGCGTCGGTTGCGAGCAAACGGATTTGATTCGTCGGTGGTCGCGCAGATGAGAGCCTTCGTGGCTCGCAGGCTGGCTGGGAACTCAGCCTGAGCGGCACCGCCTCTTACGAAGTCGTCAGCGGAGACGCTGTGCGCTTCGTGGCCGGTTCGGCAAAGAGTCGTGCAAACGGCTCACGCCCAACGGCGAGACGAAGGAGCTGATCTCATGCTTTATCATTTGACCCTCATGCTGGCCGTGTTGGATCCGTCTGTCGGCATACAAGCTCAGCGACTGGCGGCGATGGCGAATTCGCCCACGCACTTCACGAATTACGCGGCGGCCTATCGAGAAGCTCAGCGGGCGAAGAAGCCGCTGCTGGTCATCCTGAATCCTGCGGAAGAATCCTCGGCCGTGAAGGTCGAGGAAGTCCGCAAGACGCAGCAACGCCGGGATCTGCTCCAGAAATTTGTGGTCGTTGTGATCGACACCTCGACCGACCACGGGGAAACGGTCAACAAACTCTTCAATGAAAAGTCGCTGCCGCATGTGTCGGTCATTGACCGCGATCAACAATGGCAGCTCTTTCGCACCAGCAAGAAGCTGCAAGGGGATGACTGGAACCGCGTGCTCGAAACGTTTCAGAACGGCGAGCAAACCGCGAGGCTGAACCTGGACGTGAAGTTGCCCTGCTTCACCTGACTGTGAACCTAACGCTCGCCCGTGCGGCGAGCAAAAGCGATCACGGAGGAATTGCCGCGGAAGGAGTCTGCGGTGGGTGAAGGGAGTCACCGAGGGGAGGCACGCTGCGCCTCCCCTTTTTGTTGCGCGGATGGCGACGACGAGTCGAGACCCGTTGAGGTCGGAATGTTGTCCTGTCGATTCGTGGCAGAGTCGACACGATACGCTTCGCACACGGATGCGAGAGGCACACACGGATGAATGCAGGGTGAATGATCTTTTCATCCGTGTGCGCCCCTCGCATCCGTGTGCGAAGTCCGAGTCCAACACTTTTGTGACGCAATTCCAATCCAGGAATGCAGTCCTCGTTCTCGTCGTCTACCAATGGACCTCGCTAGAATCTGCCCCTGATCAAACAGTTTCCCTGAGGCAGACCATGCCGCGACCATTCCGAGCCAGAATCCTCACGCTGCCCATCGCGGCGATGATCATTGTCGGATTAGTCGTTTGGAAATCTCGTCAGCCACCGCAGGCACGATCATCCGCGATACTTGTCGAGCGACGACCGGCTCCGAAATTCATGGGGCTCGACAGCAATAACCAGTTGGTGAAGATCGAACGCTATCTGGGACGTCACGAAATCCTGTTGATCTTCTTTGACGGCGAAGCGGGTGCCGATCACGATCCGGTCTTGATGCGTGTCCGTCAGCGGTTCGACGAACTCAATCGTCGCGGCGTGAAAGTTGTCGGAGTCAGCGCCGCGATCCCGCAATTCAATCGGCAGGCGGCCGAGCGTGCGGGGCCATTCCCTTTTCCGCTGTTGTCCGATCCTGAGTTCTACATGCACCGCATGTGGGGCCGTTACGACGAAGATCAGCTACGAACTCAAACCGGTGTGTTCTGGATCGATCGCCTTGGCCAAGTCGCTTGGTCGGGAAACTTCCCTCGTCCAGAAACGAACCTCGACTACATCCTGCCGACCAACCATTCTCCGTCCGAAACAAAGTGAGATGTCTGAGCCAACTCCCCTGACCTCTGATCCGTCGTTAGCGCCGCGTCGGTTCGGCAATTCGCCGCGCGAGTTCTCCGGAACAAAGCTGATCATCGGCCTCTTTCTATTTGCGACCGCGATGTCCAGCGGGTTGTGGATCTTCTGGTATCTGCAAGCGCGGCCGTTTCAGCCGCTGCAACTGGCGATCCATCAGGCGTTCCCCAAGTCGTACCCGCAGGTTCAGGGGGGCCAACTCAAGATGCACAAGAACACGCCGCGCATCCTGCGGATCACGCTGAAAGTCCCCTTCGATCCCAAGCCTCGAGAAGCAGACGAGCAGGTCGCCGCCATGGTGGAGCAACTCGAACAGTTGGCTAGGAAGCACATTGACTTCAATAGCTACGAACTGCTGGAAATCCACTTGGTGCAGCGGCGGCCGGAGCACGATTCGCAAACTCGGACCGTGACACGCGAGATCCATCCCAGCCAAGAGTAGCCGTGGGACCGCGCTTGTAGTGACCCGATTTATCGGGTCGAGATCACGTGCTCGCCCCCATAAATGGGGTCACTACGAGCGCAACTACGAAGGCAGGAACCCGCGCTCGCGCAACTCTTGAACGTTGTCCGGTGCGCTGGCGATGACTCGTTCGGTCGTGTAACGCAGCAGCGCGACGCCGCCGAGTTTGGGGGGAGCGGTCAGAATCGCCACTCGGTCTTCGTCTTGGCTATCGAGTTGCTTGTTGAGCTTCTCGACGACCTCTTCGATGCTGTCGCTGACCAGCTTCTTCTCGGTGGACGTGTTGCGAATCTTGAGGTTCGAGAAGGCCGCCGTCCGAGCCAGCAAGAATTGCACGAGGTCTTCTTCGTCATGCTCCTCGAAGAAGTCCTCGAAGTCCGGCCGCAGGTTGTCGGGAGTGATGATCAGCGGTCGGCTGATTTTGACTTCCCCCTTCGTGATGCTGACGGTGGCTCCCGGCTTGCGGCCGCCGCAAACCAAGATGTAGGGCAAGTCGGAGACGTCGAACGTGAACAGCCCCTGATGGACTGGCCGAGCGATCTCGACCGCGTGCCAGGCGCGCATGAATCGGGCTTCGTCGTCGAATGGCGGGAACAACATCGTTTGACTCCGTTGGGGAGCAACCAACCCCGGCGGCAACAATCGTGGACCGGGAGCCGACAGCAATACGCGATAGTTGAGTTTGACGGCCATGATCTGACAAGCCCTCCGACTGCCGTTTGTTTGGTGGCCCGATCTGGCAGTGGACCATTGCAAACGGCAAAGCTCGTGCCCCGGCCGATCGACATTGGGCGAACTCCTTGACAACAAAACAGAATGTAAGACACAGTGCGTCCGCTCGAACCCCCGGCCAAGATCGCCGACGGTCATTCGAGTTGATCGTGTACGAGTTGCAAACCAAGGAGTCAGCAGAGCATGAGTGGACCAATCGTTCGGACAGGCACGACGCCAGAATTCTGGAAGAACTGGGATCAAGTTTTCGGAGGCGGGGCGAAGGCCAAGTCGTCCGCGCCCCCCAAGGCCGCGAAGAAGACCGCTGCAAAAAAAGCCGCCGCGCCGAAAAAAGCAGCAAAGAAGTCCGCCAAAAAGGCAGCAAAGAAGAAGTAGTTGAGTGACGGGGTCGGGAGTCTTTTTCTCGTGCCCGTCGATT
>CAMDPX010000233.1 GCA_945905295.1 Planctomyces sp. SH-PL62 | reverse complement strand
TCAACCGGGGGGCTGACGCCACCCCGCTCGCCAGTTTCATTCGTGCCTACGTGATGTGCGCGCCCTTGGTTTCGACGTAGACGGCGTACAGCGACGTGCTGCCGGTCATGAAGAGGCGACTCCGCTTCGATCCGCCGAAGCAGACGTTGCTGCAAATTTCCGGCAACAGGATTTGACCAATGCGAACCCCTTCGGTCGGCTCGAAGACGTGAACGCCGTCGTAGCCATCGCCAACCCAGCCGGCACTCGCCCAAATATTGCCATCCACGTCGGCACGAATGCCGTCCGCGAATCCAGCCTTCTCAACCGTCTTGCCGTCGGCACCCTTCATCGCCAGCTTCATCGAGGCGAACTCTTTGCCGTTCTTCAAAGTCTTCTCGTCGACGATGTCCCAAACTTTGATGTTCTTGGGAGCCTCGTCGTAGTGCGACGCGCCGGTGTCGGCGACGTACAGCTTCTTGTAGTCGGGCGAGAAGCAGAGGCCGTTCGGCTTAAAGATCTCGTCAGAGACTTGATGCACCTTTCCGGTCTTCGCGTCGATGCGATAGATCGCTTCCTTCTGGTACGGTTGCTTCGAGCCATTGTTCGCGTTGACCCCTTCGTAGTTCATCAAACCTCCGTAGCCCGGATCGGTGAACCAGATGTCGCCGTTGGGATGCACGGCTCCATCGTTGGGGGCGTTGAGCGACTTGCCGTTGAACTCGGAAGCCAGCGTCGTCACCGAGCCGTCGTATTCGTAGCGGACAACCTTGCGAGTCCCATGCTGAAACGAAATCTGGCGGCCTTGGAAGTCGAACGTGTTGCCGTTGCTGTTGCCGGCCGGGTTACGGAAGACGCTGACGTGGCCGTCCTCTTCCAGCCATCGCAATTGGATGTCGTTGGGAATGTCGCTCCAGAGCAGATAGCGGCCGACGCCGTTCCAGGCTGGCCCCTCGGCCCACAGCATCTTGTCGCTGTGATACAGCCGCTGAATCGGCGTGTTGCCGAGTGCGTATTTCTTGAACCGCTTATCGAGCGTGACGATATCCGGATCGGGATAGCGGGTCGGCTGCACGTTCGGACCGTAGTCGCGTGCGAGCGCTTGTTGAGCAATCGCGGTGGCCGTCAGAGCGGCGGCGGTGGTCAGGAATGAGCGGCGGTCGGATTGAGCGGGCTGAGTCATGGCGTGTCTCCAAAGGGGATTTCAAATCTCAAAATTCAGATCTCAAATCTCAGATTTCCAATGAAACGATCACAAGCACGGTCGCTGTATCAAGTGGCTGCATTGGCGTCGTGCCACTTTGAGGCGAACACGGTATCGCTGCGCGGCCAGAGTGACAAATCTGGCTGCGGTGATTCTTCGGAGCGCTCGCCCTCGCTCGCGCTTCGGGTTAGTGTTGTGCTCAATCTTTGCGTGCGCTCGTAGTGACCCGATTCATCGGGTCGTCATCGCGCGTTTGCCCCCATGAATGGGGGCACTACGAGCGCGGGGCATTTCTGCCGTCGCGGCGTCAAGTTGTTTGTTGTGGAGTCATCGTTCGCCGTGCGTATCGCCGAGGTGTATGCGTCGATTCAAGGAGAGGGGCAATTTGCTGGCACCCCCTCCGTCTTCGTGCGCACGACTGGATGCAATCTCCGCTGCTGGTTCTGCGACACGCCGTTCACGTCGTGGAAGCCGGAAGGTCCACACGTCTCGGTCGCCGATCTGGTGCGGCAAGTCCGCGAGTTCGACATCAATCATGTCGTGCTGACCGGCGGCGAGCCCTTGCTGCAACCCGATTGTGTGCCGCTCTGCGAGCAACTGCTGACAGTAGGCCACTTCGTCACGATCGAGACGGCCGGCACCGTCTTCCGTCCCGCTGCGGCCAGCTTGATGTCGATCAGCCCGAAGCTGGCGAACTCGTCACCAGCGCGAACTGGCGATGCCGACGCCGCTCGCTGGCACGCTCGTCACGAGCAATCTCGCTCGCAACCGGAGGTGATCGCGAAGCTCATTGCGGCGGGTGAGTATCAGCTCAAGTTTGTCGTGGATCAGCCATCTGATCTGGCGGAGATTGCGACGTACCTTTCCGACTGGCCGCAAGTCCCCGGCGACCGAGTCTGGCTGATGCCGCAGGCTCGATCGCGCGAGGAATTGCAATCGCGGTCGGATTGGTTGGAGTCGGAAGCGGTTCGGCTGGGCTACCGCTTTTCGTCTCGCTGGCAGATTGCCCAATTCGGGAATCAGCGGGGGAAGTGATCCTGCTTGTAGTGACTCGATTCATCGAGTCGGGCTCGACCCCATAAATGGGGTCACTACGAGCGCGAGGGCGAAGTCGCGGTCATTCCAATCTCCGAGCGGTCATTCCAATCTCCGAACTGCCTTCAACTTTGCCGAGCCGGCCGATAGTTTGTCCGGCTCTTCGGATTCATCATCACAGGTCTGTCATTCACGAAGGAGTTTCCATGAGCAAGCCCATCAACGTCGCCATGATCGGCCTCGGTTTCGGTGCCGAGTTCATCCCGATCTATCAGGCACTCCCGGATGCCAACGTCTACGCCATCTGTCAGCGGAATATCGAGAAGCTCAACAAGGTCGGCGACCGATTCAAAATCGAAAAACGATTCACCGAATATGCCGACGTCTTGAAAGATCCGAATGTCGATTTCGTCCACATCAACAGTCCGATCTCCGAACACGCGCGGATGTCGATCGAGGCGCTCAAGGCCGGCAAGCATGTGATGTGTACCGTGCCGATGGCCACGACCATCGAAGACTGCCAGCAGATTTGCGAACTCGTGAAGTCAACGGGGCTGAAGTACATTATGGCGGAGACCGTCGTGTACTCGCGCGAATTCCTCTTCATCAAAGAGATGTACCAGAAGGGGGAACTCGGCAAGATCCAGCATCTCGCCGCGTCGCACCCGCAAGACATGGATGGCTGGCCGGACTATTGGCAGAAGATGATCCCGATGCACTACGCGACGCACGTCGTCAGCCCGTGCCTTGGACTCGTCAACGGTCGAGCCGAATACGTTTCATGCTTCGGTTCTGGAACAGTGCGCGACGACATCGCTCAGAAGAGCGGCAACAAGTTCGCCGTTGAGTCGTGTCACATCAAAGTGAAAGACAGCGACGTGACCGCTCACATTTGGCGGTTCCTGTACGACGTCGCTCGGCAGTACCGCGAGAGCTTCGATGTCTACGGCACGAAGCGGTCGTTCGAATGGACGCTGGTCGAACACGAACCGCACGTCATTCACACCGCCAAGAAGCCGGAGCCGGAGATTCCGACGAAAGTCACGGTTCCGGATTACGCTCACCTGCTGCCGGAGTCGATTCGCAAATTCACTCTGCCGTCCGAGATTCACGACTCGGAGCACCTCTCATTCATCCAAGGGGGCGGCCACGGCGGCTCGCACCCGCACTTGGTCAACGAGTTTGTTTCGGCATTGCGAGACAACCGCGATCCCTGGCCCAACGCGACGCTGTCCGCGAATTGGACCTGCGTCGGCATCTGTGCTCACCAGTCGGCATTGAAAGGCGGCGAGATCGTCAAGTTGCCGGCATTCACTCTGGAGTAGCCGTGACTTGAAGCGATTGCCATGACCGGGAGTTGCCTCGCGTGGACTACGATGCTCGTTTCAAATCTCTGCTGACTCTTTTCTTTCGGGAGTTCCTTGAACTGTTCTTCCCAGAGTTCGCGGAGCGTATCGACTGGCGTCACGCCCCAGAGTTCTTGGACAAAGAGTTGCAGAGCATCATCGTGGAGTCCGGGCCGAAGACGGTCGACCTTCTGGCGAAAGTCTGGTCGCGCGACGCTCCTCGAACGGAGTCAACGGAGCGTCTCTGTCTGATCCATGTCGAAGTGGAGGCTCGCCGATCGCGCGACGCACTGGGGAAACGGATCAGCCGATACGTCAATCGCATTGACGAGACGTTCGACTTGCCAGTGATCCCGATCGCCTTGTATCTCAATGTCCGAGGTGAAGGGATCGGCTGGCAATCGCGCGAACTGACGTGCTGGGGACATACGATCGTTTCCTACCACTTTCCCTACATCGGACTTCCCGCACTGGACGGCGCGACGTTTTCAGAATCGTCCAACCCGATCGCGTTGGCCCTGACGGGACTGATGAATGTCTCACCCCAGGACCGCGCCCGGATCAAGAGCGAGTCGGTCTGGCGGATCGAACGGCTGCGGCTTGACGCCCGCCGCCGAGCCATCCTGATACAATCCATCGAAGCCTTTACGGTGCTCGATGAGCAACAAGTCCGTGAATACGAAAAACTCCTGAGATCCCCACGGTTTCAAAAGGTGCGTGAAATGCAAAAGACCATTTACGATGTCGCGGAAGAAATCGGTGAAAAACGTGGCCTGGAAAAAGGCGTCGCCAAGGGCCGAGAAGAAGGACGGCAAGAAGGACGGCAAGAAGGACGGCAAGAAGGACGTCGCGAGTTGTTGCTCGAACAGTTATCGGTCAAGTTTGGCGAGCTTCCCTCTCGGTCGCGCCGACGGCTTCAGCAGCTTGGGGCTGCTGAGTTGGATCGTGTTGCTCGCGATCTGCTCAATGCTCGAACGCTGAGCGACTTGGGGTTGTGACCAATCCGTCGGATGTCATCAGAACTTGAAAGGCCCAGCGCAATGCCGCGAATCCAAATTGGTGTCTTCTGCGGATTGTGTTACTTGTTGGCTCCGTGGTCGCTGTCTGCAACGGCGGCCGAGCCGCTCATTCGCGTCGTCGTCTGGGACGAGCAGCAGCCGGCTCAGAAAAACGCTTACGAAAACTTCCTGGGCAATGCGATCGCCGATCATCTCGCCAAGCAGCCGGGGTTGCGGGTGATCTCGGCGAACATCAATCAGCCGGAGAAGGGATTGCCGGCGAGCTTGCTCGACAACACCGACGTGCTCGTCTGGTGGGGGCATGTCCGGCACAACGACATCTCGCCGGAGATGGCCAAGGACATTGTTGCGCGAATCAAGCGCGGGCAGTTGGCGTTCATCGGGCTGCACTCGGCTCATTGGTCGGCTCCGTTTATGGAAGCGATGAATGAACGGACTCGCGACGATGCGCGACGGCGGTATCCCGATCCGCCGAACGGCCCGCCGGTGAAGTTCGAGTTCGTCGCTCCTGATGGCCGCTTTGTTCCGACGGCGGATTCCATTCGCACCCCGGCCTACTATGCAATGAAGCGCGGAGCACAACTCACCGTGCGAGTCGATCTCCCCAACTGCGTCTTCCCCTCGTACCGAGCCGACGGCAAGCCGAGCACCGTTAAAGTCCTGACGCCCGATCATCCGATCGCGAAGGGACTACCTGCGTCGTTCGAGATTTCGCAGACCGAAATGTACGCCGATCCGTTTCACGTCCCCGATGCCGACGAAGTCTTGTTCGAGGAATCCTGGGCGGCCGGCGAGTCCTTCCGCAGCGGCCTGATCTGGAAGCTTGGCGAAGGCCGCGTCTTTTACTTCCGTCCGGGACATGAAACCTATCCGGTCTTCAAACAAGAACTGCCGCTGAAGATCGTGGCCAACGCGGTGACCTGGTTGGGATCGAATTTGAACAAGAAGCAGTGAGTCCCAGCGTTGAGACAACTTGTCGCCGAGAGACCAAGACGATGTCTGTAATCCTGATGTTCGGAGTGAAGCTGCGGAAAGAAGGAATCCTCGGTTTCTTCAGGCGACGTGACCGGATCGTGTTTTGTGTGCGGCTGCCTCAGGAGTTGGTGGAGTTGCCGGTCGGCGATCAGTGGAACTGCAGCTACGAGTACGGAGTCTTGCCGACAGCACCGACGATCATGAACTGCGGAGAAGACGCGGTTGTGAAGTGGGAGAACAACGAAGTCCGCGTGACCACACAGCATTTCGAGCTTTCTCTTTCTAAAGAACAAATCGCCCGCGAAGAGTTTAGTATGGATGTGGAACTCAACGGCCGTCGAACTCCGATTCGGGTTGTGCAATTTGAAGACGATTGAACAAAGTCCATCCACCAGCAGATTGAGGAAGATAATGAAGCTTTCGAGCCAAGCCGTTATCGGGCCAAAGCGGTGCGCTGTCCCGTTCAGCTTCATGCTGTTGTTATTTTTTGTTTGGCACGCGATCGGTCAGGACCAAAAACCGCTCGCCGGACAACGAGTCTTCTACACCGGCCACAGCTTCCACATGTTCGTCCCTCCGGCCGTCGAGCAACTTGTGAAGTCAGCCAACATTCAAGGGCACAAGCTAGCCGGAACGCAGGGCATCGGCGGCTCGCGAGTCATCCAACATTGGGACTTGGCGGACGACAAGAACAAAGCCAAGCCCGCGCTCCTCAGCGGCGAGGTCGATGTCTTTACGATGGCCGCTCACGTCGCGATCCCCGATCCAGGGATCACGAACTTCACCGAGTTGGGACTGAAGCACAATCCGAACCTGCGGCTGCTCGTGCAGGCATCGTGGTATCCGTTCGATGTGCCGGAAGGTGCCGGCCGCATCAAAGACAATGCCCAGCGAGACGACGCCAAGATCGCCGACCTACAAGCCGCTGTCGATGAATGGCGTAAAAAGCTGGAGGCTCAAGCCGATGACCTTAACAAACAACACGGCAAGCGAGCGGTCTTCATCGTCCCGGTCGGAGACGCCGTCGTGAAGCTGCGAGCCCTGATCGTGGAGGGCCAGTTCCCCGGCATCACCGCTCAATCAAAACTGTTCCGCGATCCAATCGGCCACGGCAACGGCCAAGTGATGGCCTTGGCTGCCTACTGCAACTTCGCGGCGATCTATCGAGTCAGCCCCGTCGGCTTGAAGCTCGGCGAGCGTGGCGTTGATGACGCTCAACATGCGATCTTGCAGCAGATCGCTTGGGAGACGGTGTCGAAGTACCCGTATGCGGGGATCGCTGCGAAGTCTGAATGAAGGATAAATTCCAATGGCCGTTCCCGACTTTCAATCCATGATGATCGCGCACAACGTCGGAGTCACCGTGATGCAGACATACGAAACCTAACGCGTCGATTCCAATTTCTTCGCGGTCGACGAATGATGGCTGCGGACTAAGAAACCTCCGAAGCGATCTCCGTGAACGGCAAGCATTCGATTTTCTCGGTCAACGGAATGCGTGAGGTGCCGGGATAGACGACGAACAGGCGGTCGAGCTTCAAATCGGTGATGGCGATGTGCATCGACTTCGTAGTTGTAAGGGCGTCTTGAAACTTGACCTCGAAGCCGAGACGGCGGCCGCGATGAAACAGCAGCAAGTCCAATTCCGCGCCGCCGTGCGTGGCCCAGAAGTAGGCGTCGCGAGTCCCTGATAGGTGAATCAGATGCTCGATCACGAAACCTTCCCATGAGGCTCCGAGCTTCGGATGCGCGGTCAGGTTCGACCAACTGTCGAGACCCAGCAGGCCGTGCAGCAGGCCGCTGTCGCGCAGGTAGACCTTCGGCGATTTCACATGCCGCTTGCCGACGTTCTCGAACCACGGCGGCAATTGCCGCACGATGAAGGCGTGCGTCATCACGTCGAGATAATTGCGTACGGTCGCTTCCGAGATCCCCATCGAACGGGACACCTCGGCGCGATTCCAAACTTGTCCGTGATAGTGCGCGACCATCGTCCAGAAGCGTTGCAGCGCCGGCGTCGGCAGCCGCAGACCAAGTGCCGGGAGATCGCGTTCCAAAAACAAACGGATGAAATCCTGTCGCCAAGCAAAACTGTCGGCATCGGTGTCGGACAGCATCGAACGAGGGAAGCCGCCACGGACCCACAAGTCACGCCAACGATCGACTCCAAGTTCCGTGATGTCGAAGCCAGTCAGCTCCAACAGCGCGACACGGCCGGCCAACGACTCTGACGCTCCCTTTATGATCTGCGGCGACGCGATTCCCAGCAGCATGAACTTCGCGGGGGAGCTGGCCCGGTCGATCAAGACGCGCAGCACGGGGAACAAGTCCGGTAGCCGCTGGGCCTCGTCGATCACGATCAAGCCACGCAGCGGTTCGAGCACCGTCATCGCCTGGCTGAGCCGCATCACATCTGCTGGATTTTCGCAGTCGAACAGAGTCACGGGGTCGTTAGGTTTCTTCGCCGCGAACTCCTGAGCGAATTGCCGAACGAGCGTCGTCTTGCCACATTGTCTCGGCCCAAGCAGCATTGCCGCAGGACTGCAAGCGAGTGCCGTCGTCAGTTGATTCAGGCGTCGGGGCCGAGAAATCACAATTTATCCTTGAAAAAACGTAGATACGGTTTGTGATTTTCAAGGAAGTGTGTCTCCGGGTTCCCAAAAGTTAAGCAGTTTGTCAGGGAGCTTTTTCCGTGCGCAATTTGTATCAATCCTAATGCTGCTGGTGCGGGAGAAAGGCTGATGGCGAAGCGCAAACGAACGCAATTCAAGGTGACAACGCCGCCGTATCGAGTCTTTGTCAGCCACGCGACCTACGACAAATGGGTCGCCACGGCATTGTGTGAAAAGTTAGAAGCCGTCGGCGTTGTGACCATTCGCGACGACCGCGACATTGAAGGAGGCGGAGATATCCCGGAGTCCATTCGTGAATCGATCAGCCAATGTTCCGAAGTCCTCGTTCTTATTTCTCCTCAGTCGGTGGAACGGCAATGGGTGGTGCTGGAGATCGGGATGGCCTTCATGGCCAGGAAACGAATTGTTCCGATTCTCTTGCACGCCACTGCCGACCAACTGCCGGGCATCATCGATAAAAAGCGGGCCTTTGACATTAATCAATTCGACGCGTATCTGGCCGACTTGCTGAAACGGAAGGAAACTCATGACTCAAAAACACATTGACGTTGTCATCAGCCATAGTGAGATCGACCGTGGCCTGGCCTCGCTGGTGAAGTCCGCTCTGAAGGCGGCGGGGATGCGCGTCTGGACCATGACGGAAATCCCGTCGGGTTCCGATTGGCAAGCTGCGATACGCGACGCCATGTTGAGGGCGGAGTGCATTGTCGTCCTGCTCACAAGGAATTCGCTCACCTCGTCGCGGTTGACTTTTGAAGTGGGCATGGCGATGGGCACAGCGAAACCGATCTTCGTGTTCTATGACGGACTGAGCGCTGACGAACTGCCGAGTTACGTCCATCAACATCACGTCGCCGATGTGTCTCAACTGCCGGCGATCATCGACGAAATGAAGACGCAATTGGGAACAATGGCAGCCGCACATTGAACCCTCAATCTCACCACGAATTTTGTTCGACATCTTCCGAGGAATCATTGCATGTGTTTCAGTCATCGAACTGTGTTGGCGAAGAGAGCGGCTTGGATTCTGAAACTCTTCGGAGTGATGTTGCTGGTGACTTCCAGTGTCGTCGCCGCTGACGCGCCGACCAAACTCAAGCTGCTGTATCTGGGCGACAACGGGCATCATCAGCCGCGGGCTCGGTTTGGGCAGTTTCAGCCGGTGATGAAGGCTCGTGGGATTGAGTTGCAATACACCGATGTCGTCGGCGATCTGAATGCCGAGAAGCTGGCGAAGTTCGATGGGCTGGTGCTGTTTGCCAACATCGACAAGATCGAAGACGACCAAGCCAAGGCGCTGCTGGCCTATGTCGCCAGCGGCAAGGGATTCGTCCCGCTGCATTGCGCGAGTTACTGCTTTCGCAACAACGACGACGTGGTCGCTCTGATGGGTGCTCAGTTTCAGCGGCACGGAACCGGGACGTTTCGAGTCGCGACGACCGAGGACGGGAAGTCGCATCCGCTGTTGAAGGGCTACAAGGGCTTTGAGAGTTGGGATGAGACCTACGTCCATACGAAGCACAACGAGAAGGATCGCATTGTGCTCGAGACTCGCACCGAGGGGGACGCGCAAGAGCCGTGGACATGGGTGCGAACTCACGGCAAGGGGCGAGTCTTCTACACGGCCTGGGGACATGACGAGCGGACGTGGGGCAACGCCGGTTTCCAAAACCTCGTCGAGCGTGGCATTCGTTGGGCGTGCAATGACGATGTCAGCAAGGTGCCGAGCTTCTCCGATCGGCCGGAGATGACCGCTCCGCGCAAGGACGTGAAGCCGTTTGAGTATGTCGATTCGGTGATCCCGTTTTATCCACCTGCCAAGCAGTGGGGGACGATCGCCGAACCGGTGAAGAAGCTTCAGAAACCGTTGCCGGCCGAAGAGTCGATCAAGCACTTCATCACGCCGGTTGGCTTCGCGGTGGAATTGTTTGCGGCGGACCCGGACATCGGTAAGCCACTGTCGATGAACTGGGACGAGCGCGGTCGGCTGTGGCTTTGCGAAACGCTCGACTATCCGAACGAACTGAAAGAACCGACGAAGGGCCGCGACCGCATTCGCATTTGCGAAGACACCAACGGCGACGGCAAGGCGGACAAGTTCACGATCTTCGCCGAAGGGCTCAGCATCCCGACTGCGATCGCGTTCTATCGCGGCGGAGCGATCGTGCAGGACGGCACGGAGACCGTCTATCTCAAAGACACCGACGGCGATGACAAGGCAGACATTCGCAAGGTGCTGATCACCGGCTGGGCGCTCGGCGACACACACGGCGGTGTGAGCAATTTCCAATACGGGCTCGACAACTGGTACTACGCCATGCAGGGCTACAACAACTCGAAGCCGGTGTTCGACGACGGCAAGAAGACCGGCGAGTCGTTCCGCATGGGGTTCTTCCGGTTCAAGGTGGAAGGCGATACGTCGTTTAACCGCAACGCCAACGGCGTGCGTGCGAACGGCGCGGCGACTGGAACCGCCCACGCCGATGGCGTTGGGGTTAAACAAGATGGCGACGTTCGCGTCACCGACGTCGAATTCCTCCGTTCAACCAACAACAACACCTGGGGCCTCGGCATCAGCGAGGAAGGTTTGATCTTCGGCTCGACGGCGAACGGTAACCCCAGCGAGTTCATGTCGATCCCGAATCGCTACTACGAAAAAGTGCGCGGCTGGTCGAGCAGCGTGCTCGGCGGCATTGCGGATCGGAACAAGATTGAGCCGCTCAGCGACAAGGTCCGGCAAGTCGATCATCACGGCGGCTTCACGGCGGCGGCGGGGCACGCGCTCTATACGGCGCGAAGCTGGCCGAAGGAGTATTGGAATCGCACCGCGTTCGTTTGCGAGCCAACCGGCAAACTCGTTTCGACATTCGTGCTGCGTCCCGATGGAGCAGGATTCCGCTCGAACAATCCGTGGAACATCTTGGCGAGCGATGACGAGTGGTCCGCTCCGATCATGGCAGAGGTCGGACCCGATGGTCAGCTCTGGGTGATCGACTGGTACAACATCATCGTGCAGCACAACCCGACGCCGGCCGGCTACAAGACTGGCAAGGGGAACGCTTACGAGATTGATCTGCGGGACAAGAAGCACGGGCGGATTTATCGCGTCGTTTATGTAGGTCAGCCTTTCCAGGCTGACCCGAACGGCGAGAAACCGTCCGATGACGTCCAACGCGAATCGGGTCAGTCTGGAAAGCCTGACCTACCGCCGAATCCGGATCTCTCGACGGTCGACGGTCAGTTGGATGCGTTGCAGACGGGGAACCGGCTCTGGCGGTTGCACGCTCAGCGATTGATGGTGGAGAACAAGAACGCCGACGTGATTCAGGCGTTGATCGGTCTCGCGAATGATCACTCCGAGGATGAGATCGGGCAGAGCAACGCCTTCAATCACGCCGTGTGGACGATGCACGGCCGAGGCGCATTGAACGGCATGAACTCGGATGCGACCAAGGCGGTCATCGGTGCGTTGCGGCATAACTCGGCGGCGGGACGGATCAATGCGTTGCGCGTGCTGCCTCGAGATCCCAAGTCGATTGAGGAGATTGCAAAGAGCGGCATCTGTCAGGACAAGAATCCGCAGGTCCGACTGGCGGCGTTCCTGGCGCTCTCCGAGATGCCGTCACCTTCCCCCACAGCCGCGCAGGTTTTGGCCCTCGCGGTTTCGCGGCCCGAGAACTCCAACGACCGTTGGCTGCGCGACGCACTGACATCGGCGGCTGCCGTTCACGATCGGTATTTCTTGATCTCGCTCGCCAATGCGAGCTCGATCAAGTCGTTGGTCGATCTGAACGACCCCGCGCGTGAAATCACTCGCCGAGTTGCGGAGCACTTTGGACGTGGAGCTCCCGTCGATTCGATCGGCGAAGTGCTCCTGGCGAATTCAAAACATCCGAGCTCACCGGTGCTCGAAGACACGATCGCGGGTCTGGCTACCGGATGGCCGAAGGACAAACCGGCGAAGCTCGATGAGGCCGCCGAGAAGTCGCTGCTCGATCTTCTCAATCGACTGGCTCCTGCTCAGCGGGGAATGCTCGTGAACCTCGCCGCGCGGTTGGGGAGCAAGGCCCTCGAATCGCATGTTGCCGAGATCGCGAAGGGGTTTCTGTCGGTCGCATCCGATGAGAAGGCAAAGGACGCTGACCGAGTTGCCGCTGCGAAGCAGCTCGTGGAATTCAAGAAGCTCGACGCCGACACGACCACGACGCTGGCCAAGCTGATCACGCCCCGCACGTCATCCGAGCTGGCGAGTGGATTGGTCGAAGCGATCGGGCTCAGCGAGTCATCGGCCGCGGGGGACACGTTGATCGCAAGCTGGCCAACGCTGACTCCGACCGTGAGGCAGACGGCGATGCGCGGGTTGCTTGCTCGCGCCGATTGGACGAAGTCGCTGATCGCGGCGTTCGAGGCCGGAACGATTGAGCTCACCGACTTGTCGTTGGAGCAGAAGCAAGCGCTCGCAGCGCATCCGGACAAGCAACTCGCCGCTCGCGTGAAGCCGCTGCTGGCGAAGGGGGGCGGGCTGCCGAATCCCGATCGGCAAAAAGTCATCGACGAACTGATGCCGACGATCGAGAAGACCGGCGAGGTCGCCAACGGCAAAGCGGTCTTCAAGAAGACCTGCGCGAAGTGTCACACGCACTCCGGCGAGGGAACCAAGATCGGTCCCGACCTGACCGGCATGGCGGTGCATCCGAAGCATGAACTCGTGATTCACATCCTCGATCCCAGCCGCAGCGTCGAAGGAAATTTTCGCATCTACACCGTGCAGACCGACGACGGCAAAGTCTTCAACGGCTTGTTGTCGTCGGAATCGAAGACGGCGATTGAGCTGATCGATTCCGAGGCGAAGAAGCACACGATCCTGCGCGAGAACATCGAGGAGCTGACCGCCTCGAAGAAATCGCTGATGCCCGAAGGGGTCGAGAAGCTGCACACGCCGATCGAGCTGCGCGATCTGCTGGAGTTCCTGACTCAGAGAGGAAAATTCCTGCCGATTCCGCTCGACAAAATCGCCACGATCGTGAGCACGAAGGGGATGTTTAACAGCGAAGATGCGGGTGTCGAACGCCTGATCTTCGACGATTGGAAGCCGAAGATCTTTGAAGGAGTCCCGTTCGTTTTGATTGATCCCAACGGAGACAAAACTCCCAACGCCATCATGCTGCACGGGACGAACGGCAGCATTCCTCCGAAGATGCCGCAAGCGGTGACGTTGCCCTGTAACTCACCGGCGAAGGCGATCCATTTCCTCAGCGGCGTCAGCGGTTGGGGCTGGCCCGCATCGGAGAAGGGGACGACCTCGGTCACCGTGCGGCTCAAATACGCGGATGGCGAGATCGAAAATCACCCGCTGCTCAACGGCGAACATTTTGCGGACTACATCCGGCGGGTCGATGTCCCGAAGTCAAAGTTCGCGTTCGCCGTCCGCGGCCAGCAAGTCCGCTACTTCGTCGTCTTCCCTAAGCGGCAGGACAAGATCGAATCGATCGACTTGATCAAAGGCCGCGACGTGACCTCGCCGGTGATCATGGCCGTGACGGTGGAGGGGCCGTAGCCGCAGGTTCAGAGCCGTACCGCGACCGTTAGGGAGCGGCCAGTGCTGGCCGCTCCCT
>CAMDPX010000232.1 GCA_945905295.1 Planctomyces sp. SH-PL62 | reverse complement strand
CACGATCGGGATGCTCCTCGGCCCCGCGACACACCTCGCACTCACACTCATGGACTTCCAACTCGACCATCGCAATCCCTCCTTCCCTGGAGACACGCGATCTGTAACATCAACAGACAATTTCACGAAGACATTTTTCCAAGCCCCCTTAATAACCAACAGGCATTCGGCGACTGGCAGTTGAAGATCACTGACGCGGCAACGTTAGACTCAGGCACGCTGCGGTCGTGGTCCTTGATTTTGGAAGGCGATCTTTTGCCTCCTTTGGACGCCTTTGCTGATCTGGCCGAATTCAGCGCTGCTCGTTGGCGAACATTTGCTGAAGGCTCCTCGGCAACCGTCGTCGATGACCAGACGCACGTCTTGCAGGGCGACGCGTCTTTGAAATTTGTGACCGGCAGCGGCTTCGACACGGGCATCGAACTTCCGGCGCGTGTCCCGTTGGACGTGAGCGCGGCGGACACGTTGCTGTTCTCGATCTTCGCGGAGAATCCACATCCGCTCGGATTTCAAGGGAATCAGCCGGTGATCGATTTGGAGACGCTCACCGGTACGATTCGTCTAATGCCCACGGCCCAATTGGTGCGAAATCAAGTTTGGCAGGACTTTCGCGTTCCACTCGACGGCGATTTGATTTGGCATCGCACGGAAACCGGAACCCCCGATCTCAGCGCGCTCACGCAACTCACCATTCATCTCGACACCTGGGACTTCGGCTTCACCGCGTACTTCGATGGAATTCGGTTCGCCGATCTCGTACGAGAGTTCGACCCGGCGGCGGACTTCGCCGAGTTCACACAGAGCAGTTGGACAACATTCGCCTCCGACGGGGCCGCCGCAGTCGTGACGGACGATCAAACACACGTGTTGGAAGGTGCGGCATCGCTCAAGTTTGTCACGCTTAGCGGATTCGACACCGGCATCACGTTATCGCAGGCGAGTTCGCCGCTGGACATCAGCGGATTTGACGCGCTGTCCTTCTACTTGTTTGCTGACAATCCGAATCCCAATCGCTTTCAAATTTTTGACGACTTTTCGGTCATCGAATTGGAGACGGTCAGCGGCCGCGTTTGGTATCGCCCGCGTAATTTCGATCCGCGAATCCATGAATGGCAGCATTTCGTGATTCCCTTGGCGGGCGACAACACTTGGCAGCGCGTCACCGAGGGCGATCCAGACCTGACCGCGATCACGCGATTGACGATTCATCTCGACACTTGGGACTTCGGGTTTACGACGTATTTCGACGGAATTCGATTCACGAATCAGTCGACCGCGTTGGAGGGTGCAGCGCCTCGACAGGTCGCGCCCGTGTATCGCGAGGTAGACTCGATAGGCATTGCGACTCTGGAATCGACGGCGATTCCCGGCGAGTATTCCTTGCATGTCACAGGGACCGGCACATGGACACTCGAATTGTCGAACTGGGACGACGCAGCGTTTCTTGGCACTGTGACGCTGCGCAGTCTTGATCGTCGCGTGTTGAGCCAGCGGACTTTTCGAGATGCCGATCCATTGATTCCGGTGCAGTTCACTGAGCAAATTGGGCCGGGAGATTACATCGTCGGGGTTCAACCACTGGACCAGGCCAGCCTGTCGCTGATTGCGATCGCATCGAATTTCCAAGCCAACTCGGATGCGCGCCAACCGATTCCCGTCGGAGCCTTTCCCAAAGCCGCACTGACCGTGCGGCTCAATGATGATGATTTTCTGGATGTCGTGACGGTCAACGAGTTTTCGGATGACGTCTCGGTGTTGTTCGGGCGAGGCGATGGAACATTCGAGCCGGAACGGCGCTTCGCGGTTGGTGCCGAACCGGTGCTGGTACAAGCCATCGACGTCAACGGCGATCTGCGGCTGGATCTCATCACCTGCAATAAAGCGTCGAACGATGTGTCCGTGTTGCTGTGGCATAACGGCACCTTTGAGGAGGTACAGCGGTTGGGCGTCGGAATAGGGCCCATCTCGGTTCAATCGATAGACATCGATGGCAATAGCAACCTCGACCTCTTAGTCGTCAATCAATTCTCCAATGATGGAACAGTGCTGTCAGGAAATGGCGATGGAACTTTCACCGTAACATTGCAATTCCCACTTGCTGGCGACGTGAGCGAACTCCAATTCCGGTCGACATTGCAGTTTCGAGACTTGAATCAGGACGACAACTTCGACGCGGTGTTTTCGAATGAATTCACCAACGATGTTTCAGTGTTCGTGCAGCAAGAGGATTTCGGCTTCGAGAGCGAGCGGCGATTTCGTGTCGGAACATCGCCGTGGGCAGTGCAGTTAATTGACATGAACGTAGACGACCGGCTCGATCTCGTGACGCCGAACCTGGGTCGCTACGACTTTGACACCGGCAACTATTCGAACGGCAGCGTGTCTGTATTACTGGGCAACGGTGACGGCACATTTCGCGATCAACGGCGATTCAGCATCGGGCAGTCCGGCATCGGCTACCTGCCGCGAGCGATGACCGTGGCAGACGTGAACAACGACGGACGTTTGGATTTGATCTCCCCGAATGGCCGCAGTAACGATGTGTCCGTGTTATTGGGGCGCGGCGATGGCACCTTTGAAACTCAGCAGCGGTTCGGCGTGGGACCTTATCCCGGGGGTGTCCGGGCGGAAGACGTCAATCAAGATGGACGTATCGACTTAATCACTCAAAACTACGCGTCAAACGATAGTTCTCTGCTGTTGGGCCGCGGCGATGGAACGTTCGAGGCAGCCCAGACCATCCCTCAGCAAGAAGTTCCTAGCACGGACATCGATCTGAATGGTGATGGATTCAAAGACATTGTTGCCGACTTGAACGGCGATGGCCGCGACGATGCTGTCTGTCCGGATTACATGGCGAACGAGATCAATGTCTTTCTCACCGATGCAGAGAGTCACTCGACGAATTCGTTGTCCGTCGCCCCGGTTTTTGTCGGGACACGTCCCGTGATCGTCAATTTGAACGGCGACAGAGATGTTCGAGGACGCGAGTTGGATGACGTGTTGGTGTTGGCCCGCGACGGACAGGTGCAGTTTCGGCAAGGCATGGTCGCTCCGAGCGTTGGGAATGCGGGAGCGCACACGGCGGCGGAATTTGGTACTTCAGTGGTCGTGAATGGCGTTCATCCCGCACGAGACTTTGCGGTATTGCGGACAGCCGGCGGTTTGCGCATTGCGACGTTGGATGTTGCGGGGAATGCCGTCCGCTTGTTCGAGTATCAGGCTGCCGCAATCGGGCGGCTGCCGACATTTCAACAGGTTGGCAGCGTGCCGATTGACGGCTCATTGCCGGCGCGAATCGTGGCCGGCAATTTCGAAGGCGATGCCTCCAGCCGCGACGAATTCGCGCTGATCAACCAAGGCGATCAAACCGTGACGCTGTATCGCGACGGTGGAAGCGGGTTTGAAGCAACGGGACTGTTTTTGGCGGGTGCCGGCCCTGTCTCGTTGACGATCGCCGATTTGAATCGAGACAGCCAACTGGATCTCGTCGTTCCAAACTTCAACTCCGGCGACGTGAGCGTGCTGCAGAACGCGGGAGCGGGACTGTTTACGACCACGTCGGCTCGCGCGGGGGTCGGCCCGTATTTCGTCGGCGCTCTGCCGTATGATCCGCTGCGTGTCGAGAGTCAATCGTTCGATCAAACGTCGAGCGCGGATGTGGGATTCTTCAATGCGGATGATTGGCCGGATGTGATCGTCACCAATCCTGGCAGCAACAGTTTTGCGATTTTGTACGGAACACCGGACGGGCTGGAAGGCGCGGCTCGCGAGTTGTATCGGCTGGGCGGTTCGCCGTCTCGATTCGTCGCCGTGCGTGTGGCGGACGTCAATCACGATCGCCGAGACGATGCAGTGTTTCTGAATGAGTCCGGGACGCAATTGTCGGTCTTCTTCAATTCTGCCGACACGAGCGGGCTGGAATTGCCCACGACGATGGACCTGCCGACTCCAATCACGGGGTTCATTCTGCAGGACGCTAATGACGACAATTTGCCCGACGTGATCGCCACGAATGAATTTGGAGACCTGCTGCTGCTGCTCAATCAAGGCGATGGCCGGTTTGCAGAAGACCGTCACGCCGATCGCCGTTCGGATCTTGCCGTGTTGGATTTTGACTTGAACGACGATGGCGTGCGAGAGGCAGTCGTGACCAGCCAGGCATCTGATCGTGTTTCAATTAGACACGGTGGCGCTGGCGATTCGTTGTTCGAGTTAGCGTCCAGCGACAACGACGTAACCGCTCCTGGAGCGCCGAAGCTTACGGATCTTAATGGCGATGGCGTGGCCGATCTGATCGTGCCCAACACTCGCGGCAACAGCGTTTTGATCTATCAGGGACGTAGCGATGGCACTTTTGAGTCCGGCGAGGCGATCTTCACCGGCTCGAATCCGGCGAGCGTGACGGTGAGTGATCTGGATGGCGACTTACACATGGATCTCATTGTGACCAATCGCGGCTCCAACACCGTGGCCGTGTTCTATGGACAAGCCGCCGCCAATTCACAAACGGTGTCTGGAGCGACGTCGATTCCCTTTCGAGCCGGCGCACTCTCGAAACTCCCGTCCGGTTCCGGCCCAGTGGACGCTCAAGTGGTGAACCTGCTCAATCCCAATGGCTCGATGCAGTCAGGTTTGGTGGTGACCAATGGCACGAACAACTCGGTGTCGTTCTTTCCGAGCGCTGGCAACGGCATCTTCAACCAGAATCCGAGCAATACGGTGATGCTGGATTTCTCGCCGCTGCCTGGAGCGATCGTGAATGGCAACTTGGTGTTGCCCAACTCTGGCGGGAATAGTCTTGAGATTGTTCCCTTAACAGCGGCCGTCTTCAGTGGCAGTCAGCCTACAATTTCGTTGTCGCTCCCGGGGAACAATTGCCCGGTCGGCATTGACGGGAGCAGCAATTTCGTCGGTGACGGTCTCTTCGATCTGGTGGTCCTGTCGGTGGCCAGCAACGGCAACGGCTCGGTCTCGCTATTGCGTGGTGACGGCAACGGTTTTGATTTCTCCGGTTCGTATTTCCTCGACGGGATTACCAACGCCAGTGATTTACAGGTCGTCGGCATGGACTTGTATGTCACCGAGGAAGGCCGCGATTTCTTCACAGTGTTCGATCTGGCCGATCTGCAACGTGAGCACGGGAACCAGATTCTCGACTTCGCGGAGATTTCCGGCGGACTAGGTAACACCGTGGCCGGTGTGAATCAGCCCATTTACGGCGTCGGCGCATTTAGCTCGGTGCTCTTAGCGTTGTTTGGTACGTTTCCGCCGGAGGAGGCGGAAACTCGTGGTGACGCGAGTGAAAACGACGAGCTTGCGAGTTGGCGATCACTGGTTTTATTGGTCACACAAGTGAGTCAGAAGATTGAAGACATTACGAACGAGATAGGCAACAGCTTGCTGGTTTCGGCGCTTAAGACATTCAGCACGGACCTGGGCCTGCCCAATCTGAGCGACTCTGACAATCTGCGGACGAGCATCCAGTCGGTCGTCGCGTCGCTGAACTTGTTGCCGGGAACGCAGCCGCTGACGCAGATCGTTCGCGGCCTCCGCAGTCTGCGACTCTTTCGTCCGAATGCACCGACAAATCGTCCGGCTGGCTCCGCAACACCACCAGCCGTCAAACCGCCAGTCGCAGTTCCGATGAACGCGGCTCCCGACCAGTCCTCGGCAGTTCCGAAGAATCGCCAAGCGGCGCATTTGTCCCAGGCAACGACGGGGGAATTGGTCTCGCTGTCACCAAGTTCTGACGCGTGCAGATTGAATGCCACACGAGACTCCGGACTCGCGACTTACCTGGGACAACTCGCAACGAACACGGCCTTGGCGAGCGAGTTATTCGATCACAGTTCGCAGTCGTCGGAAGAGGTTTTATTGGAATCGACAACGGATGAATTCGGCACCGTTGTCCCCGTATGGGGAGTGCTGGCATTGAATGGGATGGTCACTTCCGCCGTCGCGAAACACAGTCCGCGTCCGTTGAGAAATCGCCATTCGCGGCACATGTTCTCCCGATGGATCGAGCGGGACATCGACGATTGAATGCAAACCGGATCAATGGAATTCGGTAGCCCAAGACGTCTATTTTGGAAAGAACTTAGATGAGCCTCACGAATCAAGAATCTGTTCGGACGCAGATCGCGACGTCGAATGCAGGTGCCTCCGAGGTTCCGTCGGTAGCGGCACAGAGCAGCTTCAACACCGACTTGGTCAGCCAAAGTCACGAAACCAAAGTGGAGGCTTCCGTCGATTCCAACGAGCTCAACCTGACTCAACCCTTTGAGGATGGCCTTGAAATCACTTCCTTGCGTTATCCGGTGCCGGACCTTTCCGCCGGCCAAGTCTTTGGACGATATCGGATCGAGAGTGAGCTCGGTCGTGGTGGTATGGGAGCCGTTTATCGAGCCTATGACTCTCACTTACATCGGACGGTGGCGTTGAAAGTCCCGTTCTTCAAACGCAAAGCCTCCACCGAGATCGTCACACGGTTTCTTCGTGAAGCGCGTGCTGTCGCTCGATTGTCGCACGCAAATCTGTGCCGGGTCTTTGATGTCGGCGTGATCGACGGAATGCTGTTCCTCACAATGGAGTTCATTGAAGGGAAATCGCTGGAGCAACTTTTTGAATCGGGCCAGTCGATGCCCGAAGCCGACGTGATCGCCGTGATTCGACAAGTCGCGATGGCACTGCAAGAGGCGCATGACTGCGGCATCATCCATCGTGATATGAAGCCGGCCAACATCATGCTCAACACAAAAGGCCAAGCGGTCCTGATGGATTTCGGACTGGCGCGGCAGGTCAATGGTGAGGAAAAGGATGTCACGAAGGACGGGACATTTCTGGGGACTCCCGCCTACATGTCTCCGGAACAAATTCGTGGAGCCTCCCGCGAGATTGGGCCAGCCACGGACATCTATAGCCTGGGCGTGGTGATGTATCGGCTCTTAACCGGACGACGGCCCTTCGAGGGAACTTTTACCGCGATCGTGGCTGCCATTTCCACGAAAAGTCCGATCGCTCTGCGTGACCATTGCGGCACAATTTCACCGGCCATCGAAGCGATTTGCCTCAAGGCAATGGCGAAGGCCCCTGCCGATCGCTTTGCATCTGCCAAGGAAATTGCATTTGCCCTGGATGAGGCGTTACCGGATGTTTTTCGCTCGACCCGAGAAATTCGTTCTGAAGTTGATGAAGAGACAATTGAGTCAGTGAGCATACCAGTCGCGGGAACTGAGTTGCCGATGGAGTCAGCGGCCGGCAAGTTGGAAAGAAGGAGCAATCTACCTGTCTTCGTCGGAGCGGTGGCTGCTGCAGCGGTGATACTGTGTGTGGCCTGGTTGGATCGCGGTGGAAATGCCACGACTTCCCAGCCACCGGAAGCCAAGTCATCGTCGGGGGCAACGTTGTCGAATGGGAAGGCCGATCGAGCACTCTCCGGTAATGCTTTGGTTGCCGGCAAGCACGCTCCTCACCAGATCGATGCCACCGTCGAAAAGCCGAATGTGAACCGATCCGCGTCGGTTCCGATTCTCGAAACTCATCTTCAACGAGCACTCCAGCTACAGGGCTACGAAGTCTTAAGCCAGAAATCTCTGCCGCTTCACGCTCACGATAAACTGCAATTTCATGTGAAGCTGAGTGCCACGAGTTACGTCTACCTTTACATGATCGATACGAACGGTGTCCCGGAGCGTCTTTGGCCTAAGACTGCCGAAGATCTCGATCAGCAGAAGCCGGTCGCTGAACTTTGGGCTCCGCCACTCGCTGCTGAGGGACAGAAGCAAAAGATGTACTTCTTGGATGAACTTCACGGCCTGGAAACGGTGTTGGTCGCGACTTCTCCGCGGCCATTGGATCAAGCAGAACTGCAATCCATTGAGACCATCCGGCTGAGTCTGGCACAGGTGGAGGGAGACCAACCGAAACTCGTTTCGTTCCGGCGAGAGGAGCGCGAAAGAGGGATCGGCGGCATCGTCGAAACCGACAAAGCGCTGTCCCTCGAAATCGACCGTTTCACCGAGCGTCTGAGCCAAGTCTTCGATGGCTATACCGGGATTGTCTTTCCTCACGAGTGATGTCTCATGCGTGCCAAGAGGAAACGCCGAATGAACGATCCAGTCGAGCGGGACGGCGTCAGACACCCGGTCCTGCGGCGAATGCACCGGGGGGCTGAAGCCCAATGGCACTCACTTTGCCGACAAAGTAGCAGGCACATTCCATGTGCCGTCCGCACTTCTCAGGCTGACGGCACATGGAATGTGCCTACTACTTTCCAAAGCGAGTGCCATTGGGCTGACGCCGCCTCGCTCGCCTGGGCACTTTTTTGTGCGGGCCTGCTTCTGTGTCTGGCCAGCGTGTCGGCGGTTGCTCAAGAACGCGGCCGGGACTTGCTCGCGGCCGAAGAGTTTTTTCGGCGTGGAGCCTGGTCTCAGGCGGAGGACAAGTTCGCTCTCGTTCTGGCGACGACCGCTCATGGGCCATCGTCCGTCGAGTCGATTCGATTGCGGCGGCGGTGTTTGCTCATGCTTTCCGAAACGTGCCGGCGTCTCGGACGACATTCGGAATCGCTGCAATACGCTCTGCAATACCGCGACGATCTCAAGGGAGAGCGGAATCCTGAGTTCGCGGACATCTTGCAGCAGAACGCGCTCGGCATTGCGGAAAGCCAGATGGCCTTAGCCGACTACTCGGAGGCACGGGCAACTCTGGAAGAGCTGTTGGCGAATCGCTTCGCGAAGCTCAAGGACTTCCGAAAGCTGCAAGTTCTTGTGAGCTTGGCGACGGTCGAACATTTGACCGATCGCGAGGAACTGGCGGCGGAGCATTGGAAAGAAGCGGACAAGCTCGGTCGCGAATTCCTGCAACGCTTTGAGCGGAGCCTCTCACCCGATGAGGTGGTCTCGGTGCTTTTGCGATTGGTCGAATGCCAGGAAGCACTCGCTCGCATCGCTCCCGCCGGTCAGATGCTCGAATCATTACGAGCGAAGCTCACTCGGTTGCCGGATGGAAAACCTCGGCAACTTCGCGCTCTGGTCGAACTGGGGACGCACGCCTCGCTGAGGAAAGATTTCCCGCGTGCCGAGCAGCATTTCCGGAAGGCGTTGGAAGTCGCCTCTCCTGACGAGAACCCACGCGGAGCCGCGCAGATTCATCAGCTCTTAGCGAACGCTTACCGCGAACAGCAACTTCGAGACAAAGCTCAAACGGAACTCGCGGCCGCCGCTGAGTGTTTGCAGCGCGTCATTGCCGCAGCCAAGTCTGACGCGACGCCGGCCGGGCCAGCGCCGGGCGATTTGAAACAGCTTCGGAATCTGTATCAACAGCTTGGCCGAATTCCGGAAGCAATCTCCATCGGCGAGCAACTGTTGCAAATTCAGACCACAGAGTTGGGACCAACTCATCCGCTCGTGATGGAATCGAGTTCGGTGCTGGGCGGCTTGTACGGTGCGTTGGGCAACTATGGCAAAGCGAAGCCGTTGTTGCGCGCGGTGGTGGATCACTTCCGCCAGGTCGAAAAATCTCCGACGTCGCTGGCGCGTGCGCTCAACAATCTGGGAGCGGTCGAGCGCGGTGTCGGGGAGTTCGCGCTGGCGACTGAATCGTTTGGTGAGGCTCTCCAACTTCGCGAGAAGCACTTGGCGTCCGACGATCCGGAATTGGCGACGTCTTACAACAACCTCGCCAGCGTCTGTCTGGTTCAGGGGCAATTCAAGCGGGCCATTCAGTTATACCAGCAGGTGTTGGAACGCTGCCGTGAGCGCGGACCACGAGCCAACGGACTGCAAAGCGTGACGCTCCTGAATCTCGCGATGGCTTATAAATCACAGGGGCAATTTGACCGTGCTTCCGAACTCTGCCAGGAGTCGCTGCGACTTCTGGAAGAGTCGGCGGGTCGAGAGACGATGGCATCGGTGGGGCACTACAACGCTCTGGCGACGATGACTCGTGGGCAAGCACGCTATGCCGAGTCGTATCGGTGGGCTCAGAAATCGTTGGCCGTGTGTGCGACACATCACCAAGAAGACCATCTCGCCGCCGCTTCTGCTCATACGCAGATCGGGATTGTCGCTTGCGTGGGGCGAGCCTACGAAACGGCCGAGTCGCATTGGCAACAGGCGCTGCGCATTCAACGTGCCAATCAGCAGACAGCCTCCGTCGCGTTTACGCTCAACATGCTGGGGTTGCTGGCCTACCAGCAGGATCGCTTCGCCGACGCCCAGCACTTCTTCGAGAACGCGCGGCAACTCCACGAGGACGTCGAGGTCGCTCCACAAGACCGGTACAACACGCTCTGCAATCTGGCGGCCGTTTATCGGAAAGCAGGACAAACGGCAGAGGCCCTCGCCGCTCTACGCCAGGCGATCGCGATTCCCGAAGCGTTCCGCTCTGAAACGTTTGGCGAAGCGGAACAAGGCCGTGCGAAGTTTCTTGCTCAGTTTGCGTCCGCGTTCGACATGCAGGTGCAATGGCTGCTCGAAGACAAGGACTATGACGGCGCGTTTGTCGCCGCCGAACAGAGCCGCAATCGGACCTTCTTGGATCAGTTGAATTTGGCAGGAGTGGACCTCCGCCAGACGCTGCCCGACGACGTGGCCAAACGGCTGTTGCCTCGCGAACAAGAATTGCGACTGCAACTTCAACGCCTGCGAGTTCAAGCCAAGCTGTTGCCGGAACACTCGAACCAATCCGCCGAATGGCAGAGCCTGACGCGCGAACTCAATCAAGCTCAATCCGAGTATGCCCAAACCTGGAACGAGATCCGTGACTCCAGTCAGGTCTATTCCAAACTGCTCACCCAAGAACGAACGGTTTGGACGCTCGACCAAATTCGCCGCGAGGTCATTGCTCCCGACACGTTGGTCCTGTTCTATCACCTGGGAGCACAACAGAGCGTGGTGCTGGTCATCGGCGACCAAACGAAATCTGTGGTCGCGGTGCCCTTGGAGGTGACCTCCCAGCAAGCGACCTGGCTTCCCGATTTGCCGCAACTCCGAGGTGCCGCGAATGGGCTGGCTCAACGGGGCATCGGCGGCACCGTCGAGACGGACAAGGGCAAAACGATTGAAGCCGACAAAGAGCAGACCGAAGTCACAGCAGGACCGTTGAGTCGACGGAAGGGAGCGGATCTCGTCGCCTGGTATCGCCAAGTGATGCGTCAGAAACAGTTCGATCCTACGCGCGGGATCGGCGGCACGGTCGAGACCACAAAGGGGTCCGCCGTCCCGACGACCTCCTTCATCGCCGTGGCCGACATTTTGTTTCCCGAACAACTCCGCAACTTGATCCGCAAACGACGTCCGAAGAAGTTGGTCATCATTCCTGACGGAGCGTTGCACAATCTCCCGTTCGAGGCGTTGTTGGTCCGCGGCGGTGACTCGCCCCGATTTGTGCTCGATGAGTTTCCGCCGATTGCGTATGCCCCGTCGGCCAACATCTTGGTCAATCTGATACGACGCTCCGCTTCATCACCAGAGAGCCGTCGCAGTTTGCTGACGTTGGGGAATCCTCAATACGGGTTGCAGACCGGCATCGCCAAGTCGGAGGCTGGGCCGACTTCAGAGACATCGATCGCCTTAGGGACAGCGGTCGCCGCCGCAGATCGGAGTGGCGAATTGACTCGCGACATGATGTATGGCCTGCGTGGCTCGTTGCCACCGCTGCCGGGGACGAAGGAAGAGTGCGCTCGATTGGTCGAATGCTTTGAGCGTCGTGGAATGGCGGTGAAACCATTGTTGGACATCAATGCCACGGAACAGCAATTTGTGGAAAGTGTTCGCGGTCGCGGCATCGTCCATTTGGCTGCTCACGGGCTCGTGGATGAGCGATATGGCAATCTCTTTGGAGCCATCGCCCTCACGCCACCGACCGACACGACTCTCGGCGAACACAATGATGGGTTCTTGTCCTACAACGAAATTCTGCAATTGCCGCTCGCCGATTGTGAACTGGCCGTGTTGAGTGCCTGTCAAACCAACGTCGGCCCCGATCGTCCGTTAGAAGCCGGATCGACGTTGGCCCAAGCCTTCTTGGCTGCCGGTGCGCGTCGAGTGGTCGCCAGTCATTGGAGCGTTTCCGATGCTTCTACGACCGAACTGATCTCCATCTTCTTTGAATTCATCGCTGCTGACATAGGCAAGACCGATCAACTGAGCGCGGCTGCGTCTCTGCATGCAGCCAAGTTGAAAATTCGCAACGATCCGCGCTGGCAAGCCCCGTACTACTGGGCACCCTTTGTTCTGCTTGGTCCGAGTGACTGAGCCAGGATGCCCGCCAGCACGCGCGGATGAATCGGCGGCTGCCCCGCAACCGAGGGTACTCTGCTTCCCACTCGCTCCAATCCAACCGGCGGAGCGTCTCGTCCAACAGCCGCACCTCATGATCGTCGGGGATCATCGAATCCAACGACGGAGCAAACAACACGATCTGCTCTCGAACCACCTTCGGCTCCGCCCAATAATCCGCCGTCGCCATGCTCAACCTCCGCGAATGACAGTCGGGGCGGAGTGTAGCGACCCTGGCAATAGTGTTCGTACTTTAGCTCCTTAACACGACAGTCCCCTCGCCTGGACGGAGCGACCGATGGCAGGCTAACGAGGTCGTCTGCCAGACTTGTTTTGGACCCCATCCGCCTCGTGCGGATGGTGAAGAAGATCACTCGGCGAAGAATCTGATTCAACATCCGCACGAGGCGGATGGGGTCCGAACAACGGCGCGTGGTGTCGTTGATTAGCCCTCCATCTTTCGCTCCATCGGCACGAGGCCGATGGGGGCGTTTGAAATCCCTCGACCTGTCGCTCGCCTGCCTGAAAGAAGCGGTCACCGCCGGGTACGACAACTTCGACAACATCGAGCAGGACACGGACCTCACACCACTCCGCAAGTTGCCAGAGTTCCAAACGCTGCTCAAACAACGCCCGGAGAAGAAGCCCTAACGCAGCCTTGGACTGCGGCAGCCTGCTGCCGCTTTCAGTTCAACAGCCTGCTGTTGAACCACGCTCGACGTCACCTTCGGCAGCAGGCTGCCGAAGCCAAAGCGGCAGCAGGCTGCCGCAGTCCATGTACGACAACTTCGAGCACATGCAGCAGGACACGGACCTCACACCACTCCGCAAGTTGCCGGAGTTTCCAGCGTTGCTCAAACAACGCCCGCAGAAGAAGCCAAAACGCGATCCCGCGTGACCAGCCGAGTGCGGACCAACGCGATGTGGCGGCTGACTCGCGCCAAGGCTACATTGAATCTGCGATTTCAACCGTTGAATTGAGGACCATGTCATGAGTTCAATCTTGGAGCTTGAAGGCGTTGCCGTTGCGAAGGTTCTGGAACCGGTGATGCGTGGCTTGCCGCCGGAAATTGCTCGTCAGTTTGCCGACCTGCGAGCCGCTCCCGAATTGCAGGCGCGGATCGATGAACTGGCCGGTCGCTGCAACGAGGGACTGCTGACGGAGGCCGAACGAGCGGAATACGCTGGCTACGTTGAGGCGATTGATCTCGTCGCAATTTTGCAGGCGGAAGCGCGTGCGGTCATAGGCGTGGCGGTCTGATGGACGAAACATTGCGAGCAATGGTACGGCTCCGTGCCGGTCAGCGGTGCGAGTACTGCCGCATTCGTCAGGAGCACGTTCCGCTCACGAAATTGCAGGTCGAACATATCGTCGCTCGTCAGCATGACGGTGCCGACGATCTGAGCAACTTGGCTCTGGCTTGTGATCGCTGGAAGTAGCAGTCATGTTGCCTCCAATTGTGAGTGGTATCGATCCTCGGAAATAGGGAAGCCCGCGTTTGTAGCGGGCGGACAGCGGTCAGTTTGGGGGCCGCTCTTTGGGGGTCTTCAGCTCGTTGGTGTAGGCGTTCACGCCACG
>CAMDPX010000231.1 GCA_945905295.1 Planctomyces sp. SH-PL62 | reverse complement strand
GGCGAGCGGGGCGGCGTCAGCCCCCCGGTGAGTCGTGACGATTCCGCACAAACCGGGGGGCTGACGCCGCCCCGCTCGCCTGGGCCGGCGCATGCCGTCGCGCCGATCGTTCTTCAACTTCTTACGGACCTGCACTCGCTGGCAATGACGTTGCGACGAAGACGCTTCGTGAAAGGCTCGCTCGACCTCAACCTGCCGGAAGTCAAACTCGACTTCGACAAAGACGGCCGAGTCATCGGCGCTCACGAAGTCGAACACGACGAAAGTCATCAGCTCATCGAAGAGTTCATGCTCGCCGCGAACATCGCCGTCGCGACGAAACTGAATGACCTCGAAGTCGGCTTCCTGCGCCGAGTCCATGCCGAGCCGGACTCACTCAAGCTACAAGCGTTCGCGAAGTTCGTTGCCACGCTCGGCTTTGAAGTCGGCGAACCGCAGCCGCCCAATCGCGATCAGCGACGCGACAAGGGAAAGCGACATTCCAAATCTCAAATTTCAAATCTCAAATCCCGCCCGTCTCCATTCGACAGTCCGGTCATCCTGTCGAAGGCCGCATTGCAAAAGCTGCTCAAAGACGTCGCGGGCACACCGGCCGAGCACGCCGTCAACTACGCTTTGCTCCGCAGCCTGCGGCAGGCGGAGTACTCGGGTGTGCCGATCGGGCATTACGCACTGGCGGTCACCCAATACTGCCACTTCACCAGCCCGATCCGCCGTTACCCGGACCTGACGATCCACCGTTTGTTTGACGAGTTCACTCGTTTAACCCCAGCCCCATCGGGGCGGGCGCTAAGCACTGAGGAGACGCTATCCACGGCGAACGCCCACGCCGATGGCGTTGGGGTTAAACGAGGTCGCGGCTCCGAAAAGTCACTTCACGGAATGAGCGATGCCGAACTCGCCATCCTCGGCCAGCACTGTTCGGACACCGAACGCCGAGCGGCTCAAGCAGAACGCGAACTGACGAAGATCAAACTGCTGGCGTTCATGTCCACGAGAGTCGGCGAGGAGTTCGACGCGATCATCACCGGCGTCGAACGCTTCGGCCTGTTCTGCAAAGGGACGCAAATTCCGGTCGATGGCTTCGTCCACATCAGCACGTTGGCCGAGCAAGACAATTTCGGCTTCGACGCGGACAGCGTCAGTCTCGTGGGCCGACAAACCGGGAAGCAGCTTCGTCTCGGCGACAAAGTTCGCGTGCAAGTCGCCTTCGTCAACATTGACCGCCGCGAACTCGATTTCCGTTTGGTCTTCGACCGCTCTTCCCGTGGCCGTCCGCGAGGAAAACAAGAGGCTGTCCCCAACTCCCCGCGAATGAAGCAACGACCATCGAAGGAACGCAAAGAGCCGCGACGATCAAAACGTCGGTGACGCGGATGGCGAGATGAACTGTGTCCAAATACGCCGAGGGCAAGATAAGATGACGCCGCAAGTCACAACGAACGTCGTTATGTCTGGGAGGAGGCACTCATGAAACCGAATCCATTTCCCGGAATGAATCCGTGGCTCGAAGAATTCTGGGGCGACGTGCATACCAGTTTGACGACCTATGCTCGTGATTTGCTGCAGCCGAACCTGCCGGCCGGATTACGAGCGCGCGTGGAAGAGTATGTGACGGTCGAGGACGACTTCGATGCGAGCGATGAAAGCCGTTATTCACCTGATGTGCGAGTGCTGGAGCGTCCAGGCTCGTATGAGTCCGGGGGAGTCGCCACGGCGGTCGCCAGTACAACGGAAGCATTCACAGAGCCGTTGATCGTGACTCGTGAAATCGAACCGGAAACAGGCCGCTCCGTGCAAATTGTCGATACACGGACGGGGCATAGGATCGTGACATCCATCGAGTTTTTGAGCCCGACCAACAAAAGTCACGGACGCCAGCAGTACCTTCGCAAGCAGCAACAGATGCTGGAGGGGGGCGTCCATCTGGTGGAAATTGATCTGTTGCGCGGCGGCCCTTGGGTGTTGTCGGTTCCTCTGCGATCGGTTCCATCATCGCATCGTCAGCCGTATCGAATTTGCGTGGTCAACGCGCGGCAGCCGACCAAGGCAGAGGTTTATCCGGTGTCGCTCCGGTTGCCGCTTCCCAGCATTCGGATTCCACTCCGGCCTGGCGACGCCGACGTGCGACTCAATCTGCAATCGCTGGTCAACATGACCTACATCAACGGCGGCTACGAAGACTTGGATTACACACGCGATCCAATTCCTCCGCTGTCCGGACCTGACGCCGAATGGGCCGTGCAACTTCTGAAAGACGCGGGCCTCCGTTAATCGGCGGTGATCATGGCGGTTATTGACGCCCTGCTTTCGATTTCTCCGAGTAGCCGATGGCAACCGCCGCACCAGCCGCCCCCATAGCCTCAACGAAGAAGTGCATGTAGTGCGGTGTGCCTTGGGAAAGATGGACGAGCACATGACTGCTGAGTGCCGCCAGACCCCAGAGACCAGCCAGCACGATGGCTGTTGCGAGTCGGCCTCGCGGTGCCGTCTTGGCTCCCGCGATGACAAAGACCGCCGCCGTCAGAATGCCAGAGACACTGTGAAGGAAGACTCGTCCGAAGTCCGACGCGGGCATCGCCGCAGAGCCGGGGAGCTGAGCGAGTACGGGCGGCATCACAAAGCCAGCGATGAGGCGAAGAGCGAGAACGCCGAGCACAGCCGCTGCCGGGACGCAAAGCCACAGGAGCAGTTCGGTGATCTTTTCTTTTCCGGTCAGTTCAGAGAACGATTTCATGACCCGGTTCCCCAAGGACAAGGACACCTGCTGGCTGATTCAGGGGTGGAAAAGGAAAAAGTTCAGGAACCGAAACTGCGAATCGGCTCTTGAAACTTTTGTCTCTCTCGAAAAGCTAAATGGCGTTAGGTTCGTTCTGCGGCAATGGACACGAACTCTCTTTTCGATAAGTTCTGCAGAACATCGACAAGCATCTCAAGGCCATCACCTTCCAAGGTCAATCCGGCGCTATGACCACCGGGGACAACGTCGATGTTGTTGCCATAAAACTCAACAGCGCTCAGTGTGAGTTGAATGCGCCCGACGATTCCCAACTCGATCGAGTTCAAGTGCATCAGATCGCCATCGACTCTCGTTTTGTGGATGGAGGTGAATGTTGTGCCAACTGGGATATCAAGATCGTGGTTGCAATTGCGCCCCGTGATGTGTCCCGTCAGGTCAGCCGAGTCGACTCCAAACTCAAGAGAGCGATTCATTACGTTTGCCCAATAGTCATTCTGAGTAGGTCTCAAGGACTCGACTCTATGGATCGAAGAGAACTTTCGTCCAACGGTTTCAGAGTTGTGGGATCTCAAACTTCTGAATCCGCTGGTTGCCGGCATCAGCGACGTAGAGATGGCCGTGGCTGTCGAAGGCCATGCCGTGAGGGTGGGTGAATTGGCCGGGGTCACTGTCGGAGCCTTCGAGGCCGAACAAGAATTTGCCGTGCGCCAGGCCAGGTTCAGTTCGCGGCGAAGGCTCGTTGCAGGGTGGAGTGGCTACGGGAGCGGACGGCTTGGAAGGCTTGGACGGTGGCCCAGCCGTCGCTGCTGTGCAGCGCGGTCAGCAGTTTGTCGCGCGGCGGCGATGGTGCGACGTGGGCGATCAGTTCAGATTTGGAATGCGATCTCTCATTTTTCAAATCTGAGATTTGAGATTTGAGATCAGGCTCGCGCGGCAAGTCGAGGAACTCTCGGTCGTGACGTAGGGTCCAGGCGGAGTTGGGTTGCTGCGGGGACGAAAGAGTATCCAGCGCCGCGAAGTTGATGGGCGAGGCAGAGGTCGGCAACGAAATGTTGGCGATTGGTGACAACACGAATGACGCCAGCAGGCAGACACTCAGGAACGACGCGGCTTGGCGAGCTTGTGCCCAGCGGCGAGCTTTTCGATAAGCAGATGTCGCGGCGTCCAAGACACGCGCACGCAAACGGCTCGACAACGTCGGCAGCGTGTTCGCGCCGCGCAGCAGTTCGGTTTCGGCAGCGAAGTCGGTGGGATCAAAGGAGTGCTCAGCCATGTCGCACCTCCTCGGCCAGCGGCTGCAATGTGCGTTGAAGTTTTTCGAGGGCATAGCGATATCGGCTGGCGGCGGTGTTCGGCGATTCGCCCAGGACTTCGGCGATCTCGGCGAAGGTCATCTCTTCCCAGATCTTGAGGACGACGACTTCGGCTTGTTCGGCAGGCAAACGTTTGACGGCCGTTTGAATCTGCTCGCGCCAATCGTCATCGGGCAAGGTCCAGAAGCGCGGGCGAGAGACCCAGGTTCGCAACATCTCCACGACGCGCGAGCGGCTACGGCGTGACTCGGCCAGCTTGAGCGTTTCGTTGCGGACCATCTTCACGAAGTACGCCCACGGCTGCTCGGCCTGCGCGAGCCGTTCGGGATGCTCAGCCAACTTGATCATCGCGACTTGCAGCGCGTCTTCGGCATCTTCACGCCGGCCGGAGATCGTCTCGGCGTACCGCACCAGCCGAGCGGCGGTGAGATCAAAGAGTTGTCCGAGCGCGGCAACATCCCCCTCGGCCAGTTGTGCGCACAACTGCGAGACTCGCGTCGCCAGCGATTCGGAGTGATCGGGCATGTTCGCGCGAAGGGGTCGGGAGTCTTTTTCAGGCCGCCTGTCTGTCGATTAGAAATTGAGAGTTGGGAGAGGCGGCCTGAAAAAGACTCCCGACCCCGTGGCGGCCTGCGAGTAGATCGCACAGGTCGTGGATTTTGTCTAACTCAGCCCCTAAATTCCCGCCCGAAATTGGTCTGATCCCGAAAGATTCTCCGACCCGATCGACTGCCTCATGCCCGAAACCGCTGAAAACGCTGTTCCCGCGATGGATCGTCAAGCGCTGCTCCAAGAACTGAAATGGAAGAAATTCCCGGTGCTCGACGACGGTTTCGTGTGCCTTGTGGACATCATGGGAGACGACAGCTCGATCGTGCAGGCCGCCCGCGTCAGCTACGGCGAGGGGACGAAGAAGGCCTCCGACGACCGGACGCTGATCCGTTATTTGCTGCGGCATCGGCACACGACGCCGTTTGAGATGGTCGAACTGAAGTTCCTCGTCCGCGTCCCTATGGACTGCTGGCGGCAATGGATTCGGCATCGGACGGCCAACGTCAACGAGTACAGCACGCGATACTCGATCGCGATTGATTCGATGCAGACGACACCTGCCGATCAGTGGCGGACACAGTCGCAGACGAACCGACAGGGGAGCGAAGAGATGCTGCCGGCGGACGTCGGCGAGAAACTCACTGCCGCGGAACGCGAATTTCAAGAGCAGACACGCCGCATGTATCAGGAGCGGCTCGATCTGGGAGTCGCGCGCGAACAGGCTCGCAAGGACTTGCCGCTCTCGACGTACACCGAAGCCTATTGGAAGGTCGATCTGCACAACCTGCTGCACTTCCTCGCGCTGCGGATGGACTCGCACGCGCAGCTTGAAATCCGCGAATACTCGGCAACGATTGGCCGGAAGATCGTGCAGCCGCTGCTGCCGATGGTCTGGGAAGCGTTCGAGGACTATCGCTTGAATGCGTCTGGATTGTCTCGGCTGGAGATCGGTTGCATCCAGCGTTTGATGCAGCACGCCTCCGCGAATGGGCGAGTACCGCCGCTGCCAGTCGCAGATTTTTTAAGCGTGCAAGACCCGACATGGCGCGAGTTGGCTCGCAGCCGTGAACGGGATGAATGCCTCGCGAAGCTGCAAGACTTGGGATTGGTCGCCCCGTAGGTCAGGCTTTCCAGCCTGACCCGAATGGCGAAATGACCGTCCACACTCAAACGGGTCAGCCTGGAAAGGCTGACCTACTTTTGCGAACTGACTCGCAGCCGTGAGCGCGATGAATGCCTCGCGAAGCTGCAAGACTTGGGATTGGTCACCCCGTAGGTCAGGCTTTCCAGCCTGACCCGAATGGCGAAATGACCGTCCACACTCAAACGGGTCAGCCTGGAAAGGCTGACCTACTTTTGTTGCAGGTATTCTTCGATCCGCTCGGCTTTGCGGGTCAGATACGGAATGTGTGAGTTGTTGGCGTCGATGAAGCGTTGCAGGTAGCGCAGGTGCTGCTCGAACTGCTCGGTGAATTTCAGATTCTCCTGATCACGCCACGTGCTGCTGAGCGAGTGCAGTTGCGCGGACAGCGCCGTGGTGCGGTCCGTCAGGTCTTGGTTGAACTGCTTGAGCATCTGTGCGAAGAGCCGCAGTTCGCCGGGATCGACAATGGCTTGAGTCATGATGAGTCGAAAGTCCAGAGTGGAAGGTCGAGAGTATCGGCTCAGACGGAGCCGACAGCGGCGGAGAGTTTAGCGAACAACCGATCGACTTCACGGCGAGTTTCCTCGTCGAGCTGAAACGCGACCGGGCCGCGGATCAAGGTGTTGCGGAAGAGTCCTTGCTTATGCAGCAAGTATTTCTCGACCGCCAGAAATCCATCGAGTCCGGTTTGCAGCGCGACGAGCGCCGAGAGCGGTAATGAGATCTCGTAGGCTCGTTGATCGTCGCCCGCTTTCAAAGCTTTCCACAAAGCGACGAGGGCGTCGATCAAATCGGCTCCCGGCATGGTGCCAACGACGCCTCGGCGATAGCTGTCGACCAGAGCAATGCCGCCGCTCCCTTCAAAGACCGCGGCTTCGCCGTTTGTGGCGTCGCGAAGTTCGGAGAGCCGTTGGCCAATCGGAACGGCTTCCGGTTTGAAGAGGACTCGTGGATGAAACTCGCGCCACATCCGTGCCTGCAAGGCAATCGACATCGGCCGGCCGACGTAGCCGCTGGCGTCTTGCACGATCAGAGGAATCGGTACTGCGTGCAGCAGCCGCTCGAAGTATTTCAGTTGTTCGGACTCACCGACCGCCACCGAGACGGGTGGGATCGCCATCAGCGCGGTCGCTCCGGAATCTGCTGCGTGTCGCGCAAGCCGCTCGGCCGTGTGTGAGCTTTCCGCTCCGACGCTGATCACCACCGAGCCGCGCGGCAGGCCGAATCGGCAAGCGTGCTCGGCCACCGATTGCCGTTCGTCGGTCGAAAGCCGCAGCGTTTCGGAGACCATCGCCATCACGATGCCGTCGGCTCCGCGGTCAAACAACCAGTCGACCTCGCGGCGAAGCGTCTCGAAGTCGATGGACTCGTCGTCGTGATACGGCGTTTGAAAGACGGGCAGAACACCGGCGAGAGGAGTCGGCATGATTCACTTTCCTTTTGCGGCCGCTTGTTCCAATTTGGCGGCGAACGCCGCGTGTTCGGCAGATTGCATTCCGGCTTCCAAAACTTTGCCGACCATTCGGGAATCGGCCGCGAGCAGATGCGGGACTGATAACCACAGTCCTGGAAAGACCTCACTTTTCAAGCAACCGTCCGCATCGGGAGCCAGCCGTTCAAACTGCGAACCGCGGAGGACAAACCAATCGACTTCTTGATCGAGCACTCTCCACACGAGGTACTCACGCACGCCTGTTCGGCGATAGACGCGAAACTTGGTGTGCAGATCAAAACTGGCACTGCTGGCGGCAACTTCCGCAACCAACTCCGGGGCACCCGCGACATAGCCATCTTCGTCGATGATGACCTGGCCTCCGCAGCGAGGCTCAACGATCAAGGTGGCGTCCGGCTGTGGCTCGTTGTCGAAATCGAAACGAACTGTCGCATTGTCGCCGACCTGCGTTCCGACAGTTTCAACCACATACGATTTGAGCCACCAAATGAGATCGGCGTGTTGAAGCCCATGAATATCCCAACGGACGGGTGACGGCATGTGGACAACACCTGCAATCAGTTCGGCTTTTGTGACTTGTGGCATCGCGTGATAGCGCCGTTCAAACTGCTCTCGGGAGAGCGTGTCGCCGGATTCCAACGGCGGGAGCTTCGCCTCTAGCGGCCGCGTGACAATTGGGCTGCGCGGAAGCGAGATCGGTGGATCAAGAACGATGGGTTCCAAGATCGAAGGCATATTTCGCCCTCCCACGATGGGACAAGGGAATTGTCAGGTGGTGAATTTCAAAAGCGATTCTGACACGGCCAGACGGATGCCTCAAGCGCGGATCGGAAGCGACAACAGAAAGGGAGCGTCCATGCGAGCCGTCTGGATGACAAGTTCGGGTCAGCGAATCTTCGCGGGTCGAGGCGACTCAACCAACCTCACCGAGTGTACGGCGGCATGATCTGCCGGTTTTTTGTGTTGTCTGGAGTCGCTCATCGCGACCGTGATCGGCCGGCCGAATTCGTCACAATGCGCTTGACGCTTCGGGCGGGGGGGACGATCTAATACCGAAGCGTGTCGGAGGAGTTCCGACGAAGCATGAGGCAGGACGCCGCATCGCAGACCAGCCGCACGGGTGGCGGCAAGGAGTTCCCTCATGGCATGGTGCATTCAAAGTTGGTTCGGTCGGCAAGGACGGCACATTCAGCACGGGGTGTGCTTGGTCGCAGTGGCGGCGGCTTCGGTCGGCACGACCTTCATTGCCACGGCAGATGGGCCACAGGTGGGCGATGCTCGAAAGAAGGTCACTCAGCAGCTCGCGTTTGGCGAGTTCGCCGCGGCGATTGACACGGCTCGCGCCGTCGCCGATCCCGCCGAAAAAGCCAACCTCTTGGGGATGATTGCCAACGCTCAACTGAATGCCGGCGATGCTTCCGCCGCACGCGGCACGACGCGGCGCATGGAGCAACCACAACCGGCCGGACAGCAGGCTCGGCAGCAAGCGCTGAGCGGCGGTGTGATCGCCGACTTCCAATCGCTGATCCGTCTGATCGAGGAAGAGACCAGCGGTCCCTGGATGTCGCGTGACGGCGAAGGGGGCACGATCACCGAATACCAAAACGGCGTTGCCGTGAATCCCAACGGCCTGTTGGCGTCGTTGAAGAAAGAAGAACACACGGGGCGGCTAAAGGCACTCGGAGTTGTTGCTCGCAAGGCGGACTTGAATGCGGAAGTTGCTCAGCAATCGGACCTGCGATTTGTGTCGCTCACGCAATTGGAACGCGAAGCGTCGAAGCGAATGACCGAGGGACGTCCGATCGTCGAAACGATGAAGAATCTTGCCGGCATCACGCAGTTGAAATATGTCGTCGTCGATCCGAAGTCTCGCGACGTGTTGATCGGTGGCCCCTCGGAGGCATGGAAGTATGACAGCAACGGCAATCCGGTTGGCGTGAAGAGCGGTCGTCCGACGTTGCAACTCGACGATCTCGTCACGGTGCTGCGGACGTTCTCGAACGATGGTCCGCAGAATTTCGGCTGCTCGTTCAATCCTCGGCCGGAAGGTCTGAAGCAACTGCAAGCGTTCGTCGAGAAATCCAACTCCGGCGGCCCGTTGGATTCCGGTGCGGTCAAAGGTTGGGTCAATCAACTGCAATCGAAGCTCGGCCCGCAAGACATCGAACTGTGGGGCGTGCAGCGTGATACGCGCGTCGCTCGCGTCGTCTGCGAAGCCGATTACCGGCTGAAGATGATCGGCATCGGTAAGCTGGAAGGTGGCCCGCATGTTCCCAGCATCTTCGAACTGCTGACCGTCGAGGAGCAGAAATCGAGCAAGCTCGATGCCCTGCGTTGGTGGCTGACGATGAAGTACGACGCGATCCTGCACAGCCCGGATCACAACGTCTTTGAAATCCAAGGCCCCTCGGTGCAGTGCCTCTCGGAAGACCAATACCTGACGGAGAAAGGCGAACGAGTCGGCACCGGCCAGGCGAGCGCAACCAACCGGGCCTTCGCAGCGAACTTCACAAAACACTATGCCGAACTGGCTCAGCGCGACATCGCGTTCGCTGATCTGCAAAACGTGTTCGATTTGGCGTTGGTCGCCGCGTTGCTGAAGAACGAAGGAGTCGCCAACCGCATCGGCTGGGATTCTGGCTCTTTCGCTCCGCACGGGATGTATCAGCCGGCGGTCTACGCGGCTCCGCGTGAAGTCGAATCGGTGGCGAATCATCGCGTCTATCGCGGCAAGGACATCGTGGTCCAAGTCGCCGGCGGCGTGCGTGGCGATCTGATGTCCGTCGTCCGTGATCGCCAAGTCATGAAGTCGTCTGAGACCCTGAAGAACATGTCCTCGCACACGCCAGCCGCCGACCTCCCGCAAGGCCGTTGGTGGTGGGACGCGAAGTAGTCTCGCCGTAGGACGGACAATCTTGTCCGTCATCGAGACCTCACGACGGACAGGATTGTCCGTCCTACGAAACATGAAACCCGCCGCAGCCATCTGGCTGCGGCGGGTTTTTCGTTTTGTGTTGAGTGCGGCTCGCGAGGGCCGTTCGGGTGCCAATTGGGGTTGGTGAGGGCTGCGTCGCGCGGCATCTTTCGTTGCCTCGACTTTGAGACGGGGAACGAAACATGGTCCGTCGGAACCGGACGGCGAATCACTGTCGCAAGCGGCATCCGCCAGTCACTTGGCGCGGGCGTGTCTGGATCGCCACCTTACAAGTGTTGGCGTTTGCGGGATTCTTTGGTGCGGCGGTGTTGGGGTTGCGATGGGAGTATTGAACCGACGCAGTTTGGGAAAGATCGAGTTCCTCACGAAATCAAGGTGCGAATGATGCCGCGCATGACACGTTGGTTGGTTGTTGTCGTTTTGTTGGCAAGTGCGGTCGTTCGCACGGACGCGGCGCAAGCGGATGAGATCCCGGATGGACTGCGAAACTATGTGGCTCGACCGGAAGCGGTGTATCGCTGGGAGATGCGTGAAAAAATCACACGCGGCACGAGCACCGTCTATGACCTGCATCTCGTTTCGCAGGATTGGCAAGGGATCGTGTGGGAGCACCAATTGCAGGTCTATCAACCAGCGACTGCAAAGCCGGCCACGACCATGCTGCTGTGGAATCAAGGGGGCCGCGCCAGCGAAGGAAGCATCGCCTTCGGTTTGGAGTTGGCCCAGAAGATCGGCACGCCAGTCGCCTTCTTGTACGGCATCCCGAAACAACCGCTGTTTGAGGGCAAGCGAGAAGACGCGCTCATCGCCGAGACTTTCGTGCGGTATCTCGACACCAAAGACGAACGCTGGCCGTTGCTGTTTCCGATGGTCAAGAGCCTCGTCAAAGCGATGGACGCGCTTCAGGAATTCGGCGAGCGAGAATGGAAGCTCCCTGTGAAGAGCTTCATCGTCACCGGCGCGTCCAAGCGCGGTTGGACGACGTGGCTCACTGCCGCCAGCGATCCGCGCGTGAAGGCCATCGCGCCGATGGTCATTGATACGCTCAACATGAAAGCTCAGGGACCGTATCAACTGAAATCATTCGGGCATTACAGCGAGCAAATCCGCGACTACACCGAACGTGGATTGGTCCCGACTCCGGAAACGGCTGAGGCTCAGCGGCTGTGGGCGATGGTCGATCCGTGGGTCTATCGCGAACGGCTGACGATGCCCAAGCTGCTGATCAACGGCGTCAATGATCCGTATTGGACCACCGACGCACTGAATCTGTATTGGGACGACCTGCCGGGGGACAAATGGGTGACCTACGTTCCGAACGCGGGCCACAATCTGGAACAGCGCGGCGAGAACGGTGAGAAGGACCGCACTCGCGCCGTGAACGCGTTGGCCGCTTTCGCCAAACACAACATTCGTGACAACCCGATGCCCCAGCTCCGTTGGATGCACGACGACGCGAACAACCAGGCGCGGCTGACCGTGGATTCCGATCATGCTCCCACAGTCGCGCGAGTCTGGGTTGCTTCGGCTCCCACTCGCGATTTCCGACTCGCCCGGTGGAAAGAACAAGCTCTCACGGCGGGCAAGTCGATCGTTGCGAATGTCGCGCTGCCAACGACCGGTTGTGTGGCGTTCTTCGGCGAACTGGACTTCGAGATCGACGGACTGCCGCATCAGCTTTCCACTCAGATGCGAATTCTGGAAGCGGCGAAGTAGTGCTGATCTCTCAGCACGTTTGGGGATCGTTGATTCCGTTGCCTACCGGAAACATCGCAAGCATCTTCACCTGATCCATCGCGATCCGTCACAATTTTTGGAGCGACTCCATGCGAATTCGAATCGTTGCCGCCGCCGTCATCTCGCTGTTTATCGCCTCAACGTCGGTTCGTGCGGAACCGCTGATCCAATTGCTGCCGGCCGACGGCGAGTGGGTGGCGTTCCAGACGAGCGTGGAGGAGAACGGCAAGTCGGTCTCAAACATCTGGACCATTAAATCTGTCAGCAAGAAAGAGGTGGCGGGGGTTCCCTGCCGTTGGATTGAGATGCAATTGAAGAGAGAAGAGAAGAGTCTCATGCTCATCAAGTGTCTGATCCCAGAGAGCGAGTTCGGCAAGGGGAAACATCCGCTCGGAAAAGCCAAGCAGGTCTTCATCAAGCAGGGGGACCGGGAGTTGGCCGAATTTCCGAGTCTTGCCGCTGCCAGCCCGCTGGTGGCGCTCGTCCTGCAAGGGCCCGGTACTGATGCGAAAAAACTCGACGAGAAGGAAGCGGTCGAGATGCAGGCTGGCAAAATCGAATGCGACATCATCAGCGGAAAGAGCGAAGGGGATCTTGGCTTTGTGAAGACCACGCTGACACACCGGCTGCTGCTCACGGACAAAACCGCCTTCGGCCTCGCAGGTGCCACGGTGGAGATATCCATCACCGTCAACGGCAAAACCGACAAGGCCAAGTTGAAGAATTCGCTCCATGAATCGGGCAAGGATGCCAAGAGTGCGCTGCCGGACGTTCAATAAATTTCGAACGGCGCGCCGAAGTTCAATCTCGACGACGACTGCAACTGGAGAAACTGTGATGCAGATCGCATTCGCTCTTTGTCTGCTTCTCGCCGCTCAATCGGAACCGGCGCGGCACGAGGCGGAACTCGTATTTCTATTGCATGCTCAGCACAACCACGCGCCGGGCGTCGTGGAGTGCCCCAACGGCGACCTGTTTGTTTCGTGGTACCGCGGTTCGGGAGAGCGTCGAGCCGACGACGTCGCCGTGTATGGTGCGTGGCGGGCGAAAGGGGAATCGAAATGGAGCGAGCCGTTTGTGCTGGCAGACACGCCGGGCTTTCCCGATTGCAACACGGCGATGTTTATCGACGATGGCCAACGAGGCGATCCGCTCGCGAGTCATGTCGGGACCATAAACTCGCTCGATCAAATCTTGCGGCGCTGCTGCGGCCAACTGCTGTTGGAAGCGAGACAACAATTCGGTGGCCGGACCGCGTCCGTCGGCGGCTTGTGTCGCCGCTCGCAGTCCGGCCAGTGCGATCGCGTACGCACTCCCTTCGTCGCCGATCAAATAGCCCCTGCCGCCTCTTCGCGCGACCGTGCCCGCTCGGTTGCGGCCCCACGCCAATGACCCGGTCCCGGCAATCAGCGCGATGCCCCAGTTCTCCGAAGAGGCGGCGGCGAGGATCGGTTCCGCATCGCCGGTCACACGCGTGATCTGTGCCAGGCCACGCGCATCGGCCCATTGTGTCAGACGACTTTGTTCGGCAGGACGACCCGCTCCGGAGAGGCACAGACTCGCGACGGCACCGGGCCGCGCGGCACATTCGCATCCGCAAAGGCGGCGTCGATCGTGGCGAACATTCCTGGCGGCTGGTCCGAGCTGATGCAGTTTGCTGCCGACAACGACAAGCTCCGCGTGTTCGACTTTCAGTTCTCCGTGAGTCAGCCCTACACCTTTTGGGCCGGCTTGATTGGGGGCGCTGTGCTGACCATCGGCACGCACGGCACCGACCACATGATGGTGCAACGCTACTTGAGCGCTCGCAGCCAGCGTGACGCCGGCCGTGCGGTCTTCGTCAGTGCGTTGGTCGTGTTTGCTCAGTTCGCGGTGTTCCTGTTCATCGGCGTTGAGTTGGCTTGCTACTACTCCCGGTTTCCTGAAATCACGTTTGACAAGCTGGATGAGGTCTTCGCGCACTTCATCGTGCATGTGTTCCCGCGAAATACCG
>CAMDPX010000230.1 GCA_945905295.1 Planctomyces sp. SH-PL62 | reverse complement strand
GTGACGAGGATAAATGAGTTCGCGTTTTTGCACCGACAACCTCTGCGCTCTGCGCTCCTCTGCGGTGCAATATCGCAGTCATTGCACCGCAGAGGAGCGAAGAGCGCAGAGAAATACAAAACACGAAGTTGTTTCTCCTCGTCCCCTTTCGTCGAGACAGACCTCTCAGGAAGTGGTGATGGCGACGGGATCGAACTGTCCGGACAATCGTGTGACCGCCTCAGCCGGGTTCATGTTCATCAGCACTCGGCCGCCCGTGCTCCAGCGGTCGCGTTGATAGTGAAAGACGGCGGCGGCATCGCGGACGGTGTCCACAGCGGCCAACCCCTCCATGTCGCCGCCGGCGATCGCCTCGAACCGAATGTGGATGCCGACGAAGGCCGTCAGCAGGCCGGTGTCGCACGCGCGAGCGAATGTCACTTCGCTCTGCCAATCTCCGTCGAGCCATTTCAAGCCGCGCGGCTTGCCGGACATGCGTGCGAGGTCGAAAAACTTGGCTTCCAATTGTTCGCGTTGCAGGCGGAACTGCCGTAGGGCGTGCTCCGTTTCCGATTGGCGTCGAGCGGCTTGCCAAGGACCGAGCACCCGGCGTGTGATCCAAACTGCCGCGCAGAGGACAACGACAACCGCCAGCGCGAGTAAGGTGATCTGTAAGGAAGACATGTTCGGCTCCTGTGCAATCTATCTGCGATCGCATGGTATGCGCACGCGGTCACGCTTCCAAGGGGGAGGACGGCCGCTCGTTGGAATCAAATACGCGTTCCTCCGACGGCAACAGGACATGAAAAATCGAGCCGCGCGGCAGAGCGGGTTCGTGCCACAACTGGCCACCGTGGCCTTCGATGATTGTTTTGCAGAGTGACAACCCCAATCCGAGTCCTTCGGGTTTGGTGGTCTCGAAGGCTTTGAAAAGTTTCGGCAGCCTTTCCTCGGAAACTCCACAACCACAGTCGATCACCGAAAGACGCAACCAACCGGCGCGCTGATTACGCAGCTCGACTTGCAATCTTCGGTCCGCGGCCGGAATCCCTTCCATCGCCTCCAGCCCGTTGCGGATCAAGTCGATCAAGACCTGCGTGATTTCCGCGCGATCGGCAAAGGCATTGGGGCGAGGATCATCAATTGCGAGTTGAATTGAGACATCGGCCCAGCGTCGATCGAATCGCGCGATCCGCGACGCATCCATCAGGAGCGGCTCCAGGTCGATCCAGCGGCGATCCATCTCGTGCCGGCGAGCAAATCCAATCATCTCGCTGATGGTGTGATCGGCGTCACCGGCCTCCTCGATGATCATGACCAGCGTCTCTCGCAATTCCTCGTGAAAGGTGGGTTGACCATGATCCAGATCGTTAATGAGTGCCTGCGCCAAATTGCCGACATTGCCGATGGGATGCTTGACCCGGTGCGCAATTCCGGCCGCCAATTCGCCCAGCATTCGCAACCGCCCCGCGTGAAAGAGTTGCGAATTGAGTTGCCGCAACTCCGCTTCGGATTTACGGCGTTCGGTGACATCGACCGCGCTGGCTAACCAAGCGAATTGACCTTCCAACGCAATCGGAGCGACGGTCAGATCGATCCAGCGCTCTTCGCCGGACTTCGTCAACAGCGCGACTTCACGCCGCCAACTCGGGCGTTGATCACGCGCACAAACTTCGACGGAACGCCTCGCTTCCGTTTGAAATTCGGTACGGATCAGCCCCAGCAGATCGGAACTTATTAATTCGGTGACGCTGTAACCGCTGAGTTTCGCAAAGGCCGGGTTCACGTACACGGCTTGGCCCTCGCGTTGGATTGCCACCAATGCGGGGATCGTTTCGGCGAGCGTGCGGAACTTGGCCTCGCTTTCACGCAATTGTTGCTCGGCGCGACGCCGGGCCGTGACGTCGCGAGCGATCATCAGATACGCCACTTCGCCAAAGTAATCGACCACGGAATACGTCACCGCCACGTCGACGACCGTGCCGTCCGCGCGGAGATACTGAGCTTCAAATTCGCTGGTCTTGGGACTGAAGACGGACACGATCGAACTGCGCATCGAGAGCGTCGGGATGCCGAGTTCAAAATCCGCTCGGCACATCCGCGAGAGCTCTTCTCGCGAGTGGCCCAGTAATTCCGGAAGACGATCGTTGAATTCCCGCAACGTTTCCCGGCTGCCCGCCACCACAAAGACCGCATCCGGCGAGTTCTCAAAAAGAATGCGATACCGCACCTCGGCGGTGCTGTCCGTCGCTGGTTTCGAGGGACGTTCGACACGCCATCCCCGTGACGTGAGTTTCCGCAGCGACTCAACCAGCCGAGACAAAACCGTTGTCGCCGGGGCTCCATTTTGAGACAGGGAGAGACTGGGACGATGATTGACGCGACTGTTCATGACGACGTAAATCTCCAGGAGGATGCCCACCTGAGCCAACGGACGGCATCATAGTCAGGTTCGTCCACCGCATGGCAGTCAACGCATGCGGCGAGACGCTGTTGTCTGCGCGTCGAGAGGTCATGCTCGCTTTATTTGTTCGCCCTTCATTTTACGCCAGCTCATGCCGCATCCGAATCCGGCTGCCCAAATTGGAGAGCGAAAAACGAACCCAAAAAAGGTGGCGAGCACTCACCTCGCTTCAACACGGCTTTGTGTCGTCGCTTCTTGAGGGTTGTTACGCTTCTCGCCCACCCCTGCCACTTAACCTGCGGAGCAGCAACATGCGATCGAATTGGCTCGCGTTATTTTTGGCGGTGCTCGCGATTCACAACATTGCCAGCGCCGACGGACCAGCGGACAACCAAGCCGAAAAGGTGCGACCGGTTCCCCCCGCAGGCATCGAGGTGCCGGAAGGGGAACGCGATGACCTGGAAGATGGCCTCAAGAAGCTCAAGGCCGCGATCGACGAACTCGCGCAGAAGAAGGATGTACGAACACAGGAACTGCTGCCGGATGTGATGATCTATCACAAGGCAGTCAACGACGCGATGACCTATCACGAGTTCTTTAAGCCGCAAGAAATTAACACGGCGAAGTCGCTGCTCAACGACGGGCTGGCTCGCGCCGAGCAATTGAAGCGCGGCGAGGCTCCCTGGACGACCGCGACGGGAACGATTCCGCGCGGGTATGTCTCAAAGATCGACGGCAGCGTGCAGCCGTATGGATTGATCGTTCCGGAGTCGTTCACGCCGACCGGGCCGCATCGCTGGCGATTGGATCTGTGGTTTCATGGCCGAGGCGAAGTGCTCAGCGAGGTCAACTTTCTGGAGGACCGCCGCAAGAACAAAGGACAGTTCACACCGGCCGACACGATCGTGCTGCACCCTTATGGCCGTTACTGCAACGCGAACAAGCTCGCGGGCGAGATTGACTCGCTCGAAGCGATTGAGTCGGTCAAGCGTCGCTATCGCATTGACGACGATCGCATCGCGGTGCGCGGGTTCTCGATGGGAGGAGCTGCCTGCTGGCAGTTCGCCGTGCATTACACCGACCGCTGGGCGGCCGCCGCTCCGGGAGCCGGCTTCTCGGAGACGCCCGATTTCTTGAAAGTCTTCCAAAACGAATCGCTCGAACCGACGTGGTACGAGCAGAAGCTGTGGCACATGTATGACTGCACGGACTGGGCGGCGAATCTCGCGCAGCTTCCGACCGTCGCCTACAGCGGAGACAAAGATCGTCAGAAACAAGCGGCCGACATGATGGCCGCCGCACTCAAGGCCGAAGGGATTGAACTCACGCATCTCATCGGCCCGGACACTGCTCATGCCTATCATCCGCTGACAAAGCTCGAAGTGGACCGCCGCATGGACAGCATCATGGCCGTCGGTCGCGAACGCATGCCGCAGTCGCTGCGGTTCACGACGTACTCGCTGCGCTACAACCGCATGCACTGGCTGACGGTCGACGGACTTGCGGAACATTGGGAGAAGGCGAAGGTTTCTGCTGCCATCCACGCGAATCCGCTCAATGCCGAAATCACGTTAGACGTCGCGAACGTCACGGACCTGAGCCTGTCGATCCCGGCCGGGCAAGTTCCCTTCAACGTCGATCTGCCGATCAAGATCACGGTGCAAGACGGAGGCTCGCCGCAGTCGGTAGGTGATGCGGAACCGAACGTGAAGATTCCCAAAGCTGGCTCGGATCGTTCTTGGAACGTCTCACTGCGCCGGCACGGAAAGACTTGGAAAATTCGCCAGGAGCCCAGCGACGACCTTCGCAAACGACACGGATTGCAAGGCCCGATTGACGATGCGTTTCTCGACTCGTTTGTCTTCGTCCGTCCCACCGGCAAGTCATCGCACGAGGCGATTGAGAAATGGACGCAGTCAGAACTCAGCCATGCCATCGTCCACTGGAGGCAGCAATTCCGTGGGCAAGCTCGCGTGAAGGACGACACGGCCATCACCGATGTGGACATCGCCAACAGCAACCTCGTCCTCTGGGGCGATCCGACAAGCAACGCGGTCTTGAAGAAGATCGCCGACAAACTGCCGATCCATTGGGGCGAGACGGAAGTCGTGGTCGGCGATCGCAAGTTCCCGGCCGAGCATCACGCGGCCATCGCGATCTATCCGAACCCGCTCAATCCGAATCGGTACGCCGTGCTCAACAGCAGCTTCACGTATCGCGAATACGACTATCTCAACAACGCCCGGCAAGTGCCGAAGCTGCCCGATTGGGCGATCGTCGATGTTCGCACTCCGCCGAACAGCCGCTACCCCGGCAAGGTCGTTGATGCTGACTTCTTCGATGAACGCTGGCAGCTCAAGCCGGCGCGATCGGAATAAAATCGGTATCACGGCTATCGGCCATCGGCTCACGGCGGCCGGCCGAAAGCCGTGAGCCGATGGCCGACAGCCGTAATACCGTTTTTCCTTGGAGGCACCATGAGATTTACGCTCGCACTCATTCTGAGTTTGGTTTCCGTCGCAAACGCCGACGACAAAGTTCTCAACTGGGTGAAAGTCACCGACAAGGCTGGCTGGCAGCCGAGAGATTCTCAGGGCGAGGTCGTCTTCAAAGACCAGTTGTGGATCTTCGGTGGCTGGTTCGATTCGTATCACGCTCCGCCGCGCGATGTCTGGAGTTCGCCCGATGGCAAGACCTGGAAGAAGGTGACGGAGGATGCTCCGTGGAAGCACAGCGACTTGCCGATGACGCTGACGTTTCAAGACAAGATGTGGTTCATGGGTGGCTGGTACAACGGCCGCTTGCCGGGTCACTCGGCCAGCAACGAAGTCTGGTGGTCCACCGACGGCGCGAAGTGGGAACAAGCGACCGCGAAGGCCGGTTGGACTCCGCGCATCGCGGCGGCGGTGGTGGAATTCAAAGGCCGCATGTGGATGCTCGGCGGGACCGAGAACTACTACTTCGGCGACGACAGCAGCTTGAAGAACGACGTCTGGTCCTCGGCCGACGGCAAGGAATGGAAGCAGCACACGGCCAACGCCGGTTGGTCTCCGCGGGCGTATCACCAGGCGGCGGTGCTCAACGGGAAGATGTATGTCTTCGGCGGCGGCAACTACGTCCCCAAATATCACGGAGTCAACGACGTCTGGTGCTCGGAAGATGGCGAGCATTGGACGCAGGTCACCGAACACGCCGGTTGGTCGCCACGTTTGTGGTTCTCGTCAGTCGTGTATCGAGATCACATCTGGGTGCTCGGTGGCTGGTCGAACAACCCGTCGAAGAATTGGGGAGACGTCTGGTATTCCAAGGACGGCAAGGACTGGAAACAGCTTAAGTCGGACGTTATCTGGAAAGAGCGGCACGAGCTTTCGGCCTACGTTCTGCAAGACAAGCTCTGGATCGCCGGAGGCCACGCGCAGCCGCTCAGCAGCGAGGTCTGGTCGCTGGACGTTCCGAAAACTTTCCCCAACGAGTAAAGATCACGGCCACACAGGCGAATGACGAATTCGTGAGCCGCAAGGCGCTAGCCGCGGGTCGATGAAAGCAACCCGCGGCTAGCGCCTTGCGGCTCACTCGAGGCACCATTCGAAAGGAATCTCTCCATGAGCTTGTCCGATGAGATCGAACGTCTCCAACGCTTGCATGAATCCGGCACGCTGTCGGACGAAGAGTTCGCTCAGGCCAAGTCGAACTTGTTGAACAACAAATCTGGCTTTCCCGATTTCCAAGTTCCCGGTGGCGCGGCCAAGTGGTGGGTCGTGGGGCTGCATTTGTCGCAGTTCGCGGGGTATGTGGCCCCGTTAGCCGGCTTTGTTGTGCCGATCGTGATTTGGCAGGTCACGAAGGAGAACTATCCCGAAATCGACGAGCATGGCCGCACGGTCGCGAACTGGATCATCAGCCACCTGCTTTACATCCTGATCAGCGCCCTCTTGGCGATCGTTGGAGTCGGTATCCCGTTGCTGATCATCCTGGCCATTCTGGGGATCGTCTTCCCACTCATCGGTGCCGTCAGAGCTGCCGAGGGAACCTGCTGGAAGTATCCGCTGACGATCGAGTTTCTGGCTCCGAACAATTAGTCCGCTGATGCGCGCTCGTAGTGACCCCATTTATGGGGTCGAGCGCACTTCGACCCGATGAATCGGGTCACTACAAGCGACGATTACCGGCCACGGGCTGATGGCCGCGAGTTGTTGAGCCTCCGCTGGCGAAGGCACAAACAGCCGCAGATCGTCAGCGCTGGCCTCAGATAAATCGACGTCTTGAGGCACACGCCATTCCGCTTCTTGTGACCAGTCGATCGTCTTGGCTCCGTCGCGCGAGCGGGTCGTCTTCAATTGAAAGAATGGTCGGTCGGGATTCGGGAGCGACGTCCACTGCACATCGTCGCCGTAGAGAACCGGCTTCGCTCCGCGCGCTTGAAGCCACTCGCGGCAAACGCATAGGCCGTAGCCTTCGCAGTCCCAGCGGCCGCGATGAGGTCGATACGCGCGCCGCTTGGTGAGCTCGTTGAGTGGGATGGCCGAAAAGCCCACCACCGCCGCATCGCCACGAATGCCTGCGGCGGAGGCGATCAATCGGCGCTGTTGTACGATTCGTGACAACGCCGCGAAGGCCGAATGGCTGGTGGTCTCGCGCGACAGCAGCAGATCGTCGATGTAGTCCGCGTCCGATTGACCGGGCCACGGACCGTCTCGCCGCCGAGTCCAATGCACGAAGTAATCACCATCGGGCCAAGGCAACGTGGGGCAGGTTTCCAACGTGCCCGTTTCACGCTGAGATTCGAGCACGTTGGAAACGTGATCCACGAACAGCCACCAGCCAACTGCACCGAGCGATTGCAGCTCGGCTGCGACCTCGGCGGGAACTAACGCCTCACCGAGCGCCAGCCACACCGAGGCCGTCGGCCATGCGGAGTCGCTCAACCTGGCACGCAAAAGTTGGTGCAGATTCCCATTCGGCCGCACCTGCAAGGCGTGGACTTGATCCGCCGCCGCGATCAGCACGCGGTCACTGAGCGGCAATTCGGACAGCGAGCGCATTTGCTCGCTCATCACCGGCGACACAAACACCTCGGAACTGACCGATTCATCCGCAGCGTCGCGGGAGTCAGCCGATTCGCCTTCATGCGCCAGACAACTTCGCCAAAGCTGGCGTCGCAAGCGTGTCAGCCAATCCACCAACGTTCGCCGTTCGTCGAGATGGACTCGCAATCGCCGCAAGCCAAACAGGATCGCCGCGCGTTCCAGAAACCGATCGACGGTCGTGCTGGGAGCAGTCAGCAAGACATCTCGCGCGGGATCGAACTTCGCCGCTGCCGTTCGCAGGACGGCGAACCAATCCGCCCGCTCGTCGATGGCTCGGCCCAAACGCGAACTGACCCACGTCACCTGCCGGCCCTCTGGCACGCCTCGCGGCAACCACATCAATCGCGGACCAACCCACGATTCCACTCGCTTCGACGAGCCTCCTGGCCAGCCCAGCGTCAGCTTCGCGCCACTCTGACGAGCCCAAATCAAAAGCCGAGCCTGCTTGTCATCGGCCGCGCTCAAGAGCAACGGCAAAAGATCACCGCCGTCATCCGGCAAACTCAGAGACTCCGCAGTGACGTTCTGGCCAATCCATCCAGAAGCGACGAATGCCTCGACAAGTTCGACCATGCTCTGTCCCCATGATTCTGTGTTCCATGATTTTGCCATTTTGTGTTGGCAAAATCATGGGTCACATAATCATGAAGGCATTAGGCGATCGGTACGCCGATGCCGTGTTTGGTGGGTGCGGTCTGGTATTCCTCAAGGGCCTGCGGCAGTAATGCCCGCAGCGCGGCGGCGCGGCGTTCGTCGGACGGGTGCGTGGAGGCGAACTCTGGCGGAGCATCGCCGCTCTTGGCGGAGGAGAAACGCTCCCAGAATTTCGGCGCCTCGTTCGGGTCGTAACCGGCTTTCGCCAGAATGTGGATTCCCATTTCGTCCGCCTCGGACTCATGCTTGCGGCTGTAGGGGAGGACGAAGCCGTATTTGCTGCCAGCGTTGTAGGCGGTCATGAAGACCTGCTCTTTGTCGGGAGCCTGTCGCTTCACGACCGCTTGCAGGATCTTGCCGGCTCCTTGGACTTCGAGTTCCTGGCTCATCCGTTCGCCGCCGTGACGTGCGAGCGCATGCGAGATTTCATGGGACATCACGACTGCGACGCCCGCTTCGTTTTGGCAGACCGGCAGGATCCCTTCGTAGAACGCGACCTTGCCACCTGGCAGACAGAACGCGTTCTGCGTTTGATCGGCGATGACGGTGAACTCCCAGGCGAAGTTCTTGCCGAGATCCTGTCGCGCGGCCGCTTCCGCCAGTCGCTGGCCGACACGATCGACGACCTCTTTGTATTTGGCGTTTGTCGAGATCTTGTTTTTGGTTTTGACCTCTTCGTAGGCGGCGACGCCCATCTGGACTTCTTGTGATTCTGGGACCAGCAGCAATTGGCGGCGCTGCGTGATCGGCGTCGTGCGGCAGCCGAAGCACGAGCAAAGCCCGATGCCTGCAGGAATGGTCCAGTTCAGAAATTCGCGGCGGTCGAGTTGGCGATTGGTCATAGTCACGTCCTTGTGAAATAGGTCGACGAGTCACTCCGTGACTCGAACTTTCCGGTCACGGAGTGACCGGTCTACTTTGATTTGGGCTGCTCACCAGAGGCCGGTTGCACGGGCTTCGGTGCGGGTTTCTTCTTTTTTTGAAACAGTCCGCCGAGGTTCTCGATCGTTTGTTCGACATCGCTGGCCTGGCGGATACCGGGAGTCGGTTCAGTCTCTGGTTGCAGGCCGAACTTCGGCAGCTTGGTTTCGACTTTCGGCAGAGCGTTGCCGAGCCCCTTCAAATCGAGCGGTTTGTTTGGGTCGATCGGCAACTTGCCGATCCCTTTGATATCGAGCTTGCCGGGGAGTTTGACCCCGATCGACTGAGCGATTTCTTGCACTTCGCCCTTGTTGAGATTCAGTTGCCCGGTGAGCTTCTGGATTTGCTCTTCGTACAACTGAGTGAGCTTTTCAGACCGCTTCGCCGCTTCTTGCTCGAAGCGAGCGAGCACCTTGCGGCGTCCGTCTTCCAGTTGCCGAGCGAACGCCACGTTGACGCCTGCTGAAAGTTCATGGCCGAGGTTCGATCGGAGTTTGAACTGCGGCTTCAGCGCCGTCCCCGACAGCACCATCTGCGCGTCGATCTTATGGATGCCGGTCACGACATCTTGGATGACGGCGAGAACTCGTTCGTCGTTCTTGAAACGCTTCGTGCCCAGCTTCGCGGTGATCGATTCGAGAGCTTGCTGATAGTCGATCTGCCCGGACAGCTCGTCGCCGACCAGCTTGAGGTTCGCGATGCAGTTTGAGGCGCGGCTCGTCATCGCCAGTTGGATCGATTCGGGCTTGCCGATGTCCCGTTCGTCAGGACGTGGCTCTTTGTACGACAAAATCAGTTCGTGCTCCGGCACGGCCTTCGTGTAATCAAGCACCGCCTTGAGCTGCACGCTCAGTAGGTCAGGCTTTCCAGCCTGACCCGAGGCGAGTTGGATTCCATTTCCAGTGGGTGCCGACGGAGCGTTCGGGTCAGCCTGGAAAGGCTGACCTACGGCGTCGAGGCGGACGATGATGGGCTTACCGTGGATCTTCGGGTTGCTGGTGATTCCGGAGATCGAGCCTTTGAACGCCAGTTGTTCGCCGCTGAATTCCCCTTGGCCATCGACGTTGAGCAATCGGATCAGCAGCAGCGGCAGTTCGACTTTGCGAGGAAACAAGAACGTCTCGCCGCGGAATCGTTCGGGCTTCGGTTCGTCGGTCGCGAGCTGCACCCGTTCGCGAATGAACTTGGCCCAGCCGATCGCGGTCTCCAGGCGATTGGTCAATTCCGGGCCGAGCAGCAACTCGGTGACTTCGTTGGGATCGAGGTTCAGCAGGTCGGCCTTCTCTTTGATCTTGCCGATATCGTGTGACTTGGCTTCGTCGAGCGCCTGCAAGTCCTCTTGAGCTTGCCGCATCGTTTGCGCGAGCTTCTGTTTGGCTTGTTCGAGTTCCTTCAGGAGTTGTTCGACGTCCTTTCCGACTCGGGCATAGCGTTCGATCTCTTCGAGTTCGTTGCCCCCTTTGACATTCACCGTTTTTCGCAGTGCGTCGATCCGCTGCTTGAGGTCTTTGAGTTCGTCTTCGTACTGACCGAACTCTTTCGGCCAGCGTTCTTCGAGTTCATGGCCAAGGCGGACGGTCTCGAATTGATTCGGATCGAAGTCGAGTTTGGCTCGATCGACGAGCCCCGCCAGCCAGTCTTTGCTGCGGACGAGCAGCTCATGCTTGATGTTCTCCAGCATCTTGCTGTTTGTGTCTTCGGCCAGATCCGGCTCCTCGCCGGGCAGCAGACCGGAGTCGGCTCGTTTGGTGCCCCACTGCAAGCCGCTGACGCTCGCCTCTTCGACGATGTACGACCTCTTCAGCAGCGGCTGCATTTCGATCTTCGCGTGCAGATCGGTGAACTCAACGAGGTTCGTTCCCGGATGCTTGCGATCGGCGACTTGCACGTTCGTCGCTTTGATCGTGGGAGCGAAGAAGGTCGTGTCGAGTCCGACAATCTCGACCTTCGCGTGAGCGACTCGCTGGCCCGTGTAGATCATGCCGCGACGCAGCACTGGATCGAAACCGTAATGGAAGAACGCCCACACGAGCCCGATCAAAATCGCTCGCGGCAGCAGGTAAGACCAACGCATGAGTTCATCCTTGAACGCGGCAAAGGGGTCGGGAGTCTTTTTCTCGTGCCCGCAAGTTGACCGAACAATTCTCCCTTGATGCGGCGGGCACGAGAAAAAGACTCCCGACCCCGTCACCCGAATCGGCGTGTTACGCCAGCTTGCCCGTGAACTCGCCACCCCACAGCAGCGAGACCAAGCGGAAGCGTTGAGCCCAAGTCACCAATCGCGGCGTCAGCACTCCGAAGATCGGCTTGCTGAGAAAATACAGCGGCACAAACGCGGCGGCTCCCACCGAGAAGCTGCCGAGCACCACGGTGTTGTTGAAGTCGGTCCACGGCAGCAGCATCGTGTCGTACATCGCTTCCCAGAGCGGGGTGAGGCTCTTGCTCTTCAGCAAGAACTCACCGATGCGATGCGAAATGGGATCGAGCAACATGCCGGCCCACGAGGTCGCGAAGACGGTCGCTAAGCCAACGCCAAGGTTCACTCGCAGCGAGCACATCAGCATCATCAGCCCGATGGCCAACAGGTTGCCTTTCGGCACGAGGCCCACGAGCACTCCCAAGGCCAAGCCCATTGCCATCTGGCTCGGCGTGGCATCGACGATCAAGGCTTTGAAAAACAGCCGAAACGGCCTGAGCACGAACATGCACAGTCTCCGAAAGGTAGGTTGTGTGAGTGGAGTTCATCTCTCGCCAGGACGGCGAAAGGGGATGATCAAGGGAGATGGGAACGATTGAAGATCAGGACGATCCTCAGGAAGGGACCGGACGGTATCGAAAAATCGGCAGACGAGGCAACGGAAGTTGAGCCGAGTTTCTGAGCCACACAGCACGGCACAATTCGCGCCGGCGATGACTTCGTGAGATGCCTCATCCGTGTCCTCCGCGTTATCCGTGTGCTTTTCACGATGTGGATGGTCACGACAGAACACGGATTTCACGGATGCAGCGGCAAACTTTTTCTCTAGGGATCGACAGCCGCGTGTCCGATGACAGGAACTGGAGGTTCCAGTTGCTTCAAGAATTGCGAGAGCACCATTTGGTATTCCTCCGAATCGGCGTCGAGGTGCCCCGTTCCAGGAATGTTGATGAATTGCTTGGGGCCTCGATGTCTTTGATGCAGCCGCTGACCCAGCTCATAGGGGATCACTCGATCCGCGTCGCCGTGACTTTGCAGCAGCGGTCCGCGGTAGCTCTCGATCTTCGCCAGCGAATCGAATCGCTGTGTCATCAGCAGGTTTGTCGGCAACCACGAATAATGATGAGCGGCTGTCTGCGGCAGATTCGAGAAGGTGCTCCACAGAACCAATCCGCGAGCACCGTCCTTCGCCGCGAGATCAACAGCGACTCCGCCACCCAGCGAGTAGCCCATCAGCACGATGTCCTCGCGCCCGGTGCCGGTCCGTTTCGCCAGCCAATCCCGTGCGGATCGAGCATCCGCCAGCAGGCCGGCTTCCGAGGGTGTTCCGGACGATCGGCCGAAGCCGCGATAGTCGAACGCCATCACGGCCAGATCGTGCCGCTCGTTGAGGCGGATCAGGGACTCCTGTAATCCCGCGATGCTCCCGGCATTGCCATGACAAACTAGTGCGACCGCTCGCGGAGCCGGATGTGGCAAGAACCAGCCATGTAGTTGAGTCCCGTCATGCCCTTCAAACCAAACTTCTTCGGTGTTGGGCGTGGGAAGATTCCAGTCTCCGTCAGGATAGACCTGCGGATGATAGATCAGCTTTCGTTCGAGCGGTCCCAGCGGCGAATACGCTCCCATCCACCGGCAACCGGTCAGCGACAGGAGCGTCAGCAGGAGAATCGTGCGCATGATCGTCTCCCGTAGCCCGACTCTCCGAGTCGGGAACACTCCGAAACAAATCCCGACTCGGAGAGTCAGGCTACGCCGCTTTCCGTTCGGTATTCGGGACGAGGTTCGCCAACGCTGAGCCGCGCAGGTTCACGTCCATCTGTGGGAATGGCATTTCGATGCCCGCGTGATCGAGAGCCAACTTCACGGCGCGAATCGTGCGCTGCTTGATCAAGCCGAAGTCCGCGGTCGACGACCAGACTCGGACGGACCAGTTCACCGACGAATTACCCAGTTCGAGCAACACCACCTCTGGAGCCGGCTCGGACAAGATACCGGGAACCGCGCAGATGCCTCGCATCAGGATCTCATACGTCTGGTCGATGTCGGCGGAGTAGCCAGCACCCACAGTGACCTCTACGCGGCGCGTGTGATGGTACGACGTGTTCTCGATCGTGCTGCCGAAGATCGAGCCGTTGGGAACCATGATCCGGCGATTGTCCGGCGTGTCGAGCGTCGTCGAAAACAGGTCGATCTCATCGACCTTTCCCGTCTGGCCGCCGACCACGATCACATCTCCAACTTTGTACGGCCGAAACACCAGCAGCATGATGCCCGCCGCGAAGTTCCCCAACGCCCCCTGGAACGCCAAGCCGATCGAGAAGCCAAGGGCACCGATCGCGGCCGCGTAACTGGTGGTCTTCACGCCGAAAGATTCCAGGCAGCAGGCCAACGCGAGGATCAACAATCCCCACCAGGTGAACTTGGTCGTGAACCGAGCCAACGTTTCATCAATCTTGGCCAACTTCAGACTGCGGTAGACCAAGCGGCTGACCCAGCCCGCAGCGACCCACGCGGCGAAGAGACCAACCAGAGCGCCGATGACCGGCGCAGCGTTGTCTCGATAGAGCGCGGGATCGAGCAACTTGTTCCACAGTACTTCCAAGGTCGTGGGGGACGGGTCCATCGTGTCTCCTAAGAATCATCAATAAAAGAACCAGGCGAGCGGGGCG
>CAMDPX010000229.1 GCA_945905295.1 Planctomyces sp. SH-PL62 | reverse complement strand
AGCGTCAGTAGAGACCCAGTGTGTCGCTTTCGCCACCGGCGTTCCTGCCAATATCAACACATTTCACCGCTCCACTGGCAGTTCCACACACCCCTATCTCACTCTAGCTCACCAGTATAGAATGCAATTCCCCAGTTGAGCTGGGGGCTTTCACACCCTACTTAACAAGCCGCCTACGCACCCTTTAAGCCCAGTAAATCCGAATAACGTTCGCACAGTATGTATTACCGCGGCTGCTGGCACATACTTAGCCCGTGCTTCCTCTGAGGCTCTGTCAAACTGAATGGATTATGAATTACCACTCAGCACTTCATCCCCTCTGACAGCGGTTTACAACCCGAAGGCCTTCATCCCGCACGCGGCGTCGCTCGGTCAGGCTTTCGCCCATTGCCGAAGATTCTCGACTGCAGCCACCCGTAGGTGTCTGGGCAGTATCTCAGTCCCAGTGGTGGGGGCCATGCTCTCACACCCCCTAGACGTCAAAGCCTTGGTAAGCCGTTACCTTACCAACTAGCTGATGTCAGATTGGCCGCTCCTCCGGTGGAATCACACCTTTACGCCCAAGTATTCAAACCCAGGAGATCATCGGGTATTACCCATAGTTTCCCATGGCTATCCCCGTCCGAAGGGTACGTCACCAATCCTTCCTACCCCGTTTGCCGCTCTCCCCGTATTGCTACGGTTCGCGCTCGACTTGCATGCCTAATCCACGCCGCCAACGTTCATTCTGAGCCAGGATCAAACCCTTCGTGTAATTTGCTTAAACAACAGCCGAAGCTGTCATTGGCGATTAACAGAATTGCTTGTCCCACTTGTGCATCGTCGCAAAATGATGCACGTGCTTCTAACTCGGCTAACTCTTTTCTCGACCACCAACCAAGTTTCCAAAGAACAGCGTCGCGACCACCAAGTGGCGTCCGCGACGGGGAGGCGAATAATAGCCAGGACCAGCCGAGAGTCAACCAACCCCTTCCGATTTTTTTCTAAGGCCAATAACAGCTATCATTCGTGGCCGAATGCGATCCGTTTACTCCATTCACCAACCTAAATCTTTTTCCGGAATCCTCACCGTGACAGCAAGTTACATCGGCCACCACAAGTCCGATCTCGACACGCCCATTCTTTGCATTGATCTCGACTTGATGGACAGCAATATCAAGCGGATGGCCGAGTTTCTTCACCGACATAAAAAAAGTTGGCGACCTCATGCGAAGTGTCACAAGACTCCGGCCATCGCTTGGAAAGAGATCGCTGCGGGAGCCATCGGCGCCACAGTCGCCAAGGTCTCGGAAGCCGAAGTAATGGCGGCGACTGGTATTCGCGATATCTTGATTGCGAATATGATCGTCGGCCAAATGAAGTGGGAGCGACTAGCCGCTCTCTGCGCCTGGGCCGATCCGATTGTTGCGTGCGACCACTTCGCCCAAGTCGAACCGCTGGCTGCGATCTGTTTTCGGAACGGGGTGACGTGCCGAATCATTATCGAGATAAACATCGGCCTGGATCGCGTAGGGACTCGGCCGGGACGAGACACGTTTGACCTCGCGTTGGCGATTTCCAAACTCAAAGGGGTCGAACTCGTTGGCATTATGGGCTACGAAGGACATCTCCTGCGAATCGAAAACGCTGAAGAAAAACGACGACAGATTCGCGAAGCCATGGCCATTCTCGCCGAGTGCGCCGACAAACTGCGTCACGACGGTTTGCGATGCGACATTGTCAGCGCGGGAGGAACAGGGTCGTATCACATTTCAGCGGAGTGCGACGGAATCACAGAATTGCAGTGCGGAGGCGGAATTTTCGCGGACCCGTTTTATCTCCAAGAATGCCATGTGGGCGGACTAGATTCAGCGCTTTCGGTTCTCGCGACCGTTGTTAGCCGCCCGACGTTGGATCGCGCGGTACTCGATAGCGGACGGAAGACTTTGAACCCTGACGTGCAATTGCCAATCGTCAAAGACTGGCCCGATGCGAGCGTGAAGCGACTCAGCGCAGAGCACTGCGAACTGACACTTGGTCCGCAATCACAAAACTTGAAGATCGGTGACAAGGTCGAGTTGATCGTCGGCTACGCCGATTTCACCACACCATTGCACGATCAATTCTATGGCTTTCGAGGCGAACGGCTGGAGGTTGTTTGGCCAATTCTGGGGCGAGGGAAATTGCAGTGAGTCGCTGTCATTTCACTAAGTCTCTTGGCACCACGATCGCCGCGGCAGGCACACCGGCTTGGACGAACTCGGATTGGAGCTTCTGCCATGCGGTGACTCGTGCGGTCGTACTGCGCAGAATGCGGATTCGCAGGCCGTCCTCATTGGGTTTGGCGGCGAGAGCAAGTGAAATAAGTTCGTCCAACTCGGCGGGGAAGTAGCCGTTGCCTTTGCGAGTCTTCCGCCAGACCGAGTAATGGCGGCCATCGACCAGGATCGTCAGCATGTCGTCGAGTGGCTCGGCATCGGTTCGCTTCGGTTTGGGACCATGCTCGACAGAGTCGCTGGCTGAGTCAGACTTGGCCCCGCCGTCATCGGCCTGAACGGCAACATTGCTTGTGTCTGGCTGACCGAGCACGCCGTCGCCTCTAGAACCCAATCCGAAACCGCTGCCCGTGTGGGGCAGTTTTCCAGAGAGCCAAATTCCGGCGACCAATCCGACCGCCAAAGTGCCACCGATCACCGTTCGTTTGCGAGGAAGCAATCCAGCCATCGAAATCTCCTTGCGGATGAATGCGGCGGCATTGTGGTCTGTCGCGAGCGGTTTGTCAGGCGGAGATTTCCAAGGTCGGTTGTTGGAGAGAGGTTCGCGATACAGGGCAACCGATGACAAACGACCGTCGCGTCGGTCTACTGCGTGCCGTCATTCCAAACGCCGCATTCCAAACGCCGAATTTCTCTGATGCGCTGGCCCATTCAACGACAACTGCTGGTTCCGATGTTGCTGGTCGTGTTGCTGGCCAGTTTACTTTCGAGCGGCGTGAGCGCATGGGTCGGAAGCCGCTGGGCCAAACGTGAAGAATATGACCGGCTGGCTCGAGTGGTCGCGACGTTGTCGGACGCGAACTTTCCACTGCAAGAGACCGTGTTGCAAAAACTGGCGGGGCTGTCGGGGGCCGAGTTCGTCGTTTGGGACGCTCAACAGCGAGTGCAAGCGGCGACATTGTCGCTCGATTCCGAAGGGCATACTCGACTGAAAGCCGTGCCCGACGCCGGGCCGCTGGCGGATCTGTCGAGCAATCCCACCATAAAAATACAGGGCCGCAGCTTTCTGACCGCGAAGGTTCCGCTGCGTCGAGCAGCGACTCGGCCGTTATCGTTGTTGGTACTCTACCCGGAGGATCGTTGGTGGACGGCGACGCGCGGAGCGATCTTGCCTCCGCTGATTGCCGGAGGTGTGACCACTCTCGTTGCAATTGCGCTGACGACCTGGTGGTCACGGCGTTTCACTCAACCGATTGCTCGATTGAGCCAACAGAGCGAGAGGATTGCTGGCGGCGAGTTTCAACCGATGCTGCTGCCCATTCGCAACGACGAACTGCGAGACCTCACGCTTTCGATCAACCGCATGGTCGAACAACTGACGCGATACGAACTACAAGTCCGCCGGAGCGAACGTCTCAAAACGTTGGGACAGCTCGGGGCCGGTTTGGCCCACCAGCTTCGCAACTGGTTGACGGGAGCACGCATGGCATTGCAGTGGCACGCGCGCGAGTGCCCGCTCGGCGAGCATGCGGAATCGACAGAAATGGCGTTGCGGCAACTCGGCCTCATGGAGTCGTACTTGCAACGCTTTTTGACGCTTGGCGCAAGGCGTGACGATGCGATCCGGCCCGCCGAGCAGCTTGAAGTGTCGCTGGCGCCGCTTGTTGAAGAGGTCTTGTCACTCATCCGACCGCGTGGCCGACATGTCGGGATCGAAGTGTTTTGGACGCCACCATTATCGCCGATCACGGTTCAGGGCGACCGCGGGGAATTGCAAGAACTGCTCGTCAATCTGCTGTTAAACAGTGTCGATGCCGCCGCACAGCGAGAATCCATTGACGGCACGGCGTGGGTGCGCGTCGAATTGCTTGAAACAGCGCCGAGCCTTGCGCGGCTGCGAGTGCTCGACTCCGGCCCCGGCCCGTCGAAGGTGATTGCGGTTCAGCTTTTCGAACCATTTGTCACCGACAAGCCAGAAGGAACCGGCTTGGGATTGGCCGTAGCGAAACAGATTGCCGAATCGCATGGCGGTTCGCTGCGTTGGTTTCGCGAAAGCGGCACAACTTGTTTCGAAGTCGAGTTGCCGCGTTTGTCGTGACCCGATTTATCGGGTCACGGTCGTTAGCACGCCCCCATAAATGGGGGCACTACAAGCGCTCGTCGTTACGCAGTCAGTCTAACTACTGGCGCTGCGGTAGCTCTTGAGCGACCAGTTGAAGACCAGGCGAGCCGCGATCAGGCCGGCGGCGGAAGACGCCAATGCGATGATGGGAAACTCCCAGCCGGCAAACGGCTTGACGAGCAGTTCGGCCGGAACGGTAACAACCAGCAGGATCGGCACCAGGTACGAGAAAGTGAATTGGAGGATTTCTCCCAACTCGAAAGCGTCGTCGTTCACTCCGTTGTAAATGCTGCGTGGATAGCGTGCGAAAATCGTGATGTAGAACCAGAAGTCGTAGAGTCCTTGGTTGCGTCCCAGCCAGATGCTTGTGCTCGCGAGCAGAATCATCAGGCTATAGAAGAACGTCACGCCGACACCGAGATAGAGCACATACAGTCCCGCCTGCCAAGCTGCGATCGGCCGGCCCAAGCCGATCAAGGCGTAGACCAGCAGCGCGGCTGCCAGCAGAATCTGATTGAACATCGCCAGGTCCATCTTCTCGAGCGAGATCAGGAACTGCGTGTCGATCGGTTTGAGCAGTGCGAAGTCGAGATTGCCGCTTCGGATCAACTCCGAGAAATTCGCGCAGTTGGGCATGAAGAACGCCTCGACCAAGGCGTTGATGAGCATCCCGGTCGCCATAAACGCGAAATACTCAGGGCGTGACCAATCGCCAATGTCTTTGACGTTTCGATAAATCACTTCGAAGAGCGTCAGTTGTGCGGCGAACCAGAATGCCCGCGTCAGGATCGTGATGACGAAGTTGCCGCGGAACGTCAACTCGCGAATGAGCGCGTTGCGGAAGAACATCAGCCACACTCGGACGTAGTAACGCATGAGACGTTCGCCCGTCAGTGCAACTCGACGCCGCGCATCCCGGCGACGACTTCGCCGATGATCCACGACGAGAACGGAAACGTGGCGAGTCGCTCACGCACCGCATCGACAACTTCCGGCGCGACGATCAGTGCGAAGCCGATGCCCATGTTGAAGACGCGGAACATCTCCGCTCGGTCGATGTTGCCGAGTTCTTGCAGCCAATCGAACAGAGCCAGACGCTGCCACGCAGACGTGTCTATCCGCACGCGGACGTTCTCCGGCAGGATGCGTTCGATGTTCTCTTCCAAGCCGCCGCCGGTGATATGGCACAGACCGTGAATCGAACCGGCAGGAGCAGTTTTCAAAACATCGTGAACCGGGCGGACATAAATCCGAGTCGGTTCGAGCAACGCCTCTCCGACGGTGCGGCCGAGTTCGGCAACTTGTACATCGACAGTCAGCTTGGCGTGATCGAAGACCACTTTGCGAACCAGGCTATACCCGTTGGAGTGAAAGCCAGTGGAGGCCAGTCCGATCACGACGTCGCCCGGGCAGACCGCTTTGCCGTCGATGATTTTCAGCCGATCGACGACGCCGACACTGAAGCCGGCCATGTCGAAATCGCCAGCGGCGTACATGTCCGGCATGATCGCCGTCTCGCCCCCCAGCAGAGCCGATTGCCCTTCCACACAGCCTGCCGAGACGCCCGCGACTAGCGTGGCAATCAAGTCCGGGTCGTCTTTGCCGAGTGCCAAGTAATCGAGAAAGAACAGCGGCTCGGCTCCAACGCAGAGCACGTCGTTGACGCACATCGCGACCAAGTCGATTCCGACCGTGTCGAATTTCTTCGCGTGGATCGCAACCTTCAGCTTCGTGCCGACGCCATCAGTGCCGGATGCGAGAACCGGATCGGTATATCGAGACGCATCCAGACGCAGCAGTCCGGCGAAGCCGTCGGCAAGTTCGATCACACGCGGTGTGTGCGTGCGTTTCATCAGCGCCGGCAGCTTGGCCATCGCCTGGTTGTACAAGCCGAGGTCCACTCCGGCGGATTGGTAGGTCAACGAAGTCATGCCAAATAAATTCTTGTGATTCTCGAAATGGCCACAAGTAAAACGCCCTTGGCGAGCGGGGCGGCGTCAGCCCCCGGTAGGCTCGCCAAGGAGCCGGAAGGGCTGACGCCGCCTCGCTCGCCTGATTCATCCGTGGCCGCGCGAGATCGAGTTATGGGGGACAGTCATCGCTGGCGGAATGTAGCGAGCCAACCCCTCAAAAACGAACAAGCCCGGCGACCAATTGGCCGCCGGGCTGCGCGTTGAGATAAGAATCGTTGACCGTTACGGAAGGCCGATCAGCAGATCGTCGAAGTTGAACGTGAACACCGCGAAGATGTCGCCACTGGGAGGCGTGGTGGGCGTGTCCGTTCCGGTGACATGGTTCGTGACTCGATCGTAAATATCGTTGCCAAGACCACCGTTGAAGTTGTCGCTGCCATCTTCGCCTCGCAACATGTCATTGCCCGCATCTCCATTGAGCGTGTCGTTTCCGGCTCCGCCCAAGATGGTGTCATTACCATCTCCTCCGATGAGCACATCGTTGCCATTGCCACCGCGGATCGCATCGTTGCCGGTGCCTCCGAGAACCGAATCGCGTTTGGCACTCGTCCCAGCGCTGGGCGCACTGCCGGTGTCGATCACATCATGGCCAGCTCCGCCGTCAATTGTGTCGAATCCGGCATCACCGAAGAGGAAGTCATTACCTCCCTGACCCAGAATGCTGTCGTCGCCATCACCACCGCGGATGATGTCGTCGCGGTTGCTGACGCTCCCTGCCGTACCGACCAAGGTGGGGCCGGAGTAAGTGCCGCCATTGAGTGTGTCGTTGCCGGCTCCACCAACGATTGAGTCCTTGCCACTTCCAGCGTTGACTGTCGAAGTCGAAGTCCCGCCGTTGATCGAGTCGTTCACCGAGCCGCCCAGGAGTGTGTCGTTTCCGGCACCGCCCGTCAGCGTTGTCGGCAAACTGGCACCACTGGCGTCGATCGTGCCGCCGGTTGTCCCGCTGACGAAGCTCGTCGTCAGCTTCGCTTGCTCGAAGTTCACCAGCGTGACCGCCGAGCCCACACCAATCAACGAGGCATTGGTCAGCATGAGGCTGGAGTATGCCCCCGTAGCCACGACGACGTCCGTGCCTAAGCCTGCGTCGAAAGTGACCCCCGCTGTGAAAGCGATGGTTCCGCTGATCGTGAACGTATTCGCGATCGCCGTGCCACCCGTGCCGGTGGTGGGGATGATGATTGAGACTTTTTCGATCGTCGTCAGCGTGTCGTTCCCGTTGCCAACGAGCAGTGACGTGCTCAGCGTGTAACTGACGTTGGCATTCTCGAACACGCTGTCGGTTCCACCACCGCCCGTGAGCGCGTCGATGCCTACCCCACCGAAGAGCACATCGTTGCCATTGCCCCCCTTGAGCGTGTCATTTCCCGCACCGCCCGTCAGTGTCACCGAAATGCTCGCGGAACTGGCGTCGAGGCTATCGTTGCCGACACCACCGGTGAGCGACGCACCTTCAAAGCCCGAGTAGGTATCGGTCCCCAACGCTCCGCTGATTCCGCTCGCGGTCAGAGTGATTGTGCCACTGGCGGTCTCGACCAGCACGTCGTTTTCCGTCCCTGTTGAGACACCGGTGCCACCCGCGAGCACATCGTTGCCGAGGCCACCGGTCACCATGTCCGCGTCACTGCCGCCGTCGATCGCGTCGTTGCCACTGCCACCAACCAGCACGTCATTACCGTTCCCTCCTTGCAGATTATCGTTGCCGATGCCACCCGTGAGGATGTCGTTGCCATCACCGCCAACCAGCGTTGCACTGAATCCAAAGCCTGACGCATTGAGGGTGTCATTTCCCGAACCGGCTGTCAGCGAGGCCCCTTCGATGCCGGTCAACTTGTCGGAACCGAGATTACTGATCAGCGTGGCGGAGGTCAGTGTCACCGTGCCACTCAAACCCGACTCGACGACTCGATCGTTGAGTCCGGCACCGCCTCGCAAATCGTCGTTGCCCAACCCACCGGAGATCGAGTCCATATCACCGGCGTTACCATCGACCGTGTCGATACCGGCTCCACCGCTGAGCGAATCGTTGTTGTCTCCACCGTCGAGGAAGTCATTCCCCGAACCGCCAAACAGGAAATCATCGCCGCCGAGACCGAGCAGCGTCACATTGAACGTCGCAAGGCTGGCATCGATCGTGTTCCCGCTGCTGCCACCGGTCAAAATCGCCCTCTCGAAGCCGGCGATCACGTCACTATCCTGGCTCAGTCGAGCCAACGTGGAATTGGTCAGCGTTTGATTCACATTGGACGTCTGCTGTAACACATCGCCGACGCTCGAATTGGAGCCGCCGTCGACCTGGTCATCGCCAAGACTGCCCTGAATAGTGTCGTCACCGCTGCCGCCGTTGAGCACGAAGAAGATCGCGGTCGATGTCGCGGCCGCAGCGTTGATCGTGTCATTGCCGGCTCCGCCGTCGATCTTGTGAATGTCCGTGGTGCCGGAAATCGTGAACGTGTCCGCCAAGCCGCCGCCCAGCAACACTTCAAAGTTTGTCAGGTTGATCGTCCGCGTTGCGAGGTAATTCACGCTCGCGCCGCTGGACGTCCAGGTCGCGGCGGCGGTCAGTCCTAGAATCGAGTCTTCGACGTCCGTGCTGCCGACCAACGTATTGATGTTGGTGAAGCTACCAACCGTCGTCGCGCCGACCGTAGTTGCCACCGTCCCATTGAACCCGTCGAGGCTGCCAGTCGCCGTCAACGCGAACGCTTGCGACACCGACGCACCGGCAAAGGTCAGGCTATCGGTGCCACTGCCACCGTTGACCGAACCGGTGATCACGCCGTTATCCAGGAATTGGAAATCGTCGGTTGAGGTGCCACCTTGCAGGTTCTGGAAGCCGCTGAATCCAATCGTCGTCGTCGTTGTCACGATTTGGCCGCTGTTGGTGCCGTCGATCGTGAAGAGGTTGGCGGAATTCGGTGCGAGCAGCGTGTTCGAGGTCGCGGCATTGGCAAGCAGGTTTTCAATGCTGAGCAGCGAGCTGACGTTGATCGTTTGGTTGCCGGTTTTGGCAGACAGGTCAAACGTGTCGATGCCCAATCCGCCGTCGATCGTCCCATTGACGCCACCGTTCCCCACCACAATGAATTGGTCGTCACCGTCGTTGCCGTTGAGATTCACCGTTTGCGGAGCACCAGTCATTCGGAAGATATCAACGAACACACCAAGCGTGCTGCCGTTGAGGTTCTCGAACGAACTGAACGAGAGATTGTGCGACTCATCAATATCCGGTCCCGGATTGCTGTAGCGGTTGGTGCCGTCCACTTCCCAAGCAGCATTGTCGGCGAGGCCCGTCAGCGAATCGCTGGCCAAGCCACCGACCAGCGCGTCGATGTTGTGGAACGCGCTGCCAACGCCCACCAGTGGCGTCGCGGTGCCGCCGAAGCCAGCGGGAAAATTCTCGTTCAGCACCACAGAGACCGCCGTCGAGTAGGCCGCGAAGGAAAGCGTGTCGATGTCGTCACCGCCGTCGATGCTGCCCATCAGCGTGGCTCCGGTCGAGAACGTGAACGAGTCCTTACCGGTCACCGCACCCCCGCCGCCACTCAATGTGCCGGTACGAACTCCGGTGATCGTGAACGAGTCAATTCCGGAACCGCCAACCATCGAGTCGAAGTTGGAGAATGTCAGTTGAGTGGTTTTCGCGAAGTAAGTCTGTGTGGCTCCAATCGTCCACGTCGCCACCGCATTCCCGGCCACATCCAGTCCGGTGATTTGGTCCGTGACCCCAAGCGTTGCACTGCCGACGATGTTGTTGATGTTGTCAAAGCCCGCGATCGCTCCAACGGCTTCCGAGCCTCTGAAGCCGTCCACAGTTCCCGTATCGGCCAGCGTGACACTGCGTGCGGTCGTCATGAGGGCGAAGTTCAAGGCGTCCGTTCCTGAACCGCCATTGATCATTCCAGACAAGCTGCCACCGTCGATGAACGCAAACGTGTCGCCGCCGCCCAAGCCTGTCAGATTCTCGAACGAATTGAAGTCGATCAGGACTCGCACCCACGTACCACCCGACACATAAGCCCCATTACCCGCCTGGCCGGTCAACACAAAGGTATTCTGCGTCACGCCGGAAATCGTGAATGTGCCGTTCGCATTCGTGTTTCCCGTCACCCCAGAAATGATGACTTGATCTCCGTTCTGCAATCCGTGGCTGGCGGAGGTGATGACAATCGGATTGGCGTTTGTGGCCCCGGTGATGATGCCAGTCTCCAGGAGACGTGTCCCCCCGGCATTGCCCGAATCCATGCCCCTGATGTTAAACGTCGTTCCGGCGGACAGCCCCAACAACGTGTCGTTGCCGCCACCACCGTTGAGCGATTCGATACCGCTGAATTTGATCAAATCCACGGTGTCTGCAAGGTTGCCCAGGTTGACGGTGTCGATGCCCGCACCACCCACCAGCGAACCGTTCAGGACGGCTCCATCCATGAAGTTGAACACGTCATTGCCGACGCCACCGTTGAGATTCGCGTTCTGCGTACCGCTGATGCTGTAGGTGTCGACTCCGCTACCGCCATTCAGATTTTCGATCTTGGAGAACGTCAGCGTCCTGCCACTCAAAGTCTCGGAATAGCTCCCCACGGCCGCGACCGTCCACATGGCATCGACATCCCGGCCGAGCAGCGTGTCAGAGCCGTTGCCACCGACGATCGTCTCGATCCCCAGGAACGTGGAGGGGGCGACGCTGTTGATGGACGGCGTGATCTTCCCATCGAATCCCGTCGTGCCCGAGGCCAGAGCGGTCAGCGTGATGAGCTGTGACAAACCGGCCGACGTGACGCTGATCGTATCGCTGCCAATTCCAGTCCCACCATCGACCGTGCCGTTCAAGACCGCTCCATTGTTGAACAGGAAGACGTCGTCACCGGTGCCCCCCATCAAATTGAAGGTCTGCGTCCCGAAGATCGAGAACGTGTTGCCGCCGTTCCCCGCGTTAAGCGACTCAAAAGAGGTGAAGTCCAAGAAGCGGCCGTTGGTCAGGTCGGTGTAACGGTTCGGCGGGCTGACGTTCAAATCCCACCTCGAATTGACGCTCAAACCGGTCAGAGCATCGGTCCCCGCCGTTGATCCAATCACCGCGTTGATTCCAGTGAAGCTCAACAGAGACGCTGTTTCGCTCCCGCTGAAGCCATCGACCGTGTCCGTGCTCAGCACGACTGTGCGTTGCGACGCGAACGCAGACCAGTTCAACGTATCCAAGCCCGCGCCGCCGCCAATCGACTGGATGGTCGAAGTTGTGCCGATCAGGAAGTTGTCCGTGGTGATTCCGCCCGCGAGCGTCTCGAAGCTGGTGAATGACGTCGTGCCACTGGTGTTGACGATGTTGCCCGTGTTACCCGCACCCAGATTCCAGGTGTTTTGCAGATTGTGACCGGTGAGCGTGTCGTTCTGGCTGGTGCCGGTGATCGACTCGAACCCGGTCAAACCGAACGTGACGCTCGGACCGGCCGTGCTGGTGACCGAGTTCGTTCCCAGGTTCACACTCACCGGTCCCGTGTAGCCGGCGAAGCTAATCGAGTCGCTGCCTGGGCTGGCACCTCCGTTGATTGTCCCGGAAACAAAAAACGCCCCGATGTTGAACGTGTCATTGGCGGTGCCACCGTTCAGATTCTCGAAGCTGCTAAACGACGTGCTGCCGGCGGTCCCAGCGTCATTGGCCGAGAGGGTCCAGGTCGTGATGTTATTCGTGCCGATCAACGTGTCGGTGCCCGCGCCGCCAACAAGGGTTTCAATGCCGCTGATGCCGCCGGCCCCCCCAATCACGTTGGTGTTGATGTTCGTGGCTGCCCCGGTCGCCAGATTGACGCTCACGGGAGTCAAGTACGCCAAATAACTAAGCGTGTCGTTGCCCAACAGTCCCGCAAGAGTACCGCTGACACCGACGCCGTTGCTCAGCGTAAACGTGTCGGTGATCGAGCCCCCCTGCAGGTTCTCGAAGGACGTGAAATTGGTGACGACCGCTCCGTTGGTCAGCGTGCCATTGTTGGTGGTGGTCACGGCGAAATCATTGGCCGCGGAAGTCCGCCCGATCAGTGAGTCGGTGCCGCTGAAGCCAAACACGGAGGTCGTGGCCGCGAAGCCAGAACCGGTTCCCAGCAACCGCAGCGTGTCATTACCGCCGGCGGTCGCATCCGTATTGATCGTCAACGTTCCGGTCGGATTGGCGAAGGTCACCGACTCGCTGGTCAGCGGCGATGTGCTGATGACACTACGTCCTGCTGTGCCGCTGTCGTTGAGCGTGATGTCGTCGTTGCCGTTGCCGAACGTGAACGTGCGGTTGGTCGCCGTCAACACGTCCAGGATCGGCTCCAGGCCGGAGTAGGTGATGGTCGCGCCATCCACCGCAACAGTACCGCTACTGGCACTGGTGAAGGTGTGCGTGACCGAGCCAACCGAGCCGCCCGTGAGAGTCAACGCGTCGCTGCCGGTCCCGCTGCCCCCGTCAAACACCAAGCCGGTCATCGTGGCCGGAATCGGATTGCCGCCGCTGAAGTCGGCGGTCAGCGTGTTGCCTACATTGTCCTGTCCGGTCACGGTGACACCCAACACGTTCACGAAGGCGTGCGACGGCACGATGTCCATCGAGTTGGCCGTGTTGAGAATGCGCAACTGCGAGCCCATCCGCACCACTGTGACGTTGGTCGCACCGGCCGTCGTCAGGTTGGCGGCATTGACCACGATGAACTCGGGCAAGTCGTTGAGTGTGATCGTGATGAGTTCCGTGTCTGAGAGCGCGGCCCCGAACGGAGCGTTGTCGCTGACCGTCACTTCGACCGTGTACGAGCTTTGTGTCTCGAAATCCAAGACGGCTCCGGTCGCGACCGTGATTTGCCCCGTCGAGCTGACATTAAAGAGCGCGTTGCCGGTCGCCGTTCCCAACGTGTTGGTCTTGGCCCACGTCAACATCGGCCCGTCGATATCCGTGGCTGTCAGTACGGCTCCCACATTGGTGCCAGCGCCGGAGTTCTCGTTCAAGGACCGATTGAGACTGCCGGCATCGATCGACGGTGTTTGGTTGATTTGGATCGTCACCGTTCCGGTGGCCGTGCCGCCGTTGCCGTCGCTGAGCGTGTACGTGAACGTGTCAAAGAGGGCGGTATCACCATTGTGCGTGTAGGTGAAAGACCCATTGGAATTCAGCGTGAACGATGTGAAGTGCGTCGGCGGGCTGAGTACCACGACCGAGAGTATGTCCGGCGGCAAATCCACATCCGTGTCATTGGCAATTACTCCGCCTGCGGCCAACACCGTAATGGTCGCTCCCTGAGGAACAAAATACAGGTCGGCGACCGCCACCGGCGCGTCATTCATTGGCGTGATGTTGATGATGAAGCTCGTATCGACAAAGGCATTGGCATTCGGGGCTGGGCCGTTGTCCGTGATCCTCAGCGAGATCATCGCCGTCCCGTTGGCAACGCTGTTGACATCGCCGTTGATCAACGTGAAGGTCAGATCGCCGGCCGAACTGATCGCTGGCTGACCGGCACCTGCCGCGAACAGCGCCGAATTGGTATTGCCCGTGATCGTGTAGGTCAGAGTCTGTCCCGCTTCATCGTCCGCGGTGACCGGCCCCGGCAGACTGCCGCTGGCGAAGCCCATGCCCGCCATCATGATGGCCGCGGCGGAGGTT
>CAMDPX010000228.1 GCA_945905295.1 Planctomyces sp. SH-PL62 | reverse complement strand
TGCGAGCGACCCGCGTTCTGGCGAAACGCGGCTACCCAAAGTTGATCACCATCTCTGTGCGAAATCTTCCACGAGTGCCGTGCAGCTTTCGCGGAAGTCGTCTCGGAGTTGCGTTGACTGAAACTCTTCGCCGAACCGCGCGAGCAGGTCGCGGAACGAGGCGGCGAAGTTCTTTCCCAAATTGCGGTGCATGGTCAGCGTCGCGGTCTTCGCTTTCGGGCTGAGGCTGAACAGGCTGGTCCACGACTCGCGGTCGAGCACATCGAGCACCACTTTGCTTCGTTCTCGCAGCCGCCAAACGGAGGGCAACTCGTCGGCGAAGAAGGTGCCATCGAAGTTCCCGATTCCCGTGTCGAGGATCGTGACCAGCATCTCCAGCGAGGTCTCGATCATGCGGATCATGCGTTTGACGTGATCGGTCCGTTCGAGCGCCGTCATCTGCTGCTCAAGCCCGCCGACGAGATGCACCAACAGCATCTCCAGCCGGTCGTCGTCCGAGGACCGCCCGTCAACCGCGGCAGGGAGTGCTTCGTGGGAATTCATGGTGCGACGTAGCCGCGTTCGCCAGAACGCGGGGCCAAGGGGATCTGCCGGGACACCCGCACTCTGGCGAGTGCGGCTACAGCGAGTGCGGCTACAACGAACTGGTGGCGACGGCCAAATACTTAGCAACTTTGTGAGTCAGGGCATCCGCTTCAAACGGTTTCGTAATGTAATCCGAACAGCCGACCAGCCGGCCGCGCAGCTTGTCGAACATCCCGTCCTTGCCCGAGAGCATGACCACCGGAATGCTCTGCGTCGCTTCGTGCTTCTTGATGAGCTTGCACAGCCGATAGCCATCCAGCCTCGGCATGTTGATGTCCAGCAGGATCAGGTCGGGCCGGCACGTTCCGAGTTCTTTGATCGCGGCCACGCCATCGAATGCGGAGATGACTCGATAACCGCGCCGCTCCAAAGTGAGCGACACGAGCTTGCGCACCGTTGGACTATCGTCGACCACCATCACCAGCGGCCGGCCATCCGATGACGCGACTTCCGTCGGTGGGCTGAACGAGGTCGCCAATGCTTCGACATCCGCAATCGTTTCTGATTCGTGGCTCGCGGGGACTTCGTTGAATTGCGTTTGCACGGCGACTTCGGGGTCGGCTTTCACCGTCGCGCTGAAGTACGGCAGGGGTGGCGGAGTGGTCGGGAGCGGAGGTGGCACAAGCTCCGCCGATGAGATCGTCCCCATCCGCAATTCCGGGGCACGATGGACGAGCTCGCTCCAACGACGGCGAGCGGGTTCGACTGGCACTGGTTCGTCGGGCGCTGGTTCGTGATGCCATTCGTCGACCGTTTCAGGAACCGCTTCAGCGACCACTTCAAGAGCTGGCTGCGGTTCCGGTTCCAGTTCCGATTCCAAAACCGTTGGCGGTTCGGCGGCAGGAGCGACGGCCGGGGCCGATTCGACTTCAACCACAGGCACTTCCGCCACGATCTCTACGGGAGCGGCAGCGGCGATTGGTTCCGGGGTCTCGACAACTGGTGAAGCCGTCACGACCGCAACCGGTGCCGGAGATGAAGTCGCCAGCGCTTGCACCCAGATCAGTCCCGCGCTTGCGGCGGCATGTCCCGGGGACAATTCCAACACGCGTTCCAAGCAGTGGAGCGTGTTGTCGGGCGAGTTCGCCGTCCAAGCCAGCCACAGCCACACGTTCGGATCATCCGGCAAGTATTCGGCCGCGCGTTCAAAGCTCGCCGCTGCGACGGAGTGCAATCCCGCACGCGCCGCCGAGACTCCGCGCCGCAATGCCAATTCACCCGCCGAAGAATCGCTGTCTTGAGTCAGCATGAGTTATCCCTCTCATCGAGAGGGGGTCGGGAGTCTTTTTCAGGTCGGCGGCCAGCAACCCTCGATGATTCAAGGCTGCCATCGCCGACCTGAAAAAGACTCCCGACCCCGTCGCGCTCATTTCTTCTGAAACTGATCGATGCCTTCTTCCTTCCACACCTTCAGCGTGGCGGAATCTTTTTGATTGATCCGCACGCCGATCGCATTGACCGGGAAGTCGTACTTCCGTTGGATCTCGATCCACATCTTTTTGACGTTCTCAGGAACAGCCATGTCGTCACCAAATCTCAAATTCCAAATCTCAAATCCGAACTTACGCGGCACACAGCGAGAACTCGCCCAACAAGTCCTCGAACGATTCCTGGGAATACCACTCGGCCGCTTCCGGTCCGACGACCGACAGCGCCAATTGACTGACCGCCGGCAGCAATTGCAGGCGGCAGGTTTGCCACAAGTCTTCGGCGGTGATCTGCTCGATCTCCGCGAGGATCTCCGCTTCCGGCAGATGCCGGCCGAAGTACAGCTCTTGCGTCGCCAGGCGGCTCATTCGCGTGTGAGCGTTCTCTGCCGAGAGCAGATGCTGGCTGCGCACCTGCATCTTCGCGGTCCACAATTCTTCTTCGTCGATCTCCGTCTCGAACGTCGCGAGCTGTTGCAACTCCATGATTGTGAGCGCGACAACCGAAGAGAGATGTTCCGGTGCCGCGCTCCCTTCGATGACCAACACGCCGGCGTCGCGATAGGCGTGCAATTCGGAAGAGATGCCGTAAACCAATCCGCGCTCTTCGCGCAGCTTGCGGAACAGCCGCGAACTCAGGCCACCGCCGAGCACCGAGTTGAGCAGGAACAACCGATAGCGTTCCGCCGCGCAATACGCCGGGACTTCGAGGCCGATCGCGAAGTACGCCTGAGACACCGGCGACTCGTGGAGCGCGACACCGGAATGAAACCGGCAACGCGCGGGACGGCGCGACGGACGCTCGCCGTCCAATCGCCAGAAGCCGTCCCGAATCTGATCGGCGAGCGCGTCGTGTTCGACGTTGCCGGCGGCGGCGATGATGATGCGGTCGGGTGTGTAATGCCGCCGTACGAACGCACTCACGTCATCGCTCGTGATCCGCTCGATCGCGTTGGCGTTGCCAGCCACTGCGCTCCCTAGCGCGTGATGAGGCCAGATCAATCGCTTGAGTTGCTGATGCACATGCTCGGTCGGCGTGTCGTGGCTCAGTCCGACCTCGCGTAGCACGGCTTGCTTCTCACGCTCGATGTTCTCGTCCGGGAAGATCGAGTTCAGCAGCATGTCGCCGAATAACTCGGTCGCGTAGGTCAGGTACTCGTCCAGCACGTTCGCGTAGAAGCAGGTGTAATCGCGAGCCGTAAAGGCTCCCATCGCTCCGCCGGCCACGTCCATCAAGCGTGCGATTTCAAACGCGCTCCGCCCGCTGGTCCCTTGAAAGAGTGCGTGCTCCGAGAGGTGAGCCAAGCCGCTCAAGCCGACCGGATCGTCCTGCGGTCCCGCGTCAACCAGCACGCCCAGAGACACGCTTCGCGAGCACGGAAGATGTTCCGTGACGATGCGAATGCCGTTCTCGAGCCTACTGAATTGATACACCGCCTGCTCCGAGCTTGTTTCCAAAGCGTGACAACGTCGCCAATCTCAGGAGCGTGTCGTCCGCGGCGCGATGCAACAGTGACTGTGGCGAACGCTCAATCGCGTGAAAACAAAGCTGGCGGGACGCACTCCGGACGGCGGCGAAGTATACCCCCGGCTTTCTCGACACATGCGCCACAGCTTTCCGGGCACCCGCAAAATCGCGCGGCTCTGTTGAACACTTCGGGTCGTTGCGGCTGTAGCCATCGCAGCGATTGAATTGGTCGCGCCGCATGTAGCCGCACTCGCCAGAGTGCGGGCAACTCGCTCACCACCCGCGTTCTGGCGAACGGCGGCTACGAGGGAACTACTGGCCGAGATTCAGCCGCATCACTTTGCCGTGGCGAGCACGACCATCGGCTTCACCCGTGAAGAACAACTCATCGGAGTTCGGCGACCTCAGCGCGACGGAACTCGGAGTGACCGCACCGGTCGAGAAGCGTCCGACCGGGCGGCCTTGCAGATCGAACACGTGGACCGTCTTCGTCTGTTGCTGAGTCACATACAGATTGCCGCTCGCATCGAGACACAAGCTCGCGAGGTGATAGTCGGTGTCGGGCGACATCGGCAGTTGCACCAGAACCGCATGCGATTCGATCTTGCCCGGTTCGGAGAGACGGAATTCGAGAATGCGATTGAACTGCGATTCCGCGACGAGCACGCGCTGATGGGCGGGATCGTAAACGACTCCCGTGGGATAGCCGATCTTCGCGGCGACCACCGACACCTTGCCGGTACGATCCACATAGTGCAGCTTGCCGATCGGGTTCTTGATCTGCACATAACCCGGATCGGTGAAATAGAAGCCGCCTCGCGGATCGACCGAGAGGTCGTACGGCGCACGGAACGGAGTGCCGTCGCAGTCCTTCGCGGCCACGCCGACCAGCTTCCCCTCGAACGACAAACGCAACACCGAGCGGCGTTCGACATCGCAGACCAGATGCGTCCCTTCCGGTTCGATGCGATGTCCTTTCGGACTGGTGAGCGTCGCCCAAACCGATGATTCACCGGTCGGCGAGAATCTCACGATCCGATTCTTGTGCGACACATACCCGAAGCCTTGTGAGTCGAACACCAGCCCATCGCAGTACGAATCCACCGAGAAGACTTCGTTCTCCATTGCCGCGGCCGGTTCCGGCGCGGGCTTCACCGGATCGACCTGCACGACCAGCGTGTCGTCGTCGTCGAACGACAACTCTTTCGGTTCCGCTTTTGGTTTCGCTGTGGCCTGCGGCTCGTCGTCGAAATCGAGACCCAATTCCTTCTTCGGAGCCGGCTCCGGTGGAACTCCGAGTTTCGGAATCACGACCGGTTCTTCGGAGGGAAGTTCTTCCGTCGGCAGTTCCTTTGGGGATGTCTCCGCGACGGCGGTTGGCATGGGTTCGGCTTGGGGTTCCTCGGCCTTCGCGACTGGCTGAGCTGGCACAACCGGATCGTTCGGCAACGGCAGGTAGGTGTCCCCTTCCGAGAGTGAAACGATGGGGGCGCATTGTCGGCGACCGCCGGCTCTTCGTAGCTCCTGACGACTGGAGCGTTCGGCGCGTAGGCCGGCTGCATGTATTCGGTCGTGTGGCGGGAGTTCGGCAGATGCCGACAGCCCCACAGCGTGCAAAGGCCAACGGTCGCGAGCGACAACGGGGAACGAACACAGCGGCTGAATCGAACGAACGGAGATTTCATCTCGCACCACTCCTGCGAGCGATACGCCTTGGGGCGGCGGACGCTGCAAACAAAGCTTCGAGGATCGGCAAATTGATTCCGAGAATTCACAGCGAGATATCGGCGGCGCGAATCGGAAAGAGCCGCTTGTTCGCGTGACAACGACCGCATCTGAGAGACATCCCGCGCAGCGTGCGACGCACAGCGGATGCTCGACCGGCACCGATTGCTCGTTCCGTCACACACACAGCGAACGTGCGGAGCATGGCTATTCAACCGCGTGAACCGACCCTGTCGAATGTGCCACGCTGGCTGACCGCCGAAAGCCGATGGCCGAAAGCCGTGATACCGTTTTTAGCGCAGCGCCTCCAGCGCCGACAGCCGCATCGCGCTCAAAGACGGAATCAACCCACCGACAAATCCGAGCATCAAACTCAGCAAACAACCGACAGCCAACACTTGCGCATCAACCGTCAATCGCAGAACGACAAACTTCCCGCCACCTTGTCCGCTGCCGACGATGCTGCTCGCCGTCCAGCCGTCGGAGAGACTCCCCAGAGCGACACCGATCAGGCCGCCGATCATCGCGATCAGCACCGACTCCAGCAGAAAGCAAATCAGGATCGAGCGGCGTCGATAACCGAGCAGACGCAGCACGCCGATGTCTTTGATCCGCTGGCTGATCGCCGCGAACATCGTGTTCATCACACCGAAGACGCCGCCCACCGACAGGATGATCGTCACGAAGATGATCGCGTACAGAAACTGCAAGTTGAGCTGATTCAAGCTCTCGAAGTAATCGGTCTCGACGATCGCGTTGACCGACGACTTCTTGTAGTCGTTGTTGAAGTACGCCTTGACCATCTCCGCGTCCCAATGGTCGTCGGATTTCGGTTCGGTCCAAGTCGGAATCGGATCGGCGTCCTCAGTGAATTCTTTGCCGGCGGCCTTCGCCGCCGCCGCACGCTTCTTGATGTCTTCGGCTTTGGCCGTCGCCTCGGCGATCTTCGCCAGCCGTTCTGCTTTGTACGCCGCCCGCTCATTGCGGTGGAAATCCTTCGACGCTTGCAGCACGAGCGTCGAATACGACTCGCTGCCGAACATCGGGCCGACGATCGAACGCTTGGCCCAAACTTCCGAATCGAACGTGCTCCCTTCCGACTTCAACACGCCGACGATCACCCACACGCGGCCGTTGACGTTGAACGTATCGCCGACGTCCATCCGCTTGAGTTGCGGTTTCGACATTGCCTCCGGCCGATCTTTGCCCAACTCGCGAGCGATCCCTTCGCCGACGACCACTTCATAAGCGTTGATCGGCACCTTCGAGTCTCCTTGCGGCGGCAACTCACGAGCTCCCGCGTCCGACAACCAGCTTCCGCCCGGATACAAGGGCAGCCCATGCACTCGGCCAGTCAACTGCGAATCATCGACGCCCCGCATCTGCAAGAAGCGTCGCTCCGGCCGACCCTTCACCGAAGCCTCGACCGGCTGATTCACAATGATGTAGGTCTCGCGACTGAGCAGCGGCTGCTGCCCGTCCTTCGCCACCGCTTCTTGAGCCTCGATGTCGCCAACATTCGCGAAGCCAAGATTACTGAAGCCCTCATCCGTCGAGCCTTCCGCGAGCACCAGCACGTTGCGCGGCTGACCGCTCGATTGCGTCAGCACATACATCCCTTTGACGAACGCCAGCATCACCGTCAGCAGCGACAGCACGAGCGTGAAGGCCAACCCCGTCAGCAACGTTGTCCGCCAACGCACCAGCAAGTTTTGAAAGTTATAGCTCAGCGGCACTTTGCTCAGGACGATCAAGACCACGATCAATGCGGCTGCTCCGCCGAACCCAATCGCCGGATTCGTGAACGCCAGCGTCAGCAGGCCGGTGAAGTAGCCTCCGACCAGCAACACCAGCAACACAACCAACGCGATGATGATTTCCCACATGCCGCTGCCTCTTTTGGCTTCCGATGACTTTTGAGTTCACTGCCACTCACACGACCGATAGACTGCCGCCATCATGCTCAAGATGACTCAGGAATTGGAAAATGCAGTTTCCGCTCAACAGGGAGGGCCGTTGCGCATTGCCGGTGAAGAACGGTCGTATGTCGTGATGTCCGACGACCTGTATCGCGAATTGAGCGGCGTGGCCGACGACACGGACTTGGACGAATCGGTCGCTGCATTGCAGCGAGCGATGTCTGATGTTCGTGCGGGACGAACCCGTCTCGCGAGCGAATTCCTCGACGAGTTGAGCCGCAAGTATGCCGTACCGAGTTGAAATCGCTCCCACTGCCGAAGAAGAGATCGAAGCGGTCTTCCGCCATATCCACGCCGATTCTCCGATCAACGCGAATCGCTGGCGACAACAACTGTCTGACATCTTCGAGCATCTGCATCTCTTTCCCGAAGGCTGCGGTTTGGCTCCAGAGAACGGTCGCGTGGACTTTCAAGTGCGTCAGACGTTTCATGGTGTCTATCGGATTCTTTTCACGATCGTGGATGACCGCGTTGTGGTTCTGCATTTTCGTCATGGTGCTCAACGCCCCTTGGCAGGTCGCCACATCGCTTGCCCTGACCAGTGAGATCATCCCACGCGAGCAAACACTTCGGATACCTTCACGCGGCAGGCGGTCCACGCGGGAATGAAACTTCCCAGGAACGCGGTCCCGCCTCCGACTGCCAAGCCCCACCACCAGGCATCCACGGGAATCATGAACTTCGGAAAGAACGCGATCGGAAACGGGATGCCTCCCGCCACTTGATTGACCACCAGCCATGTTCCTCCCGCGCTGACGACTCCCGATGCGATGCCAATCAGCAGCGCCTCCCCCAGCACCAGCACCAGAATCTGTCCCGGCCGGAAGCCGAGCACCTTCAGCACCGCGAACTCCGTCTGCCGTTCGCGCACGCTGATGCTGATTGCGTTGGCGATGACGACGGCGAGCGTCACCAGAATCGCCGGAGCCAACAGCCAGCGCATGCCCCACAGCAGGTCGCGATACGCCTCCAGAAACGTCGATATCCCCGACGACGACGTTTGCACTTTCACCGCCGGCAACGAGAACTGCGGCGACTCCTGAATCTGCGCTGCGACCTGAGTAAACGACTGCGTGTCCGGCACGCGCAGCCACACAAGATTCATCGTCTTGTTGGCCATCGCATGCGCCTGGCCATTGTGCTTTTGCTTGTAGGCGTCGATCGCGCTGAGAAAGTAGTCGATATTCATGGCCGCGCTCTGGTCGTACCTCCGAGCCGGCAGAGTTCCGACCACCTCGACTTCGAGGTCGATCTCTTTGTAGTTGAAGCTGTGAATGATGAACCGGTCGCCGATCTTCTTCTTCAGTCGCTCCATCCGATCGCGACCCAGCAAGATGCCTTGCCGGTTCTGCTCCAACTTGGCAACGCCCGCCTCCAGCGTCTTGCGATCCGCCGAGTCCGCCGGCAAATCGTCGAACCCGTCCATCATCGTCAGCAGCTTCTTCGGTTCGAGACAGAACGCGAAGACGATGTTCTCGAACGTCCGCTTCTTCGGATCGAGCGACCCGCCATAGAAAGTCCAGGTCATGTTGTCCGACGGCTTGATGTGCTCCGGCTCAGTCGCGGCTCCCTCCTTGAGCGACGTGGAATAGGCATACGGCATCATGCTGGGAATGCGCCAGCGTTCGGAGACGATCGCTTTGATGTTCGCCGGCTTCTCAGTCGTCGCGTTCGCCAGGAAGCCGAGAATCGACCAGACCAGCGTCACAACAAACACCAACACCATCGTCCCCAGCGCTGTCAGCGACGACCGCAGTTTGTTCCGCCAAAGATTCTGATAAATGAGCCGCAGAAATTTCATGGAGTTCCCTTCACCCGCAGATGGTCAGGAAGATTGTTGTCAGGAAAACAAATTGCGCCGAAATCATCTTCCTGACACCAATTTTCCTGACGAATCATTTTCATTTCTCAACTTGTTCAACCAACTTCCCTTTTTCCAAATGCAGTATCCGATCCGCGCGAGCCGCCGCGCGTGGATCGTGCGTGACCATCACGATCGTCTTCTTGAGTTGTGTCCGCAGTTCGCACAGCAGATTCAAGATCTCTTCAGCGGACTTCGCATCGAGATCACCCGTCGGCTCGTCCGCCACGATCAATGCGGGGTCGGTCACAATCGCGCGAGCGATACCGACTCGCTGACATTGCCCGCCGGACAACTGACCCGGCCGGTGATGCAAACGATCGGACAAGCCAACGATGTCCAGCGCCGTCAGCACTTGTTGCTTCCGTTGAGCCGCCGTCAACGGCAGCAGCAACAACGGCAGCTCCACGTTCGCGTAGGCCGAGAGGACTGGCAGCAAGTGATAAAACTGAAACACGAAGCCAAGGCTCCGCGTCCGCCACGCCGCCAACTGGCTCTCGCTCAGATGCGAGATTTCCGTATCGCCGACCCACACCGATCCGGCGGTCGGCTGATCCAACCCAGCGATGAGATTCAGCAGCGTCGTCTTCCCCGAACCGCTCGGCCCCATCAGCCCCAGGTATTCGCCGCGAGGCACCTGCAACGACAACCCACTGAGCACTTCGATCGACTCGCTCCCGCGACGAAACGACTTCGACACATGATCGACCTTCACACAGATTTCCGCAGACATCGTGATCCCTACTTTGGAGTGCGGTGTGTCAGCACCGCCTTGGATTGCGGCGCAGCCGCTTTGCATGGCCTCTGCACGAGGCGGCGAAGAATGACGAAAAGCAGCTCAGCCGCAAAGGAAAGCGGCGATGAATCGCCGCACTCCAAATTACTCCGCCAGCTTCTCATCGCCGTAGAACCACACGGTCACGCGCATCTCCGGCTTGAGAAACACGCCCTCTTCATCGGCCGGCACGCGGACCTTCACGCGCACGGGGACCGCTCCCTTCGAGCGATCGGCGATCGGCATCAAGCGATGCACATAGGCGTCATAGCTGCGGTCCTTGAACGCTTCCGGCTGCACTTTGCAGCGTTGGCCTTTGAAGACTTTCGAGATGTTTGACTCCTGCACCGACAGATCGACTTCCAAATCCGAGAGATCCGCCATGTCGCACAAGCTGAACGAACCGTTGAACGCGACCGAGTTGACGATGTTCCCTTCTTCGGCGTTCTTCTTCAGGATCGTGCCGCTGATCGGCGCTCGGATCGTGCAATTGCTCTGCCGCCATTGCGCCTTCGAGACGTCGGCCTCCGCTTGTTGCACTTCCGCCTTCGCCTGCTCGATTCGCTCGATGCGTGGACCTTCGCGAAGCAGCGCCAGCATCGAGTTCAGCTTGCTCAAGCGCCGCTGCATCGCGAAGAGGTTCGCCTCCGATGTGAGCAACTCTTGCTCGGTCGCCCCCTTCTTTGCGAACAGGTCTTTGTTCCGTTTGTAGGTCCGTTCGAGGTCATCCAAGTTCGCCTGCGTCTCCGCAAGTTCCGCTTCCGCCTGCTTGATCTCTTCCGGCCGAGTTCCCCGTTCGAGTTCTTCCAGCCGCTTCCGAGACAACTGCAACGTCGCTTGCGAGCGTCGCACGTCGGCGTCGTAGTCCACCGACTCCAGCTCGGCGAGCACATCGCCCTTTTTGACGCGCAGTCCTTCTTCAACATTCAAAGTCATGATCATGCCGGAGACCTTCGGGCTGACCAGGATCTGATGCGCCGGAATGATGTAGCCGCTGTCGGTGTGGACGAGTCCATCCTTCTTATTGTCCGCCGGCTTCGCGGACGCGGCTGATGTGTTCTCGCCAGAGTTCGCTTCCGCGGCATTCGCAGGCGATCCCGGCTTGGCCTCCAGCAACGAGTCCGACGGCGGCGGATTCCATTTTTCGTACGCCAGCCAACCGCCGAATGCGGTCAGCGCGACGCACAACAACCAAGCCACGACTTCCGACGCCGCGTGCCGGCTGGCCGAGCCCTGCGGAAGCTGCAGCGACTTCACACGATCGCTGAGCGACGCGGACGAAGAGGCGGAACGATGCGGATCAGTGGCAAGCGAATCAGACACGGCCAGCGACTTTCGACAACGGAATCGGCCAGCGACCAGCCGGCACAAGCGACAACACTTGACCCCGTCCGCCTCCGTTTGAAAAGCCCAACCACCGTGAAATTGCAATTCGTTCCACGATCTGGCCGAATCTCCGGGCAGACGATCCCAACCGATCAGGGGGCAGGTCTTCAAATTTCATTTTTGGCACCGCGAATGGGGTGTGATGTGGTTTGGAATGGCGGTGTGAGAAGAAAGTCATGGGTGGATCGCGAGGCAAAAAATGAAATATGAAAACCTGACCCCGGCTCGCGCGCGTTGCCCGGAATCGGTCTGGACACGTTTGCGGAAAAGCCTCTACCACTCCGCCCGACTACTTCCCAGGGAGGGGGAACATTATGCGCAAAGATCGCCGGTTGGGTCTGTCGGGGTTGGTGTGTTTGTTCGTGACAGGCTGCTTCAGCCCTGGCCCGTATGGTCATCAAGGAGCGTACGCACCGCCGCACACGGCGATGGTTTCGCAACCCTATGGGATGGTCCAAACGCCCTCTGGAGCGGCTTGGGTTCCCGCGACACCCGCTGCTTCAAACACGTTGTCCGCTCCCGAGCCCGCGCGCAAAGCGGCTCCGACCTCGTTTGGTGACGATGACGATTTGGACTCGGGCAAGACCGTTCCCACGCCGAACGATCTCAAGAAAAATCCGGTGCCCGTCGTCGATCCCACTGGCTTCGACGAAGACGCCTCAATCGAACGCCGTGGTATCCGAACGAGCCAACGCACGCGACCGCGACCACTCAATGAAGAAGAATTCGACAGCGAACCGGAACTTGCGGAACCGGAGATGTCGCTCGCTGACGACGAATCCGATTCGCCGACATCGAACGTGCGATCGGCCAACTTCAACACGCAAGTCCGCGCGAACACCGTTCTGCCGGCCAGCGCGGTCAAAGACCAATTCGGCTACGACGCCGAAGGCTACTCGTGGCTCAAAGGGGTCATCGAGTTCAATCCCAAGCTGCAAGTCTGGCATCTGACCTACAGCCAGAATCCCGATGACAACGATCAATACGGCGGCGAAGTGACGCTGAAGAACACCGCGCACTTCAAGTATCTCCGCAGCGGCGAGACGGTGCGTGTCGAGGGCCAGTTCGATACGCAGCAAGCCGACCGGCTGGGCAAGCCGGTCTACGAAGTCGTGCGAATGATTCGCGACGTGAAACGCTGACCTCAAGCGCCGCGGCACAAGCTTGAAATGACCGACGGGACGCGACAGGCTACGTCTCGCTCGGTCATTTTCGTTTCGCTCAGGCGAGCGGGGCGGCGTCAGCCCCCCGGTAGTGCGATCGAATGCACCGGGGGGCTGACGCCGCCCCGCTCGCCTGTCTTATTCTTGATTGCGATAGGCAGTCCACCAATTCCACACCCGGAGTCATCATGGATCTAAAAATTGTCAGTGCATCAGCGCGCGAAGTCGAAGCAGACTGGCTGGTCGTCGGTGTCCCTGAAGGGGGCGAATGGCCCAATGAGCTCGTCGCGTTGGACGATGCGGTGCTGGAACAACTCAGCCGGCTGCGTGAGGCCGGTGATCTCACCGGCAAGCTGGCGGAGTTGCTGATCGTTCCCGACACGCCAACGCTCAAATCACGGCGGCTGTTGTTAGTCGGGCTCGGTTCGCCGGCGGAACTTTCGGTCGCGCGCTGGGACAAAGCGGCGATGACGGCTGCACGCCAGGTGTCGTCCAAAGCCGATGTCCGCATCGCTGTGTGCGTGCCGGAGCAACTTGGTCCGTTGTCGCGAGACCGAGCGGTCGAGATTGTCGCCAGCGCATTGGTTGTCGGCTCGCACGGACAAGACTTATACAAAGCCGAGCGATCACGGTTTCCATTCGCGGCCGCACAGATCGTGTTGCCTCCCGGCAGCGATGTTGCCGCCGCCACTGCCGCCAGCGATCGTGGCCGCATCCTCGGCGAGGCCATCAATCTGACGCGCGAGTTGGTCAATCGGACTCCCGACGACATCTATCCCGAAACCTTTGCCGCTCGCGCCCAGGCCGAGGCCGCGAAGTGCGGACTGACGTGCCGAGTCTTCGACGAGAAACAACTCGCCGCCGAACACTTCGACTCGCTGCTGGCAGTCGCGAAGGGGAGCGATCGCCCGGCCCGCATGGTCATTCTCGAACATCGCGGCGGAGCAGCGAACTCGCCGACGCTGGCTTACGTCGGCAAGGGAGTCACGTTCGACAGCGGCGGCCTGTCGATCAAGCCGACCGACGGCATGTTGACCATGAAGTGTGACATGGCCGGAGCCGCCACTGTGCTCGGCGCAATGACCGCCATCGCGCGGCTTAAGCTGCCGGTCAACGTCATCGGTTATGCGGGCCTCGTCGAGAACATGCTCGGTGCCCAAGCCTACAAGCTGGGGGACGTGCTGACCGCGCGCAACGGCGTGACCATCGAGGTTCACAACACCGATGCCGAAGGCCGGCTGGTCATCAACGATGTCCTCAGCTACGCCGCCGATCACGGAGCCGACCGGCTCATCGACCTCGCTACGCTGACCGGTGCGTGTGTCGTCGCGCTGGGTGAAGACGTCGCCGGAGCGTTCTCCAACAACCAGCCGTGGTGCGATGCGGTGCTCGCCGGTGCGAAAGCGGCCGGCGAAGATTTGTGGCAACTGCCGATGTTCGATGCCTACAACGAACTGCTGAAGAGCGACGTCGCCGACTGCAAGAACGTCGGCGGCCGCTGGGGCGGAGCGATCACCGCCGCGAAGTTCCTGGAAAAATTTGTGGCCGGCAAACCCTGGGTCCATCTCGACATTGCCGGCCCCGCCTTCGCCTCCGCCAACAAAGGTCACCGCGAAGGAGGCGCAACCGGCTGCTTCGTCCGCACACTCGTCGAGATCGCAGCCACACCCTCGCCCTAAATCACGAGAGACCGGCGAGCGGGGCGGCGTCAGCCCCCCGGTGTACGCGGCATAGAACCGGGG
>CAMDPX010000227.1 GCA_945905295.1 Planctomyces sp. SH-PL62 | reverse complement strand
AATTTTTAAATTTGAAGACCTGACCCCGGCTCGCGCTCACTCGCCCGTGCTACATCCGGCGGCGAATCCGAGCTCGCAGGCCGAATGGCATGCGCACTCCGAAGAAGAAGTCCTGGCCTGCGTCATAAGACTGCCCTCGCCCGCACTCGATGTCCCAGTCACGGAGCAGCGTGGCCAGAACCAGCTTCATGTAAAAGATCGAATACTCCGCTCCCAGACAGATGCGCGGACCGCGTCCTTCGGGGAAGAAGTAGTCGCTCCCCAACGGGTTCGCTTCCGCAACGCCTCCGCCCCAGCGATCGGGAAGGAATTCCAGCGGACGATCCCAATGCGGAGCCGACCGTTGCAGCAGCCAATTCACAATCCAGATGCTGGTGTTCGGCGGCAGCAAACAACCACCGAGCTCCGTGGCGGCGGTCGGAAGCACGCGCCGGCCAAACATCGGCACCGCTGGCAACAGTCGCATTGCTTCACGCAGCGCATAATCCAGCGGCTTGCACTCAATCAACGATTCCAGATCGCAATCGTCATCCAGTTGGCGAACGGCTGCCGACAGCTTCTTGGATTCTTCGGGATGTTGAGTCAGCAGATACAGCGCGGACACGATCGTGCTGGGGACCGAAAAGCAGCCACCGTAAAACACGTTGCCCATCTCGGCCGACAACTCGTCCGGCGGCAGTGGTGTGTGCTGACGCATCGCCATCGACAGCAGATCGAAGCCGGCTGGATTCGGATTCGCAGCAACGGTGTCATGCCGTTCTCGCAAAACTTTCAAGAACCGTTTGCGAGTCTCCTGTCCTTTGGCATTGAGTTCCGGTTTCGGCCGGCGTGGAGTCAACATGCGTTTGCTCCCTTGAGTCGCCAGCGACATGAAATCGTGGTAGGCGGCATCGGGGAGTTCGCGTCCCATCGTCGCGACGGAGAAGCAATCGAACGTGATCCGCTGCACTTCGTTCTGAAGCGGCACGGCTTCGCGATCGGTGACTGATGTCATGCGTTCGGCCCAGCTTCGCAAGACGCTTCTCACCGCCGGCATCTGAGCTCGCCGCCATTCGCCGATCCAGGACTGCGTCATCGGGCTCTGCGTTCGAGTACGCGTCCACTCGGCGCCGTTATTGATGTTCGGGCTGGACCGAGTCAGTACGGGAATGAGTGCCCCACACGGCTCGTCCTTATAGAAGTCCTGCGTCCGGGTGCAAAGCACTTCGGTAATCAACCGCGCATCGTTCAGGATGATCGACGGCTGGTTGAACATCCACATGACGCTCATACCGCCGTAGCGCTCGCCATACTTGGCCATGACCTCCCAAGGCCGTTTGGCCTTGAAAAGAATGTCCAGCAGGTTGCCGACTGGAAAGAGAGGTTTTGGTCCGGGCAGACCGGCAAACGGTGCGACGGTCCGCGCAAAGATTCGTTCGAAGAGCATGGGGAACTCCTTCATTCGCCTTGTTCTGCTGGCGATCTCGCACTGGTTGTTGAAGTCATCGGAAACGAAACATGCGAGCGATGCGGGATCAACCCTCCGGTCAAACGCCAAACTCATCAGGGGCTGATGCCGTCCCGGTCACTACTGGTCATTATGAGATAGCGCTGTGGTGAATTGCGAGTCGCTTCCAAGCAGCCGTACCTTCGAGCCGATGCCGTCATGGATCACGGTGTTCCGAAGTGATTCTGCAGTCGGCCCCGAGCCCATAATGACTCTCGCGAAATGCCGCGAGTTTAAGTGAGCGCCCATCAGAACCAATCTTGACGCGTCGAGTAAGTTGACGTGTTTGTTGATTCACAACCTTTTCAGCTTGGAGGCATCATGTCGCGACGAGCGGATGGGCGGAAGGTTTCGGAGTGGCGTGGGCGGTTCGAGCGGTTTCGGCGGGCCGGGCTCACACTGGCCCCCTTTCTGACGCTCATCACCAGGCGGTCATTCGCGCCGTTGCACCACTGGTTGCACCAACTCACCGGAAAATGAACACGGCGAGGCGGTCGGCGGCTCGGTTTCGAGTCGGGCGGAGTCGCTGCCGATCAAGGGGGATTCGTTCTCTGCCGCGCTGGCGATGATTGCTTCGCTGCCGTTGTCGGATGCTGAGAAGGCGGACGCGGTGCGGCGGTTGATGGCCGAGCAAGCTGGCTCGCCGGAGAAGAGCCACGGGGGGAGTCATGCCGTTCGCTGATCCTGAGAAAAATCGGAGCTACCAACGGGACTACAAGCGGCTGCAACGGGCGCGCGGTTGTCAAACTCCCGGTCAAACCCGGTTGCCGGTCGAGTTTCGTTTGCAGACGGCGGCGGACGTGTTGGCGTTGCTCGACGAACAAGTGGCGGCGGTGCGGCAGGATGCTTCGCTGGGCTCGGTCGAGCGGGCGAAGGGGGTGGGTTCTCTGGCCGGCATTGCGTTGCGAGCGATCGACGCGGGGGACGTGGCGGCGCGGGTGGAAGCGTTGGAGTCGATCTTGAAATCACGACCGAATCAAAGGGACGCGGCATGACGAACGGAGCGGATTGCTTGTGACCACACATTGGCATCCTTGACGAATTTCGGCCGAATGCTCAACGATGCGACGACGCAGAACCGAAACGCACAACGTGAGCTGAACTCGAATTGACGAACGGTCGTTGTTGTTGAAAAATACAACAGTCCGCAGGTGGTCAAGTTGAAAGAGAACGCATGGACGACATCCACATCGTCTGGGACTTGGAAGACGAACCCGACGGCAACGTCCAACACATCCAAGATCACGACGTCACGATGGATGAAGTCGAGGACGTGTTGTATGACCGGGCCAGCGTCACGACGATCAGCCGGTCATCGGGGGAACCGATCACGTTCGGGTACACATCCACGGGGCGATACTTGGCCGTCGTGTGGGAACACGTTCAAGACGATCCGTTGACCATGCGGCCGATCACGGCCTACGACGCACCGGAACCAACTCAACCCAGCCGCAAACGGAAAAAACGATGACCAGTCGCACTCGCATTCATCGGCCTCGCCAACAGACCGCCGCTCAAGCCGCCGCGGAGCGAGCCAAACAGGCGAAGTTCCAACTCGAAAAGCCCAGCCTGAAACAACTGCTGGCCAGTGGCGACTACTCGGAGCCGGTCACGCAGGCCGAGTATTGGGATTTGCGAAAAGCGATTGTCTGCCTGAAGGGACTCCGCGAAGCCGCCGGCCTGAGCCTCGCCGACGTCGCCGAGCGCACCGGCATCGACCGCGCCGCGATCTGCCGACTGGAAAACGGCACTCACGAAAATCCAACCATCAGCACCCTCAACCGCTACGCCGAAGCACTCGGCCGCCGAATCTCGTTCCGAGTCGTCGATGTCGGTGGGTGAGCCTCAAAGGAAGATGTCATTCATCATCGTTACAATCCATGCGCAGGGATTCGAGGACGAAGTAAATCGGGTGACGAATTTCGGCAAAATGCTCAACGATGCGAAGACGCGGACAGGGCTGCTCAAATCCCGCGATGGGTTTAGCGAGTTATTCCAATGAACCTCAGCATCACCTTGTTCGACGAGTTTGGCTCGTTCTGTGCCGACGGAGAAAAAGCCGCTCGCTTCCGGTTTGAGCGCATTGACCCGTATGTGGAAACGGCCGAGCAAATCCATTTCGACTTCGCGGGCGTTCGGAACATGAGCAGTTCGTTCTGCAACGCGATGCTGGCGAACTTGATCAGTCAGCACGGCTCTTCGGTCTTGCAGAAAGTTCGCTTCGCCAACTGCCGCTCCAACGTGCGCGTGATGATTGAGAGCGCCCTCGAATTGGGAATGCTGCGCGTCGCAGAGCATGACGCTCAGACCGCTCACGGCGGATGAGGACGACTCATCTTGGGGAGTGACGACGACGGCTTGCTGCCGCAATCAACCTGGACCGTAATAACTGAACCCGCCCCCGTTGTCCGCCCCACAATTGCGTTGGCCAAGCGATTGGATAGGCTGTTGACCGATTCGGGATGGAAGTGGCGAGAGAGGAACATGACGTTCCCGAAGTGTGTGGAAGGGATGAATCATGCCAGACGACTATCGCACGCAGGGGCCGAGCAACGACGCTCAGCGCGATCCGCTGGATGATTTGATTGCCCCCATTTTGGGCCGTGACATAATTCCCGAACCTCGCAATGTTCCGACGCTGCCCGAAACGTCAAAACAAAGTCGGCGCACTCCGCTTGATGATCTGTTGACGGACGACGATTTGCTGGGCAAAGCGCGCACACCGAAGTTGTACTCACGAGTGCCGAGCAACCCTGCTGAGAAGAATCAGCCGGAACGTGGTCGGGGCGGTTCGCTTGTCATTACAGGGCTTTTTACTCTTGCGTTGGGACTCTTGCTTGGAGTCGTCGCTGGCCAATTGGGGCGTGCAAAGCTAGGTGATCCGCAGACACCGACGATCGCATTAAAAAGCACCGAACAGCAACGCGAGGAAGTCTTGGCACAATACGAGTTCGTGAGGAGGTTGAAGGGAAGCGTTACCCGCGATGAGAAGCTCCCCGGCAAACCTGTTACTCATGTGAGCTTGTACGAAACGCAGGTGACGGACGCGGGGTTGAGGGGTCTGGCCGGATTCAAGAATCTCATCGGACTCGACTTGGGTGACACGAAGGTAACCGACGGCGGGTTGAAGGAACTGGCCGGACTCAAGAACCTCACTGAACTCAGCCTGAGCTTCACGCAGGTGACGGACGCGGGGCTGAAGGAACTGGCAGCACTCAAGAACCTCACCTCACTCAGCCTGCGCAATACGCAGGTGACGGACGCGGGGTTGAAGGAACTGGCGGGACTCAAGAACCTCAACACACTCCACCTGTACGGCACGCAGGTGACGGACGCGGGGCTGAAGGAGTTGGCCGGACTCAAGAACCTCGACGGACTCAGCCTGGGCAAGACGCAGGTGACGGACGGGGGGTTGATGGAACTGGCCGGATTCAAGAACCTCATCGGACTCGACCTGAGCGAAACGAAAGTGACGGACTCAGGGTTGAAGGAACTGGCCGGACTCAAGTACCTCGCCATACTCGACCTGAGCTTCACGCAGGTGACGGACGCGGGGCTGAAGGAACTGGCCAGACTCAAGAACCTCACCAAACTCAACCTTAGCTACACGCAGGTGACCGACGTGGGGTTGAAGAGGCTGGCCGGCCTCAAGAACCTCTCCTCACTCAGCCTGATCAACACGCAGGTGACGGACGAGGGGTTGAAGGAACTGGCCGCGCTTAAGAACCTCACGGTACTCATTCTGGACAGCACGAAGGTCACGGACTTAGGAATGAAGGAACTGGCCGGACTCAAGAACCTCACCAAACTCTGGCTGAGCGATACGAAGGTGACGGACTTAGGAATGCAAGAGCTGGCCGGACTCAAGAACCTCACCGATCTCTCTCTGTACAACACGCGGGTGACGGACGCGGGGTTGAAGGAACTCAAGCTGGAGTTGCCGAAGTGTGGGATCTTCAAATGACCTGGGGAGGTAATTGAAGTCCGAAAAAGTCGCTCCACCGAACCCGGCCCGATTACGGAAGGTAATGCTATGGGTTCGCCTGATGCTGACGTGTTGTTGTTGAACGGTGTGGCAACGATTATCAAAGACCTCGCCGAGTTTGCACCAATCCGCGCACTTTTTCGGACTCATATCACACGTTGGCGAAAGAAGAATGCCTTGATCGTGGTGAACCTCCGCAAGGCGGAAGAGCAGCTCATCGCCTTCGGCCGACGAGAGCTAAAGACCAAGAAGCCGCCCAAAAACGACTGGCCGTTGCGGCGGATTTACCCTCGTGACGATTTGGGATACAGCGAACTTGTTCCGATTTCGCCGGACCTCTACCGAAAGGTGGAAAAGCGAGAAGACCGAATCAAGAACCACAGGAACCACCTGTTAGATGCGCTGGACGGCAAGCGTGATTGGACACCCTCGGAATGCTTCACCATGTTGGCGGAGATTCACGACGCCCGTTACCCACGATTTCCAATCGGGCCGACCGGATGGCGTGGGTTCAAGGAAGACGGACACGCGGATTACGTCGTCGATGTCGATGAAGCGACCAAGAAACTTGTCAAAGGGTTGTCGCTGGTCGAGGCGGAGAATCTGGCAACGGTCGTTGAGCGAGTTCTTGATCGGATTGAAGCTCGGCCGGATTCCACACCAAAAAATGAAGCTGGGAAGACGCTTCAACAGGTCATTGAGCGAAGGCGACGAAAACTAGAGAAGTTGGTCGCTCACACACGGCAGCATTTCGTTTCGCAAGAGGATCGGGATTCGGTTCGGCATGAAGTCTCGAAATTGCGGAGCGACGTGATTGCGATGAATGAAACGCAACAACGGCGGCTCGCTCAGCAAATTCAGAATGAGACTCGAAGACAACAGCAATGGCAGACCGAAGTGGGCGGGCAAGGCGGCAAGAGCGAGGCAGAAGCGGCGGGCGTTGACGCTCCGCAATGGGACAATAATACCGAGGCTCGCAACAAGTGGTTGTACGAGCAATGCAAGAAAGGAAAGAAGTATTCGGCGATAATCGCTGACCTGAAGAACAAACCGAAATCGTGGACACGCCTCGAACACCCCAACAGCATCAAGAAAGCGGCTGAGGCATACGCGACGCGAAAGCAATTGCAACCGATCCCGCGCCGTAGTGCAGGCCGACCAAAGCAGAAATAATTTGCACTCGGGTCGCGGTGCAAAAGAGTGCAATTCAGCGCAATTTTCATTTCGTTGCGATGTTCTATTTTGTTCGCAGTTTGATTTCAAAACTGCTCACAAGGTACAGAACATGGCGATCAATCCTGAGACCGAATCAACGGCCCCGAAGTCCGAGTCCAAGAAATTGTCTCGGAGACAAATCGTGAATCACAGCGACTACATCGTCTACGTTGATGAAAGCGGCGATCTTGGCTTGGTGTCGATTGACCGGACCTACCCGCTGTTTGTTTTGGCGTTTTGCATTTTCCACAAACCGACCTACATCGAGAACGTTGTTCCGGCGTTGCAGCGATTCAAGTTCAAGCACTTTGGCCATGACATGGTTGTGCTTCACGAACACGAAATCCGAAAGACAGAAGGGGCCTTCAAATTCCTGTTCGACAAGGATCGCCGCAACGAGTTCATGGCGGATTTGTCGGCGATCATCGAAGCGGCCGAGTTCACTCTGGTGGCCTCGGTCATCCGCAAAGATCAATTGAAAGGGCGCGTTGACGACTCAACCAACCTTTACCATGTTGCTCTGCAATTGGGGTTGGAGACGGTCCATCAGTTTCTGGCGACGAAGGGGCAGCAAGACCGGCTGACCTATGTGGTTTGCGAAGCGCGGGGTCACAAAGAAGACAAAGACCTGGAACTCGAATTCCGCCGGGTTTGTGATGGTCAAAACTCAGCCAAGACACAGTTGCCGTTAAGCGTCATCTTCGCCCACAAGCAGTGCAATTCGACGGGGCTGCAACTCGCCGACTTGATGGCGCGTCCGGTTGGCCGAAAGACGCTGCAACCGGACCAGCCGAACCGGGCCTACGACATCTTGGCGGAAAAGTTCGACCACGGTCCTGACGGCCAAACGGACGGCTGGGGATTGAAGATTTTTCCCGCCTAGAAAAGCGAAAAGCCCCGGTGTTCACCGAGGCCCAACGCCGACCGGGTATTCCCAGTCCCATTGAGCCGAATATCGGCCGGATTGAAGCCGAAGTCAACACGCAAGGCGACGGTTCCGAAACTGTCGGTTCTGTCGGTTCCATCAGCCACAAGCGGAACCGCATCGACTGGTAGTGACTTGCGGCAATTCAGCGACCGCTATCGCCGACAAAAATATGTCGGTCAAGACTTCTCGCATCGCAGCAAACGCAATTTCGCGGTGGCTGCCGAATGCCTCTTGTGGAGTCTTTGAACATGACCTGGACGCGAAGCATGATGACGGCGGGCATTGGCTCGGCGGCATCTTTCTGCGGCTGTCGCGGGGCGGGCTGATCGTGGAAGTCGGCTCGGTGCGGTCCTGCCGTCCGATTCGGCATCGCGGCAAGCTGACGCTGTGGGGCATCGGACAACGCGAAGCGGTCGAACGACGGCAACGCGACGTGCGCTGGATGCTCGACGCTCTGACCACCAATGGAACCGGCTCGACGGGTGCGACCGCCGAGCCGGCTTTGAACTCAACCACTCAACCCACGAACGGAGTCAACGAACATGGGCAAGCTGTCTGACATTCTGAATGGAAGCGGGAGCGACTTCAACGATCGTTGGAACGCGACCGCTGCGGCGGGTGAATTCGGGCCGGTTCCCCGTGGCGTTTATGTCTGCCATGCCACCAAGGGGGAACTCGAATCGAGCCGCTCGAAATCGACGCCGGGTTACAAAGTCGAGTTCACCGTGATCGACGGGGACTTCCAAGGCCGCAAGCTGTGGCTCGATTGCTGGCTCACGCCGGCTGCGCTGCCGCAGTCGAAACGGGACTTGGCCAAGCTGGGCATCACGTCGCCGGAACAAATGGAACAGCCGTTGCCGAAGTGGATTCGCTGCAACGTGACGGCGGTTGTGCGGCGCGACGACGACGGCATCGAACGCAACCGGGTGCAAACCTTTGACGCGGTCGGCATCGACAAGCCGGAAGCCGATGCGTTCGCGCCGAAGCCGCCGGGTGATGCCGCCGAGCCGAAGGGTGAGGCGGACACGTCTTTCGATCCCTCGAAACTGTGAGGGGCGAACATGACGACCAACGATCGTAGGTTGGGACTCTGTCCCGACCGGGTGGGATCGACGTCACCAAATGGGTCGGGACGGAGTCCCAACCTACTTGGATTCAGGATCGTCGGGACATGCTCCAACGAACGCCGGCTTGTCGATTGGCAAGCCGCGTTCGTGGCGTATGCCGCTCTCGACGAACGGGCCGAAGTGCATCGCGAAGCGTATCTCTCTGCGTTCACGTTCGGCGAAGACTTTCGACAGCATCTTGACGCGAACGGCTCAACGAAGGGTTTCGATGGTGTCTGCGGAGCGACGTTCGTTTGGTTCGATATCGACCGCACGGACTTGGAAGCGGCTCGACGTGATGCCGCTCGATTGTGTCTGCGTTTGGTCGAACGCTATTCGCTCGACGATGACGGGCCGCTGATGTTCTTTTCGGGATCGAAGGGGTTTCATCTCGGATTGCCGACTGACCTTTGGCAACCGTCCGCTTCGCTGACGTTCCATCGCACGGCGAGACGACTGGCCGAAGGGCTGGCCGCCGCGGCTCAAGTGAGGAACGACGGCGGAGTCTATGACAAGGTGCGGGCCTTCCGTGCTCCGAACCCTCGACATCCGAAGACCGGGCTTCACAAGCGGGCGTCGACGCTCGACGAACTGACGGGGTTGTCGGTCGAGCGGATTCAAGACCTCGCACGGGAGCCGCTGGCGTTCGACGTGCCGACGACGACCACACGCAGCGAACAAGCTGCCGCCGATTGGCTCGACGCGGTGCAAGCGATGGAACGCGAAGCCGAAGCGATTCAGCAACGTCGAACATCCAACAACGGATCGACGCGGTTGAATCGCTCAACGCTGGACTTCATCCGCCACGGGGCCGGGAGCGGTGACAGGCATCGGCTGTTGTTCTCGGCGGCGGCCAACCTCGCCGAGTTCGGGTGTCCGTCCGAATTGGTTCGCGAACTGTTGAACGAAGCGGCTCTCGATTCGGGACTCGCACCGAAAGACGTTCAACGGCAAATCGACTGCGGATTGAATCACTCTTCGAAGGGCAACCAACCATGACGACGAACGCCAACTACCGAAGCGGGGCCGACGTGCTCGACGGCTTGCGCGATGACGTGCTGAGTGGCAAGCCGCCGACGTTCTACCCGATTGGCGAAAGCGAACTCACTCGAATTGAAATCGGGCCGGGACTGGTGACGTTGCTCGGCGGCGCGCCGAGATTGGGCAAGACCGCATTCACGATGCAAGCTGTGGTCGATGCGTTGCGACTGACGCGGACACTGCGGGCGGTTGTCTGCAATATCGAGATGCCACCGGGGGTGTTGCTTGATCGGTAATTGGCTCGGTTGTCGGGCGTCGACCTCACGACGATCCGTTATCGCCGGCTGTTCACGCTCGGAGGCACACGTTCGGCACGATACTGAGCATGGCCGGAGTCTCGCCAAGAGTCGCTCATGCCGCGATGCGACATTCGAGCATCGACCTGACGATGAACGTCTACACGGACCCGCGCTTGCTGGACGTGCAGGGGGCGGTTGAATCGCTGCCTCAGATTTTCACGACGGCGGAACCGAACGACAATCGGCAACACATGGCTGCGGGGGCCGAAACTTTCTCACCGTCTGCCGTGGCAGTTGTGGTGGCAGTTCCCGCTGACTTTTCGAGAGATTCGCAGTCAACGGCAGTCACCTTCTCGGCGATTTCCTCCGAAATGAGCGAGTCGCCGGAAACGCACAAAACTCCGGGGAAAACCATGTTTCCCCGGAGTTCTGTTGAGTACGCCCGGAGGGAGTCGAACCCCCAACCTTCGGATCCGAAGTCCGACGCTCTATCCAATTGAGCTACGGGCGCAAAGTGAATGCGCAATGATGACGCGCCGAAAAAGTATCTGGCTCAACGGGAGGATTTGCAAGCGGGTCAGGCTTCCTGTAATTCCCGTGATGGATTCAATGTCCGCGACGTGGTGAATCGTTTTCTGGCACCGGAATCCGTAAAAGTCTTACGCCACTCAGCATCGTTTGCCAATGGTTTTCGACCAGACCTCCGCGGTTCGAGAATGCCTATGTTTGATTCACCTTGGTTGAATCGTAATCCCACTGGACTTGTGCATTCGCTGTCGCAGCCCTGTGTGGTTCTGGTCTGCATTGTGTTGACATGGCTGTCGGGCTGTGGTCAGGCCACGCCACCGGCATCTCCTGCGCTGCCCGCGAAACCGTCGGCGGAGCATTTACCACCGATCGTGGCCGCGCCGGTGAAGAATGCTCAGGCCGATGTGGCCTACATCGGCACGGAGCGTTGTGCTGCCTGCCATCGTGCGGAAGAAACCTCGTACCACCACACCGCTCATTCGCGTGCTCTGGCGGAGATTGATCTCGACGCTGAACCGCCCGATGGTGAGTTCTCTGATCCCGTTTCACAGCGGCACTATCGCATCTACCGCCAAGACGGTCGCCTGCGCCAAGAGGAATCCATCCGCACCACCGCAGGGTCGCCGCTCATCTTGTGCGATCTGCCGGTGCGTTATGTCATCGGGTCAGGGAGTTTTTCGCGGAGTTATCTCGTCGATCGTGATGGCTGTCTCTTCATGTCGCCGGCGACTTGGTACTCCGCTCCGAAGGAATGGAAGTTGTCCCCGGGTTACGACAAAGGCAATCTGGGATTCCAACGCCCGGTCCTCATGCGCTGCTTGGTCTGTCACGCCGGCCGCGTGGAGTCGTTGGAACGGAGTCCTCAGCGCGTCGCGTTGCCCTCTTTGGCCATTGACTGCGAACGCTGTCATGGCCCGGGCGAGTTACACGCTCGCAAATGGGACGGTGTGGTCGCGAGCCAAGGGACCAATTCCGAACCGGACGAGACCATTTTCAATCCCGTCCACTTTGATCGCCAACTCGGCGAGGATGTGTGTGCTCAATGTCATTTGCACAGCGCTGCGACGGTCGAGCGGCGTGGTCGCAGCCTGCTCGACTTCCGACCGGGACGGAAGCTTTCCGACTATCTCGCGCACTACGCACCGCAGTCGCCGAGTGCAGACATGACTGTCGTGGGGCACGTCGAACAGATGCGGCTCAGCCGCTGTTATCAGGCGAATGAGCGGATGACTTGTCTGACTTGCCACGACCCTCATGCTGAGCAGGCACCTGCGGACATGCCGGCGGTCTATCGCGAGAAATGTTTGAAGTGCCACACGGATCAGTCCTGCAAGGCGAGCTCGGACGATCGCCGCGCGACAACGGTCGCAGACGATTGCATCCAGTGTCACATGCCGCGTGGTCCGACTGAGATTCCGCACTTCGCGTTCACTCATCACCGCATCGGGATCCACAAGCCGGCTCCCGCCGCGACGGCATCGAAGAAGGTTGCGGACGCATTGGTGCTCATTCCGGGAAGCCCCGAGGCGGTCGAATTGGAAGAGGTACGCAACCTGGGACTGGGTTATTTGCAGTTCTCCGAGGCGACGGAGCAGGTCTCTCACATTCCCGAATATCGGTCGCGAGCCGCGCAACTGCTGCTGCTGTTCAAGCAAGAGGGAGGGGAGGATTCCGAAGTCGATGCCGCACTCGCGCGGCTGCATTGGGGGGTGAATCGGGAGCAAATGGCTCGCAGTGCCCAGGCCGTTGTTGACGCCAAGGAGGCATCGCCTGCGGCTTGGGCGTCCGCCTGCTTCACTCTGGGAATGAGCTACTACGAACAGCGTCTTCCGGCTGAAGCGCGGCCCTGGCTGGAACAAACAGTGAAGCTGCGACCGACTCCCGAAGGCTACCTCATGCTGAGCGAGTGCTTGGACGTCGGCGGCGAGACGAAGGCGGCGATTCAAGCGGTGAGAAGGGCTTGTGAGCTCGCTCCGGATGACCCACGCTACTGCGAGCGGCTCATCTATTTGCTCACCAACACGGGTGAGCTCCCCGAGGTCGAAACCCTGAAACCGCGATTGAACGAGTTGATCGAATATCGCCGCCGAGTTGATCCACGGCGGAGATCTGTGAAGAGTGCCTCGCCCCTCCATCCGTGAAACATTCATGCGAGCGGGGCGGCGTCAGCTTCCCGGTAAATGTTCCGCCCGACCCCTGACCTCCTTGGAATTCGTATGTTTCATTCCCCGTGGCGGAGTCGCATTGCCGCCGGATTTGCTTTCGGCCTCGTGGTCATCCTCTGGGTGATCCCGTGGAGTCGGCTCTTCGAAGACGACACGGATCGAATGCTGCAGAAAGCCTCCGAGTTGCTCGCGGCCGAGCAGTTTGATGAAGCAGGGGCACTCGCTTGGCAGGTCATGAACGGGGACTCGCGGCGCGAGGAGGGGACTTTGCTGGTCGCACGAGTGGGAGCGAGATTGAAACGCTCGCAGCCCAGCTTTCGACGTCAGCCGTGCGATCCGCCGCCAGCGGCCAATGCGCCTCTGGACCGGATCTATGACCATGCCGACCGCTTGCTGGATGCGGGTCGGATCCGCGAGGCCGAGCAAGTGCTGCGTCAGGTACTGGCTCGCGATCCGCATCATCACGATGCCAACCATAATCTGGCGATGTTGCTGCGGTTGGAGAATCGCCACCGTGAGGCTCAGCCCTATGTGCTGGAGCTGTATCGACAGGGGAGCTTTCGCCGCGAGTACCTGATGACCACGGGCCATGTGGAGAATCACGGATTGTTGACCGGTGGAGACCAGTTCTATGTCGATCTGTGCCTGGCCGCTGTTCCCGATGATCCACTGCCGATGCTTAACAGCGTGACCGTCGATCAATATGTCGCAAATCCAACTCAGGCGTTACGGCTGCTGGAGGCGGTCCTCGCACGCGACTCGGGGTTGATCGAAGTGCAGGCGCGTCGCGGATGGTTTCTGTTGATTGCCGGCACGGACGACGAGTTCTTGTCCTGGAATCGCTTGCTCGACAATTCCGCGGAAGAGCATCCGCTGGTCTGGGTGGTGCGCGGCCTTTATGCCCGCAGCCACGGCGACCAGCGCGGTGCCGTCCGCTGCCTGCTCCAAGCCGTCGAACTCGATCCCTTTCATCGGCAGGCGTTTTACCATTTGACGCAACTGTTCCGCGACCTGGGAGAAATCCCGCGTGCCGAAGCTTGCGCCCACCGTGCGAACCTATTGCAACGCTACGAGTCCGTTCTTGGTGCGCCGCCGACAACACGGGAGCAGATTCAAGACGCCGCGCAGATTGCGGAATTGTTGCAGCGAAAGTGGGAAGCGTTGGGGTGGGCTTCTGAAGCCGTGCGGCTGTTTCCAGAGGACCAATCCTCGGCGGTGATGGTGGCGCGGCTGCAATCTGAGGTGTCGCCGCAAATGCCACTGGCTGTGATGGTGAGCAATTCCGACTGGAGCATTCGGCCGATGGAATATCCGCTTCCCGATTGGAGTTCACTGGTCGTCAAGGACCGCGTACATGCACCGAGTCCGTCCGGCAGCGACAGCGTTCGATTTGCCGATCGGGCGAAAGCGTTGGGATTGAACTTCCGCTTTCACAACGGTGCCGATCCAGCCTCCGGGACCGTGTCGATGTTTGAACTGAGCGGCGGCGGGGT
>CAMDPX010000226.1 GCA_945905295.1 Planctomyces sp. SH-PL62 | reverse complement strand
GTGTTTGACTTGTCACCCGCGTTCTGGCGAAACGCGGCGACCCGGACATCTCTGCAAATCCATTGCAGAATCATTCTCAGAATTGCTCCGATGTCGGCTCACGATTCCCTGCCAATCCTGCTCGCCGACGATGCCGCATCCGCATTGTCGGATCGCCAAGCGGCCAGTCAGCGCAGCCGACACGTCAGCATGTTCTGGATCGCCGTCGCAGTGCTGGTGCTGTCGTTCGCATTGCGAGTTCGCGCGGATCAAGGCGTCGCGTTCATCGGCCTGGGTGGCCTTCCCGCGCCGGAAATGTGCGGCTCGCGAGCATGGTTCGGGATCGAATGCCCCGGCTGCGGATTGACTCGCGGCTTCATCCGCCTGGCGAGCGGCGACTGGAACGGAGCGATCGCACTCAATCGAGTCGCACCGCTACTCGCATTCGCAGTGCTTGCACAGATTCCGTATCGGTTAGCAATCCTGCTGGGGTGGCCACCAGTCCGACGCTTCGCCGAGTCCCCCTGGCCGAGTGCTTTCGGCTGGGTGCTGATCATCGCTCTGATCGGCAACTGGCTGCTGAAGCTGCTGGGTGTGTGAGCCGACTCACGACACCGGATTGCGAAACGGATTCACGATCCGCACGCCGTCGTAGTTCGCACCGTCCTGCATGTCCTCGCTGTAGAGCGTGGTCACTCCGGCTTCGATGCAAGCCGCTACCAACAGGCTATCCCAATGAGACAGGCTGAAACGAGTGTTGAGATCGAGTGCGGTGTGCAACACCGTACGATTTGGCACGACCAACTCAAACCAAGATTCCAACTGCTCGACATACCTAATCGTGTCCTCACGAGTGATTCGGTCGGCAAGTTCCCAACGCCGCATGCAGTTCAGAAACTCAACAGCGACTTGCCACAGCAGGATTGGGTCCGCGCGAGTCTCAATCAATTCTTGGACGAGTTGCCGTGCCTGAGTCTGTTTTGTCGCTTCGGACGAATCGACGTAGTACACAAACACGTTCGTATCAATTGCGATCATAAAGCTCGTCTCGCTTGAAATGCAGGCCACCTGAATTGATCGGGCGCTCGCGAATCAGCTTGTCCATTTCCTCAACGCCACGGCGAAACCGTTCGCGACGAGTCTCCGCAGTTTCTTCTATCTCTACGACAATCTTCACGCGCGAAGCATTCGGCAGTTCGAGCGGCTTGTCCAATTTCAATTCACCGTCCACGACGGTCGCCATCACCTGAGTCGTCATGATTTCTCCTCCGTAAATTCGGCGGCATGGTAGTTCGGATTTGTCGAACGCGGGAATGCCGGATCTGACTAAGCAACGGCCCGTAGCCTGACTCTCCGAGTCGGGATTTCGAACCCGGAAAACATCCCGACTCGGAGAGTCAGGCTACGCAGCTTTACCGACCGGCCGGAGCAACCAGTCGCACGTAATCCACTCCGACCATGAAGCCCACGGCGTCGGCGTGTTTGCCGACAATCTCGAACGTGAGCTTGTGCAGTCCTTTCGTCAGCTTGCGCGGCTCGAAGTTCACCACGCCGGTGGTGATCACGTCCGGATTATTGAAGCCGTCGATGGGACCGCCGAGCGTTTCGTCGTCGATCCGCACCTGGACGATGCCGTAGTCGCGGGCCTTTGTGAGCACGACTTCCAGCACAAACTCGCCGTCGGCCGCGACGGGCATTTCGAGATCCAGCTGTGCGCCTCGTTTGCCGCCGGTCCACCAGAGCTGATCGTTGTCGCTCCATTTGTCTTTCGAGAAGCCACCCATCTTCTGCGGAGCCGCGTTGCCGGCCGACACTTTCAGAATCTTGAGCGACTCCCCTTCGAGAGCCTGCGGGACTTTGCCGGTCTTCGAGTCAATCGGCGACTTCGGCCCGCGCAGCGCGACTTGCGCGGGGCTGCCGAGATACGCGACGAGATCGCGCACCTCATCCGGCGTTAGCGTGTTGAGTTGGCCCTCCGGCATGATCGACAACTCGGAGAGTTTGCGCTCTTCGATATCTGCCTTCGCCACAATGATCGTGTCGTTGATCGTGCGGAGCGTCACGGCCGAATCGGTCTCTTTAGTGATCAGCCCGCTGACGACTCGGCCATCTTTGGTCTCGATGATCGTTGCGCGATAGTCCTTGCCGACGATGGCGGACGGGTCGAGCATGTTCTCCAGGATGTAATCGAGGTTCGCGCGGTTCGAGCCGGTGATGTCCGGGCCGACCTTTTGCCCCTCGCCGAACAGCGTGTGACAGTTCTGGCACGTCTTGGCGAACAGTCGTCGGCCGTTGCTCAAGTCGGCGATCTTGATACGCGCGGGGGTGAGATTCGCCTTGTGTTTGGCGATCAGCTCTTGCTTGTCCTTCGCCGTCGCCCGGAACTCGCCCCAGACGGATTTGATCCGCGTTTGCAGCTTCTCGTCGTTGAATCGCAACAACGCTTGCACGTTGTAGGCGTGCAGATCGGTGCGCGGCAGTTTTTCTTTTTCGATCGCGTCGAGCAGCGTTGCCGCGTAGCTCGGCCGCGAGCAGAGCGTATTGATCGCGTCCCGCTTTTCGGACTCGTTGAGCTTCGCGTACTGAGCCATCAGGACGGCCGGAGTCTGTTCGTGGTCGTAGGCCGAGAGTGCTCGGATCGCCGCGCCGCGCAGCGCGGTGTCGGCGACCGCCGCTTGAAACGCCGGAGCCGCTTCCTTGTCTCGGCCGCGCACCAATATGTCGAGCGCTTGCTGACGTTTGGCAGCAGAAACCTTCGCGTCCGCCAGCAACGCTCGCAACCGAGGCAGAATGCGTTGATCGCCGAAGATCACGGCGATCTGATCCGCCTTGTCGCGGATCGCCGCGTCGTCGCTCTTCGAGAGCGCATCATAGGCCGCGGTCCACGATTCCGGCGCGGCAATGTTGACTCGGCCTTCAAACGCGGCGAGCGATTCTTCGACGACCAACTGCTGCCACGAAGTCTTGCCGGTCGCCATCACCGGCGCGGGAGGCGTCGTGACGGCAGCGAACACGGCGGCCAATGTTTTGTCCTCCGAGGCCGCGCGTCGCACGATGAATCGCGTGACTTTCGGAATCCGACTCTCCGCCGCCAGGTACAGCGCTCGTTGTGGATCAGTCGCGACGAGCGGTTCGACCGCGTACCAATACATCAGCGGCAGATTGTGATCGTCGGCGTCCTCGGCGTGGCTCAGCAAGACTTCCAAGACGGGCCAGCGAGACTCGGGTGCATATCGCTGGAGGGAACTCGTCCATGCCATGCGAACAAGCGGCGATGATTCATTCCTGGCCAAGTCGGCAAAGTGAGTGAACGCCGTGGGCAATCGGAGAGTCTTCGTATCTTCGGCGGCGAGCAGAACCGCCCATGCGCGGATCGACTCGTCGGGGAAGGGCATCCAAGCGTCCATCAGGAACGTGGAATTCATGAGCGGAATATTTCGGTCCGCTGCGATGGCGTGCATGGTCCACATGCAGCGCAACATCTGCCGAGTGAGTTCCGCATCGAGTGGCTTATCCTGGTTCGCGGTGACAAACGAAAATACGAGATCGAATAACTTTTGGACGCCGTCGATGTCGAGCTTCGCGGCACGCTCTTGGAGCAGCCGCCGCGCCATGCGCGAATGCCACTCGTTCGGATGCCGCACAAGGTCCACAAGTTCCTGATCGCTCAACTTGGCGAGATCCGCTGCCTGTGGCGCACGCGGCCCGCGTGCGTCTGCTTTGCCGTCCGTCTTCGCCGTGCCTGAAGACTCCGGCACGTGAGCCGCGTGCCCCACATACTTCACGTTGTAAATCCGTCCGTTCGTGCGATCCCAAATTTCCGAGTTCGTGCGGTGGCAGGCGTTCTTGTCGTACCAGTCGATGACGTAGACGCTGCCGTCGGGGCCAGTCTTCAGGTTGATGCCTCGGAACCAGCGGTCGTTGGCGATCAGCAAATCCTTGCCGTGCTTGCCGACGTACCCGGAGCCTTTGCGAACCAGCAAATCCTGATTCACGCGGTTGCCGTGGATGTTGCTCATGAAGAGCGTGTTGCGGTACTGCGGCGGGAAATTGTCGCCGAGATAAATCATCGCCCCGGCATGAGCGTGCCCGCCGCCGGCCGCGAGCGTGTCGGTCGGAGCATGCGGCTCGTGGCCCCACCAGGCGTGGTCGCGCAAGTTGCCGACATAATGCTGATGGTCGGCGATCGTCTTGATGTCCTCGAACGTGTACGAGTTGAAGTGCTGACCTCCCTGTCGCTGATACCTCGCCCCTTGAATGACGTGATACAGATGCGGAATCACGCAGGCCGTGATGAAGGCGTGGCCGTGCTCGTTGAAATCGACACCCCACGGATTGCTGCTGCCGTGAGCGAACACCTCGAAGACATGTTTTGTTGGGTGATACCGCCACACACCCGCGTTCAAGCCTTGCCGCTGCTCGTCCGGCGTGCCGGGCTTGCCGACCTTCGAATGAGTGAAGACTCCGTGACAACCATAGAGCCAACCATCCGGCCCCCAGATAAACGCGTTGAGCGTCTCATGCGTGTCCTGCCAGCCGAAGCCGTCGAGGAGGACGCTCGCGCCGGCGGGGACGTCTTGCGGGATTTGCAATATTTCACTCTGGCGAGCGGGGGGCGTCAGCCCCCCGGTGGATTTGAGGGCAGACTCCGATTTCTCCGAACCGGGGGGCTGACGCCCCCCGGTCGCCTGATTCGTTGGCTCATCCGGCACATCATCCCCATCCCGATCCGGGATGAACATCAAATACGGAGCCGCTCCGACCCACACGCCGCCGAAGCCGAGTTCCAAGCCGCTGACGAGGTTCAGTCCTTCGATGAATACCTTGCGAGTCTCGTGATATCCGTCGCCGTCCTTGTCTTCGAGGATCACGATCTTGTCCTGCCCTTTGCCATCCGGTGCTCGGTTCGGATACGTGTAAGCTTCCGCGACCCAGATTCGGCCGCGCGAATCAAACGTGAACGCGACCGGCTGATGCACGAGCGGCTCGCCGGCGACGAGCGATGCCTTGAACCCCGGCGGCACGGTCATTTGCTTCGCGGCTTCCTGTGGCGAGAGTCCGTCCGCCATTGCGACCGGCTTCTTCTTCAATGGCTGCGCTTCGAGCCACTCTTCCTTTGAGACCTTCTTCGCCTGATGTCGCAAGACATGCGAGCCGACCATGCCGCCCGCGATGATGTCCGGCAGCTTGTCGCCATCGACATCCGCGATGTTGAGTTGCCGGCCGATGCCCGACTCGCCATCGGCGAGGTAGGGAATCCAGTCGACGCTCGGTCCGGTCGCTGACGCTCCCGGCTCGCCTTTGTTGCGTTGGAGCTTGAACCAATACACGACCGCCCCCGCGTCCCACATCGGGCTGCCGCGGTGATGCGACCAATACGTCTTGCCGGTGACGATGTCCTTCAAGCCGTCGCCGTCCATGTCGTGCAATTCGACCGCGTGCGGTTCGGTGAAGAGCACGCCGTAGGGATTGTCCTCCGGCTTGTCCCCCATGATGAGGTGCTTCTTGAAGGTGAACTCTTTCGATTCACCCTGGCGAGCGGGGGGTGTTAGCCCCCCGGTTGAGGTCGCCTTTGTGCCAGCATCACCGGGGGGCTGACGCCCCCCGCTCGCCAAGTCGCTTTCGAACCAAGCCAAGCCAAACGTATGAGCGGCCAGGCTGGTGATGACATCATTGTCGCCGTCGCCATCGACGTCGTAGGCGAACATGTCCGCTCCACCCGGTCCTGCGAATTGGTATTTGTGAGCCGTCCACAGCGGATCGCCGTCGAGCGATTTCGGTTGCTCGTACCAACCACCTTTCCAGATCACGTCGGCGCGAGCGTCGCCATTCACATCACCAACGCCAAGGCCATGCCCGAACGGATACTCGCCGACTTGCTCGGAGATGATGTGCCACACCCACGGTTCGGTCGGCTTCTTCACATCGAACGTCAGGTAGCCGAACTTGCCGTTGTGATTGCAGACCAACTCCGGCTGCTTGTCGCCGACGAGATTCAAGAACTGCGGCGACTCATTGCCGATGCCGTCATGAACCTTCTGCGTCTGCCAGTGATTTTTCTCGCCGAGCACTTTGCCTTCGCCGGGATTGATGTAAAGCACCGCCGCCGAACCGGGCAGGCCGACGCTGACGAGATCGTTCCAGCCGTCGCCGGTGAAGTCGTAGACCCACGTAAAAAAGTTGGTCGAGTAGCCGTCACGGTTCTGCGGCTTCGGCTCGAAGATCTCGCGACGGACTTTGAACTCCGGCCCTTGCCACCAATACGGCCCATGAATCGCATCGAGCTTGCCGTCCCGGTTGATGTCCCCGAAGTTCGCCCCTTCGGAGAAATAGATGTCGGTCAGTTGCTGCCGCTCGAACGAATGCAGGACGTAATCCTGAGCGTTGATGACCTCGATCGAAACGGCAAAACCAATCAGCGTCAGGCAAAGAAAAGACCACTTCACGGCGAGGCTCCTGTCAGCGGAGGACGAATAGCGAATGGGCGGGACATTCTGCGACTCATGACACACGATGCCAAGCGAGCCGCGTCAATACGGCGCAATCGCGCGGACGGCACAAACCCCACCGAGCTTGTCTCGGTGGAAATGGGCCTTTGCACTACGAGTCAACGCCCGTGAGACAATGCACCAGTCCGCGTAGTGCAAAGGCCCGAAATCCACCGAGTCAAGCTCGGTGGGGATTGAGTCAATCGAGTCGATGAGTCCACTTTATTTGATCCCGACACACACCAAATTCTTCGCCGTCCGCACAAAGAACTTCCCCTGCGAGATCGCCGGCGACGCATACACCTCTTCGCCGATGTCGTTGCGAGCGACCTCTTCGTAACTGGCCTGAGTGGCATCGAGTACCAGCGTGCTGCCGGCCTCGTTGGTGAAGAAGAGTTTTCCGTCGGCCGAGACTGGCGACGCTGTGAACTTGTCGCCGAATCGTCTCTTCCAAATCAGCTTGCCCGTGTGAGCGTCCAAGCACGAGCCGATCCCTTTGTCATCGGCGAGGTAGTACCGCTCGCCAACCAGGATCGCCGAGGGAACGAACGACGTCCCCTTATCGTTCTTCCAAACGACATGCGAGTCCGTGATATCGCCGCTCCCTCCCGGCTTGATGGCGAAGTGCGTCCCATTCGGACCACTGACGACGAACAGCATTCCGTGTCCGACAACCGGCGTCGGGACACACTCGCGCGCGAGCCCACGCACCGTCCACAAACGACTGCCGGTGCGCGGATCGTAACCGTCTAACTTTTCCGAACCGCTCAGCACCAACTCGACCCGATCACCGCTCGGCACAAGCTGCGGCGATGACCACGACAACCACACCTCGGGACGATCCGACTTCCAACGATTCGCTCCGGTCTGTTGATCGAGCGCGATCACATACGACGCTCCGTAGTGGTCGCACTGCACAATCAGCTTGTCCTCAAACAACAGCGGCGAACTCGCCGCCGCGAAACGATTCTCGAACGGACCGTATTCGTCCGCGATCGCTCGCTGCCACAACAGGCCGCCGTCGAGATCAAAACAGAACACATCACCGGTCCCGAAGAACGCGAACAATCGTTGGCCGTCCGTCACCGGCGATGGACTCGCCATGCCGCTGCGCCCGTAGAACAACGTCGGAGCCGTCCCCCACAACCGCTGATGCCATCGTTCGCGCCCGCTGTTGCGATCAAAACAAATCACGTGCAACTCGCCCTGATCCCGTCCCTCAGACGCAGTCACGAACACCTTGTCGCCCCACACGACCGGGTTCGATGTACCGATCCCTGGAAGCGGCATCTTCCACAACACGTTTTCTGTTGCCGACCAAGTTGTCGGCACACCGGCGTCCGATGTCACGCCATTCCGATTCGGACCACGCCAGCCGGGCCAGTTGTCTCCGTTGCTAGTGGCACTCAGGAAACAAATCAGTCCACAGAACACTGCGACAATTCGAAGGCTTCGCATGGTGAGAAACTCTTTTGAAAGAAAGAGTCAAGAAGATGGCTGTCAGGAAAATGAAATGCACCAACCGTGAATTCCATCTTCCTGACAGTTATCTTCCTGACTCAATTGTCTTGAATGTAATCCCGCGTCCCTGCTCATCGCACAGCCGCAGTTGCAGCGACCAGTTGTTGGGGACTTCCGGGTCTTTGTGTTGTGGCCCCTGGCAGACTTTGACCAGCAACGTGTTGCGGCCGGCCTTCAGTTGGATCGGCGTGATGAAGCGATCGAAGCGCGTTCCGTTCAACCATTGATCGCGACCGAACACTTTCTGTCCGTTGAGCCACACCGAGCAATTGTCGTCGGCCCCGCAGCGGACCTGAGCCGCTTGCTCGCGCGGGACGTCGATCTCCGAGTACGCATAGCCGACCGCTTCGCGCGTCGTGCCCAGTTGCTTGTTGAGATCCAGTTGGCCGAGCGTGTCGGTCTCGTGATGTCTCTTCCACGTGAGTTCCGCGCCGTCCTGGCCGCGATACTTGGTTTGCAGATCGACTTGTTCCTCCGGCTCAAAGACTTTCGCGAAGCCGGTCTTTTTCGGCGCGTCGAACGGACCGGCCAGCCACCATTCGGTGACCAAGCCCAGATGCTGAACTGTATCCGCCGACTCACCCAGCGACTTCAACTTCGCCGCCGCCTGCGTGACCTGCGTGCTGTCGCGAGCCGCCTCGAACGCCTTGCGGAACTCGGTCTTCGCGGCGGATTGATCTTTGTCCTTCGCTGCTCGGTCGCCCGCCGCCAGCGCGAGGCCGACCGCTTCGTACCGAAACTCGGCATCGTCTAGCCGAGTCGGCAGCCACTTCTCGCGAAACGCCGGCTCCAACTTGTCGAGCAACCCCAACACCAATCGCCTCGGCCGCCCGACACGCTTGGCATCGCTGACGTATTCCTTGAAGAACTCAATCGGCCACTTCGTCTCGTCGCGAGCCAACTCGCGAGCGACGATCTCTTCATAGACCGTCCGATACCAATTCGCCGCGACGGCGTTCGAGGTATCCATCGCCACGAGCAACTGCGGCAAGACCTCGATGCCGTGTTTGGCCAACTCATCACGAGCCACCTTAGCCGCCACCGAGCCTTCTCCCTGCGGACCCGTCTTCGCAATCACCGCCAGATGCGGCGCAGGATCGTAGGGTGGGTCGAGTGCAGTGAGACCCACCAACATCAGACAACCAGCGATCCACGTCATGTCGATTTTCCTGAAAGTTGTTTTCGAGCGCGACGACAAATCGTTTACAAGTATTCCATGCGGTTAAGCATCGCTTCCGCCGTGACGCTCTTGAGGAACTTTGTCACGCGGCGGATTTTCTCGCCGGCCGAACAACGTTGGTCCGGAATAACGACGATCCCCGTATGTTCGATGCCTTGTTCTAAGTGCTCGCTATGCAGCCGAGCAAAATCGCCGACGTTGAACGTGTAAATCGTTCGTCGCAGGCCAATCGCCGTCGCTAACTGTTCGGCATCGGATGCTCCCAGGCAATTCGCTTCAACCGTGGTGAGTACATCGATCCCTCGCGTGCGAAGCCCCTTCACGACCGCGTCTTCGCCAGCGTCTTCATCGACATAAAGGCGCACGTCGCTCATCGCGGTTCGCCTGCCACAGCATTGTGGGATTTCAATTCATCGTATTCGGCATCTGCGGCTGCGAGTTCCGCGTCAATCTCCGTTCGATTGGAGTGATAGCAGGCCAACGCCGCATAGATCTGGCCGAGCGACAAATGCGGGTACGTCCGCGCGATCTCATCCGCGTCTTGCCCTTGCTGGTAGAGCGTGGCGATGCGATGCACGGTGATCCGCGTCCCGTCGATCCGAATCCGCCCGCCGCAAACATCCGGCGTGCTTACAAGCATGGTGTCCAACGCGGTTGTCACAACACGGCCTCCGAGGATGTTTGAGTCGCCAGAAATCTACACGACATTTCGTTGACCGGTCCACAACCAAGTCACTTCGCCAATTGCTCTTTGATGAACTCCAGCGCTCGCGCGTTGGCTTCGGCGACCTTCTTGGGGTCGCCGTCGCGGAGGCCGTGTTCGGCTCCTTCGAGGGTGAGGAGTTCGTGCTTCACGCCGTGCTTGGTCAGTTCGCGAGCCAAGTCGGTCGAGCAGAAATACGGGACGTCGGTGTCCTTGGTGCCGTGGATCATCAGGATCGGCGGGTAGTCGCGCGTGATCTGTTTGACCGGGCAGAAGCGGTCGAGCTTGCCGGGTTCTTTCACCGCGTCGATGCCGGTGACTCCCAGCGACCAGCCGCCGGTTTGTCGCAGGTGGCGATAGTAGCCGCCGCGAGCTTTTCCCTCGGCGGGATCGTCGGTGTTCGTGAGCACTTTTCCTTTCTTGCCGACGCCGGCCAACGCTTCGTCGCGAGGCACGGGGGCTCCGTGGTTCGTGGACTTCGACCGAGTCCACTCGCCGTCGATGTCGCCGTAGCCCCAATAGGCCACGAGCGCCGTCGGCTTGGGGGTGACGATCGCTCCCGACAGCATCGTGAGGAACCCGCCCGCCGAGCCCCCCGTCACGACGACGCGTCGCGTGTCGGCTCCGAACAGTTTCGGACCTTGCTCGTGCAGCCAGCGGAAGGCGTCCTGCAGGTCGGCCGCGATCTCCGGCAACTTCACTTCCGGAGCCAACCGATAATCGAGCGACACGAACACGAATCGCTCGCGAGTACACAGCTCCAGAATCTGCTTGGGCACCTGCGAGCGGCTGCCGACAATGAGCGCTCCCCCATGAATCCAAACCACCACCGGCCGAGCCTCCGCCCCCTCCGGCCGATACACGTCCGCCTCCACCTTCACGTCCCCCACCGTCTTGTAAACGTGAGTCGTCTTGATGAGCGGTTTGTCAGTCTTGTTGTCGTTGTCTGTTGCCGGAGCGAATGAACTCGACAGGAGAGAGAAGCACATCGAAACGACACCGAGGCAGTGGAATCGAACGTGAAGGTTCATCGTCTTAGCTCCGTTGAGAATGGATTCGATCGCTTCAAAGACTTATCACCGACGGCTCTACTCGGTGTCAGAAGGAACGCTGCTGAATGTTCGCAGGAAGGAGACCGGATCAAGAATCGTGATTTGCGGAAAGCTCGTGCGAAATGCTTGGCCATCTGGTTTTTGCTCGTCCATCAAGTCCAGCAGGTCGTTGTCGCGACTGATGAGATAGGTTGCTCCGGCAGCCACAGCCAAGTCGAGATACTTCTCATCCTTGGGATCTCGCGGAAGTGAAACGACTCGCGGAACTTCACCAACCATGCGAGCCAATCGACTGAGCCGCGCGAAAAATGCCGTCAGCGTTTCGTCGGTGAGCGCGGGAAACCTCTGCTGAATCTTGGGACGGCTCAGGACATCCCGAACTTCGCGGAGCACGTCGGAACTCAGACAAAGTTCAACATGCCCATTTTCCGCCAGACGCAAACAGGCTGCCGCTGGTCCATCGGGACACGCCGCCCCCTGCAAGAACACCATGCAGTCAAATACCACGCGGCTCGTCACCGGCTGGCCTCTTGCTGTGCGCGGAACACTTCTTCCCGCTCTTCCTCAAAGAGCGCGGTCAGCTCCGCTTCGGACAAGCCGCTGGCTGCGACCTGTCGCCGAAACGGAGCCAGGATTTCGTCCAGCGTCGGCTCGTCGTTCAGACTTCGTTCGATCAACTCGCAGGCCAACGATTCGACGTTCTGCCCGGCGCGCGTCGCCCGTTCAACGAGCTTTCGCTGAGTCTCCGCAGGCATCGTCAGGGTAATAGTCATCGTCCCCTCTGCTTCCGTCAAAATCGCGACCAACAAAACACAGTCGTCAGTCGAGTGTCGTTCCGCAGTCAGCGTCCATCGTTTGATTGGCCAATCGTGCCGAGCAAGATTCTATGTTCCCCCATGAATCCAAACCACCACCGGCCGAGCCAATGAAAGTACGCCGACTCGTTTTGATCGAAGGAGGAGATTCATCATCGTTGCCTTTCACAAATGAATTGAGACATCCTTGAGACACCAGTTCGACTTCAGGGTCGAAAGTCAGGTCGTCGCCGAATTCCGGCGAGAACGTCTTTACCGATGTCCGTGATGTCGTACAGCGAGTCACCCACTGAATCGATTTTCCATATCGATTCCAATGCCGAACGCAACGACGCAGCGTTGGCCGCAGCAATGTTCCAGTCCGCCTGACCTTCGGTAGTCCAAATCAGGATTGTTTGGTTTGACCGTTGAAACCGGTGTTGCGTCCGGCCTGGCCAGCCATGCGTAATCAGTTCCGCTTTGAACCGTTTTGTTAATTCACCAATCGCTGCCTCGGTGAGTTCGCAATTCTGGGCAGCAACAACAGCGGGTTGCTGATGCACCATCTTGTAGTCCCAGACGCACGAGTAAACGTATTTGGAGAAGCTTTGCGCGTGGAGACACCACTCTTTCCCTTCGCTGTCAACGTCCACAAAAACCTGGGGATCTTCCGTGCCATCGAGGTCAACTACCCAAGTGCAAACGCCTTGATTCTCATATCGAATTGGCAGCAGAGTGCGTGATTGCCAACGAAACGGTTCAAAGTCGCGCACTTCAACTGGAGGGTCGTCGTTGCTGTGCTCGGCAAGAATGCGAATCGCTGAGTCACGCTCATACCAGTCGCGAATCGAGGGCGGCAACGTAACACTGAGTCGTCGCTCGACGTCGTCAAGCTCGTTCACTGCACTCGCCGATTTGCTTGGCGTTACGCCCAACAATCGAAATGTCTCATCGTGCAACGACATGGTCCGAAAGACCTCTCTTGCAATTCGGCTACGCATCTCAAAAGCGTCTTGGTCCGCATCTCGTCCGCAGTCCAGAACCACTGGCTGTCACCACGCGAGACGTTCTAACCAGTCTCGCATTCACCGGCAAAGCCTTTGGAGTGCGGTGGACCCAGAGGGTGCCCCGCACCGCTTTGGATTCCTTTGCGAAGCTCTGGGTCGGCAACGTCGAGAAGTGAATACGGAATGGCCGTCAAGAAACGCTGACAAAAGGCTGCGTCACAAATCCAAAGCAGTGCTGACACACGCGCACTCCAAAGGTGCCGCGTCTCGTCCCCAGAGGTCGAGCCGATCAGACGACTCAAGAATCGCAGCTAGGAAATCACCCGATTTCGATTAGTATGGCCGTCATTGCGGATTCTCCCTACGGGATTTCATCGAGTTTTTTTGAGGACGCCATGTCAACTTCATCTGCCACGCTTGGCCGAGTCCGTTGGACGGCTCGCGAGCTTCGCAAGCTTCCGGCTCACGAACGAGACCGCATCCTTGAAACAGCGGCCACGGCGGCCGAAGGTGAGTATCGCGCCAATCGCGATTTGACCAGCTTTGAAGCGTTCGGAAAGGATGACTTGCATGGCGACAGCGCTGACTCAGAAACGTGGTGACGTTCGGAAATTGACGCCCACTGTTTCGGCGAAAACAATGATCGACTCTGAAGGATGACGAAGATGATTCAAGCTGTTCCTGCCAATCCATTGCCGAATCAGACTCTCTCGCCGAGTTGCATTCGTCGTCTGCCCGACGGTGCCGTTTCTGTCTCCGCGTTGGGGGGCGATTGGGTGTTGCAAGCCAGCCAGCCATTACAAGCGAAGTTCGAGCAGCTTCTCGAACGCCGGAAGCAAGGAACGCTCGACGCTGAGGAGTCCGAGGAATACGCAGCGATCTGCGCCTTGGACGACGCCTTGAGTTGGCTCAATCGACTCGCACGCGGCGAGCGGAAGCGATAACCCGGTCATGGCAGTCACGGCGACGACGCAACGAATCGTTCGCGAACGAGCGGCATCTCGTTGCGAATACTGCCATGCGGACGAACGCTGGCAATTCATCCGTTTCACGTTGGACCATGTCGTGCCGCAGTCGGCGGATGGTGGTGATGACGCCGAGAATCTCGCACTCGCCTGCCGAAACTGTAACGAGCGTCGCGGGAACCGAACTGAGGCTGTTGATTTCGCGACTCAGGTGATCGTGCCCTTGTTCCATCCTCGTCGCGACGAGTGGAGCCAGCATTTCGCGTGGTCGCCCGATGGCCTGCGTTTGATCGGCGTCACCGCCGTAGGCCGCGCCACGATTGAACTGCTCGATATCAATGACGACCGGCATGGCGGACGTATCATTCAGATTCGTCGGCGAGATTTCGAGGACGGACTGCATCCGCCGGTGGCTGATCCTCGGATGTCAAATTGAGCGAAGCCGCTCTAATCAGAAAGTCCGGCGAGCGGGGCGGCGTCAGCCCCCCGGTCCAACGGCGAATACACCGGGGGGCTGACGCCGC
>CAMDPX010000225.1 GCA_945905295.1 Planctomyces sp. SH-PL62 | reverse complement strand
GGACGAGGAGAAACAACTTCGTGTTTTGTATTTCTCTGCGCTCTTCGCTCCTCTGCGGTGCAATGACTGCGATATTGCACCGCAGAGGAGCGCAGAGCGCAGAGGTTGTCGGTGCAAAAACGCGAACTCATTTATCCTCGTCACCAAAGATTCGACGAGACCAAGAGTTGAAACGCTTCGACGTCCGGAGATTACCAGCAGAGCGAACGTGAAAAGGAACAGCGGATGAGTCATTGGTTATCGCCGCTCGTGGTTGTCGTGGCGTTCCTCGCGCTGTCGGGACCGGCCGCTGCCGAAGAGGCATTCACGCTGGTTGTCGACGCACCTTTGGCCACGCCCAGCGAGAAGGCTCTTGCGGATTTGGAGCAAGCGATCAAGAACAAGCTGAGCGAGTCCGTCCTCCGGAAGTCGCTCGCGGACGATGGGACTCAGAACATCGTGGTCGGCAAGGTTGGCGATTCCAAACTCGTCGATCGCCTGTTGTCGGAGCATCGCATCGAACTCTCGAAGCGGGCGGAGTCGCTGGCCATTCAATGGTTGCCGTCCGGCAAGAAGCCCATCTTGCTGATCGCCGGCCACGACGACCGCGGCCTGAGTTATGCCTTGCTGGAAGTCGCGCGGGCGATTGAACTCGCTCCACACACCCACTCACCGCCGTCGGCGATTCGCGAAGCGGTCGAGTCGCCGTATCTCCGCGTGCGGAGCATCACGATTCAACTCTTCAACGCGGACCTCGAGGCGGACTGGTACTACGACGAGAAGTTCTGGGCGGAGTATTTCAAGCTGCTGGCTCAATGCCGGTACAACAACTTCACGCTGACGTTTTCGCATCAGACGAATTATCTGAATCCGCTCTACGCCTTTCTGGTGGATGTGCCCGGCTTCTCTCATGTGAGCGTGAAGGGACTGACGCCGCAGGCTCGCGAACGCAATCTGGCGATGTTGAAACGGATCGCGGAGATGGCTCACGAGCGCGGGCTGGATTTCACGCTCGGCATCTGGACTCAACTGCCGGTCGAAAAGTATCCCGGCGAGATTCGTGTCGAGCACCTCCCGACGGGACTGGCGACCGCCGATTACTGCGCGGCGGGATTGAAGAAGATTCTGGAAACCTGCTCGGCGATCGACGCGGTGCAGTTCCGCATGAACGCCGAAGCGGGTGTCTCCGAAGATCAACAGACCGACTTCTATCGGCCGTTGTTCCAAGCGATCCGCAACTGCGGTCATCCCGTGCGAGTCGATCTGCGCTACAAGGGGCTGCGGCCGGAGACGATTCAAGTCGCCAACGAGATGAAGCTCGACGTGACCGTCTCCACGAAGTTCTGGTGCGAGCACATGGGTCTGCCGTATCACCCGACCGTCGCCGACACTCACTATCGCGAGAGCCGCTACAGCTTCGGCGCGATGCTCAGTCACCCGCGCGATTACCGCGTCGTGTATCAATTGTGGTCGGTCGGTTCGCAGCGATTGCTGCTCTGGGGCGATCCGACGTATGCCGCGCGGTTCGCCGAAAGCTGCCGGCTTGGCGATGGCAACGGCTTCGAGGTCAACGCTCCGCTGACCAACAAAGGCTTCGGCGATCTGCCCGGCAAGTGGCGCATCTTCGCCGACAAGTCGCTCGAACATTTTCGTTGGGAACACGAACGGTATTGGTCTTTCTATTTGGGGTTCGGCCGGCTGGGCTACAACCCGAAGGCCGATCCCGAAATTTGGCGACGCGAACTGCGCTCACGATTCGGTACGGCGGCTGACGAAATCGAATCGGCCTATCGCAGCGCCAGCCAAATCATGCCGCTCGTCACCGCCACGCATCAGCTCAGCGCGGGCGAGTGGATGTGGTGTCCCGAAATCGACACCGGCGACCGGCTGACCGAATACATGCACGCGCAGCCCGGCGACACCGCGCAGTTCTACGCGATCCGCTCGTGGAAGCAGACGCCCCGCTGGCGCACGGAGATCTGGGACGACAACATTCCCGGCTTCGTCGAAGACGCGGTCGCAGGCCGGCTGAGCGGCAAGACAACGCCGCTTGAGGTCAGCCAACGGCTGCGCGACTTGGCGACGAACACGCTCTCGAAAATCCAACAAGCTCGCGACAAACTGAGGACTGGCGAAGGTAGCCGAACTCGTGAGAGTTCGGTCCGAAGTCTCACGACTTCGGCTACGACACTTGCCGAGTTCCGCGCGACGGAACTTGATCTGCGTGTGCTGGCATCGCTCGGCATGTATCACGCCGAGAAGAAGCTCGCCGCCACGGAGCTGGCGTTCTTTGATTTGACTCACGAAGCCGGACGACTGGCCCGCGCGCTGCCGCACGCTCGCGGCGCGGCGGCGGCTTGGGAAGAGATCGTGCGTCTGACGGAGGGGACGTATCACTCGAATCTCGTCTTCGGCTTTTCGCCGCAGCATGGCCGGAAGAATGGCCACCATCATTCCGGACATTGGAAAGATCGGCTCGCCGAAGTGCGCGAGGACGTGACCGCCTTGGAAAAGCTGGTGGCCGAATATCCCGATGCGAAACCGCCACGACGGTTTCCTGGCGAGCAACCGGCCGGCCCAGTGCCGAGCCTCAAGTCGGTGACAGTGAAGTCACGTAGGTTGGGACTCCGTCCCGACCCTTCCGACACGAACCGCAAGGTCGGGACAGAGTCCCAACCTACGGAACTCGATCCGGCGGAGGATGCCACGTTCGCCGTTCAACTCAGCAACGAATCGAATCTGCGATCGGTGGTACTGCACTACCGGCCGCTGAATCAGACGCTGGATTGGAAGCAGGTCACGCTGAAAAAAACGACGGACGGGTCGTTTCAAGGCACGGTGTCGAGCAAAGACATCCTGTCGCGTGACGACTTTCAGTACTTCGTCGAAGTGCTGACGAGCGACGGTGGCCGCCGATTTCCGTCCTACCTCGACGACCAACCATACTTCGTCTCGCGAGTGCGTCGTCCGTAGGTTGGGACTCCGTCCCGACCCGCCGTATTCCCACTCACCAACGCGCTATCTCCAATTTCCAACGGCACGAATTCGACAAGCCATCTTGAATCCCCCACAATCGCACGGCGGCTGTCATTCAGTTTGATCGACCTTTTGTCTTGAGTCGGTATGTCGAAGCCATTGGAAAACACAGGTCCGCAGGAGTCTGTTGCGGAATTGAAGACGGTCGGGACGGAGTCCCAACCTACGTTTCGAGCGTTCAATCCCGATGGTCCGCTGCGGGTTTATTACCGGCATTTGCCGCACTGGCGACAGCCGGGAGCGACGTACTTCGTGACGTTTCGTCAGGCGGACTCGATTCCGAAAGCAGTGCTCGCGGAATGGTTGGATGTGCGGCAGCGCTGGTATCGCGCACACGGACTCGATCCGGAATGGCTCAAGAATGATCCCGATCACTTCGCCGCAGCGTATCAACGAATTCTTCCCGGCGTCCGGCTGGCGTTCGAGCGGCAGCAGGCTCGGTTTCTGCATGAGGAGCTCGACCGTGCTCACGGAAGCTGTGTGCTGCGTCACGCATCGCCCCGGCAAGAATTGATCGAGTCACTGGCACACTTTCACGCTGCACGAGGTTGGCTTGGCGATTACGTTGTCATGCCCAATCATGTGCATGCTCTGATCCAGCCCATTGACGGTTGCGAATTGGAAGACCTGCTGGGTTCCATCAAGAAGTGGACTTCACGCCGCATTGGCGTCTGGCTGATCGAACACCTCGAAACGATCACGATGGATTGCCCACAATACGAGCGAGATCGGTTCTGGCAGCAGGAATCCTATGACCGCATCGTGCGCGACGCTGAAGAGCTGTCTTGGTTCCGCCAATACATCGCCCGGAACCCCACTGAAGCCCACGTCCCACCGGGCGAGTTCCACTACGCCGCCGCCTCCTGGCTCGACGAATTTGCCCCCCGCCCAACGTAGGTTGGGACTCCGTCCCGACTCTTCAAAAACGAACCGCAAAGTCGGGACAGAGTCCCAACCTACGGAACTCGGCGGACGGGTCGTTCCAAGGCACCGTGTCGAGCAAAGACATCCTGCAGCGTGACGACTTTCAGCACCGACGTAGGTTGGGACTCCGTCCCGACCGCTCCGAAACGAACCGCAAAGTCGGGACGGAGTCCCAACCTACGGAACTCGGCGGACGGGTCGTTCCAAGGCACCGTGTCGAGTAAAGACATCCTGTCGCGTAACGACTTTCAGTACTTCGTCGAAGTGCTGACGAGCGACGGTGGCCGCCGATTTCCGTCTTACCTCGACGGCCAACCGTACTTCGTCGCGCGAGTGCGTCGTCCGTAATTGAGCATCTCGGTGGCTCAACATGTTGGGGGTCGGTTGGTCTGCCTCTTCCTCGGTCGAGAATGTCTTTGACCAATGACATCCCCCTTGATATCGCAGCATTCGAATAGTTCGTTGCGACACTCCAGTCGAGTGTTTAGTGCGGAGTGTGCCTGCATTCCATTTAGGTAACATTGGCCATTGTGAATTATGCCGAAGACCTTGGATGGACCGCGCAGATAGATGCCGACTGCTTGTGGCGCACCACCGGTGTATTGATCTTGCCCGCTCGCGACCGCCTCACAGAATGCGGAGAACACGGCACGAGAAGTTCGACCAACATCGCTCCGCTTCCAATTAAAGTGAAACTCATCGACGACGGGTTGCCCGGAACCGTAGGCGAAAAGCAAATCGGATTCAGATGGAACAGGGTACGTCTTGATTAAGGTCGGTGAGTTGCGCTTCCATGAAATCGTTGCGATCAAGAATGATGCACCGAACCCGTGGCCGTCTCGTGTGGCGTAAGCAATCGTGAAAGGGACTTGTTCGGGAAAGCGCGATGCCCCGTCAGAAATGCTTTGAGTAACGATCTCCAGTCGTTGTTGCGGCCTCGCGTTCTCTGGGAAGAGGATGCCGTTATCAATCGACTGCGTAAGTTGGCCAAGTAGTTGTGAAGGAAATAACACGGCCCCGCAGTAGCCGAAGATGTCAGCGGAGGCAGTGCATGCGAAAACCTTACGCCCAGAATCCCAGTGGGCGTGGCCACTGCTGAGTCGGCTATCGCTTGCGATGTAGACAGACGCCGGTCCACGATTATCAACGCCGACCCACGATATGAGCGAGGTCATCGGATTCACTCCAGGTGAAAAATGACCCAGCCGCCCCCGCCGTGGATGGCGGGGGCAGGTCCTCCGACCTCACTCTCCGAGAATTGTCGAAAAGCGGAGAGCCTGGGAGTTGCAGGGTCATAGACAATCTACCCGCCTATAAGGGAACGGCGCGCGACCGGACACGACAGAAAAATGCGGCGAGCCACTTGGAGATCGTGGTGGGAGCATCTACGTTTTCCCACCAAATGCAAGCCAACGAGTTCTGAGAGTTGTTCGCTCTGAATTCGAGAGAGGCCGGGCGAGCCGAGGCTGGCAAGAATAATTGAGCGGGCGCATTCATCTTTCTGTCAGCCATTTTTCTGTCGAACTTGGGAGCACTCGTCATGGTTCAGCGATGGTGGGTTCTGGGTTGTGCGTTGACGATTTTCTGCGTGGAGACATCCACCTCGCACGCTCAAAAGACGGCGGCGAAGAAACCGGCCGCGAAAAAGGAAGCTCCGCCCGCGCTGAAGTTTCCTCCGACGTTACCCAACGGCGAACGAGTCGTCACAGACAAGAGCGAGGCGTTTCTCAAGCCGAGCGAGACGATCGGCAAGGACATCGCAATTGCCAAGACACCGCCGACGGTCGATTTCCTCTACTTCCCGAAGCAGGACTATGAGGGGAAGCCGTGGTCGAATTGGGGCGACAGCCTGGCGATTAACGGGAAGTATTACGCGTCGATCGGCGATCATTACTCGCAGTTGTCGTCCAAGGGCGACCCGAATCTGATCGGCAACGCCTTCGTGTATGAGTACGACCCGGAGAAGAAAACCTTTCGCGAACTGGTCGAAGTTCGCAAGGTGCTCAACATGCCCGAAGGACACTATGTGCCAGCGAAGATTCACGGCCGGTTGGACATGGACGACGAAGGCTGGCTGTATTTCTCGACGCATCGCGGTGCGACGACCGTGACCGTCGACAAGTTTCACTATCAAGGGGACTGGATCATCCGCGTCCGTCCGGCCGATGGCAAAACCGAGGTGCTCGCATGCGGGCCGGTGCCGAAGCATTGCATCCCCAACAGCGTGCTCGATCCGCAGCGGAAGATTTTCTACGGCGGCACGGCCGCTGGCGACAAATCCGACGGTGGTGTGCGGTTCTTCGCCTACGACGTCAACAAGAGGAAAGTCATTTTCGACGGGCCGGACGGTCCCGCGCGGTACATGATCTTCGCCAAGTCGACCGGCAAGATTTATTACACGCCCGGTAACGAAAACATGATCGGGAAGTTGGTGCGCTTCGATCCCGACAACCCTGGTTCTCCGACTCCGATCAACGCGGAACTCGGTTTGCGATCGGCCACGCAAGAGACTCCGCAAGGGATCGTCTACACGGTCTCGAAGGGACGCGGTAACGACGAGTCGCTGCTGTTCGCGTTCGACACGAAGACCGAAAAAGCCACCGAGCTTGGTCCCGCGCAGGTCGGCTCGATGAACTACATCACGACGATCGATGCCGATCCGACGGGCCGGTATCTCTACTACATCCCCGGAGCTCACGGCGGCAGCGAACGAGACGGCAGTGCGGTCGTGCAGTTCGATGTGAAGACCAAGACTCGGAAAGTGATCGCGTTCCTGCATCCGTTCTACCAAGAGAAATACGACGTCATGCTGGTCGGGACGTTTAGCTCGGCCGTCGATCCCGACGGCAGCAAGCTCTACATCAACTGGAACGCCACGCGCGGCGGCAAAGGCTGGGATTGCTGCGCTCTGACCGTGATTCATATTCCGGAGTCGGAGCGGCAGCCATAACTCCCTGAAGTTGGCGAGCGGGGTGGCGTCAGCCCCCCGGTGGCAATGCCGTTAAGAATTTTCGATCCGAGTTTTGTGGGCAATTGGTGGTAGCTGAAGTCGCCAAGACTTCAGCCCGCTGGCTCGAACGGCTGAATTCTTGGCGAATTCAGCTACAAAAATCCTTGACGAGGAAACGGGTGATGCAACGAGTTGTGTTCTGGATGCGCGGTGGGCTTGTCGTTGTCTGGTTATTGGCCGGCCTGTCGTCGGCTCATGCACAGAAGAAAACGGCAGAAGCAGAGCTCGTCTTTCCTCCGACGCTGCCGAACGGTCAGAAGGTCGTCACCGACACGTCGGATGAGTTTCTGAAATCGCGTTGGAAACTTCAGCCCGGAGTTTCCGTGGCCACCGCAGCGCCGACCGTCGATTTCATGTTCTACCCCGGACAGGACTATCTCGGAAATCCGTGGTCCAACTGGGGAGACAGTTTGGTCGTCGACGGAAAGTACTACGCCTCGATCGGCGATCATCATTCGCTGGGTGAGAAACGCTCGACCGATCGCAGCGGCAACGCGTTCGTGTTTGAGTACGACCCGCAGACGAAGACGCTGCGGCAGCTCGTAGATTTGCAGAAGCTGCTCAACCTGCCGGCTGGTCACTACACGCCCGGCAAGATTCACAGCCGGATCGATTTGGGCAGCGACGGCTGGCTGTATTTTGCGACCTATCGCGGCGGAAACGGAACGACCGACGAATTCCACTACCAAGGGGACTGGATCATTCGCGTGCATCCCAAAACAGGAAAGACAGAGATCGTTGTTCGTGGTGCGGTCCCCAAGCATGGCATCCAAACCAGCGTGCTCGATCCGCAGCGGATGATCTTCTACGGCGGAACGCGAGCGGGAAGTCTCAGCCCGATCGGCAAGAACCGAGGTCCGAACGACGAACTCTTCTTCGCCTACGATCTGAAGTCACAGAAGTTGATGTACTCCGGCCCCAAGCGAGATTGCTGGCCGTGGCCGATCCTCGCCCAGTCAACCGGCCGAGCTTATTTCGTGCAGGGACTCGGCGACGAAGCGGCGCTCGTGCGGTTCGATCCGAAGCAAGCAGGACCACCCGTCAAGATCGCCGGCCCCACTGCGTTCGAGGGAGCTTCCACGGCCGAGACCCCGCAAGGATTCGTCTACACCGCTTCGATCAACAAAGCGACTCGAAGCGAATCGCTGTGGTCCTTGAACACGAAGACCGAAGAGATTCAAGAACTCGGCCCCGCTTGCATCGGCGAGACTCCGCGAATGGTGGCTTCGTTGGATGCCGACGCGACGGGGCGTTACCTCTATTACACTCCCGGAGCCCACGGTGGCAGCGAACTGGATGGAACTCCGATTGTGCAGTTCGATGTCCGCACGAAGCGCCGCAAGGTGATCGCCTTCCTGAATCCGTTGTACGAAGAGAAATACGGCTGCACGCTCAAGGGAACGTACAGCTCCGCGCTTTCCACCGATGGGAGCACGCTCTACGTCACCTGGAACGTCAGCCGCAACAGCAAAGTCTGGGACTGTTGTGCTCTGACCGTGATTCACATTCCCGAATCGGAGCGGCAGCCGTGAACGATGTCGTCCGGCCGTTCGCCGATGGCCGAAAGCCGTCGGCCGTGATCCTTATCCTGAGTTTTTAGAAACTGAAATCGGACATCGGCCATTGGCATCTACACAATTATGCGAACCCCATGAAAACGTGTCCGTCTTACCTCTGCGTTCTTCGCTTCTCTGCGGTCCAAGGAGGCATTCCCGACTCCTTTACCGCAGAGAAGCGAAGTGCGCAGAGATGGTGCAATTGCCAACATTTTCGATCTGTGTAGATACCAATGGCTTTCAGCCCACGGCGATCGGCCGGACATCAGAACAATCAAGGAGAACTGCGATGCGAGTGCTTTGGTCGGCGTTGATTGTTGGCATGTCCGTGTCGGCGCTTGCCGCTGATCCTTTCGTGTTCCGTGATGTCGGCGAACAAGCGGGAATCTTCCCGCACGCTGAAGGTCTTCGCGGGCACGGTGCGGCATGGGGCGATGTCGATGGGGACGGCTGGGCCGATCTCTTCATCGCGACGTTTCACAATGCCGGATCGAAGCCAGGAATGCTCCTGAGAAATGAGAAGGGAAACTTCCGGCTCGATTCGCAGGAGAATCTGCATACGACCGGTATGGGGAGCGGCGCGTTGTTCGCCGACTTCACCAACAGCGGGCGGTTGGACTTGTATGTCTCCGTCTGCTCGCACGGCTCCAAGAAGGGGGATCCGCTGTTCGAGGTTCCGAATTATTTCTTCCGCAATGACGGCAGCGGGAAGTTCACGGATATCTCAAAAGAGAGCGGCACCTGCCCTCCCCTTTATGAAGGGCGCGGTGTCGCGGCGCTCGACTTCGATGGGGATGGACTGCTCGACCTGCTGACGTGCGAGCAATACTACTCGCCGAAGGTCAAGGTTGGTCCGGTGCTGTATCGCAATCTGGGCGGGCATCGGTTCGAGAATGTTTCGGAGAAGGTCGGACTGCCGCTCGGCTTCGGTGGTTTGTGTTGTCTGGCAGCCGACATGAACGGCGACACTTGGCCGGACATTTTTCTCACCAGCGGCGCGGGAGAGCATCGGCTGTACTTGAACGACCAAAAAGGAAAGTTCCGCGAGGCAACCGGCGTCACCGACGTCTTGCGATGGTCGAACGCGAAAGGGGAGGACACTCCCGCCGGCGCGTGCGTCGCGGACGTGAATCGGGACGGCCTGCCAGACATCGTCATCGGACATCACTTCAAGCTGCCGTGGGTCACGCCGATCCCGATTCGCCTGTACTTGAATCGCGGCATGAAGAACGGCGAGCCAACCTTTGAAGACATCACCGAGGCGGCGGGCTTCGAACCGTTGCTGATGAAAGCTCCACACGTCGAGATTCAAGACTTCGACAACGACGGCTGGCCCGACATCCTGGTGAGCATCGTCAAATTCAAAGACGGCCAGCCTCATCCGCTGATCTACAAGAACCTCGGAGTGCGCGACGGGTTGCCTCGTTTCAAAGAAGAGGTTTGGGCGATCAACGACTTCCCCGATGAGGAGGATCGCAAGCAGCGCAGTTCAGGCAAGTTGTTCACGAAGATTCTGGAAGAGAAAAAGATCATCTACATGGCCCCGTGCGCGACCAGCGACTTCGACCGCGACGGCAAGTTGGACATGTTCTTGCCCAACTGGTGGATCGAGTCGCGATCTTTGCTCCTTCGCAACGAGACCCCCGGCGGCAACTGGTTGCAGGTGAGCATCGAAGGCAAAGCCGGAGTCAATCGCATGGGCGTTGGTGCCAAGATCCATGTCTATCCAGCAGGCCAGTCGAACGCTGCGTCGCGCATCGGCTCGCGTGAGATCAGCATCGGCTACGGATACTGCTCCGGCCAGGAAGCAATCCTCCACTTTGGACTCGGCAAGACCGAGCGAGTCGATCTGGAAGTCGAATTCCCACACGGCAAGGGCAAGCTGACGAAGAAAGTTGTCGCCGCCAATCATCGAATCGTTCTGACACCGTGATAACTATTGCCAAAACAAACGCGACGACCACCTGCCCAACTCACGACCACGCGCTGAGAAACTCCACTTGATTGTGCATCGACTCGGCCGACTTGTTCGCAATCAACTTCAACAGCCGCCGCATCAAATCCCCGATCGAGAATTGCTGTTGGTGGGCCAGAATAATTCCCGCGTGATTCCAACCGAGACTTTGCCATTCCGTATGTAGCTCAAAGAAATCGCCGACGTTGCACGAGAAGATCGCACGGCCGGAATCGGCCGCGAACACCAATTGTTCTTCATCCTGCGCACCCATCATGTCAGCATCCAAGGGTGTCGCCACATCGACCCCGCGCGCCCGCAGAGCGTCCACCAAGGCGTGGCTCATGGAATCTTCGTCGATGTAAAGCCGCAGCCTCATGGAGTGGCCTTCGCTCGATGCGCCGCCTCAAGCTGCTCCGCTTCGGCCTGAGTGGACGCGATGTCCGCGTCCATCGCTTCGCGGTTAGCGTGGTAGTACGCCAGCGCCGCATAAACTTGAGCCAATGAAAGATGCCGAAGCTCGTCGGCGATCTCTTCCGGCGACAACCCCAACTGATACCAACCGACGATTCGCGCGACCGTCACACCAGTTCCTGCAATGATCGGTCGCCCCCGATGAATTCGCGGGTCGCTGGTAATCATCGATCCAATTTCGAGTGTCGTGCTCATCACAGACCTTCCTTTGCTACTTCGGCTGTCCCAACTTCACCTTCACGGTCACTCGCTCGCCTTTGCGAAGCACGATGATCTCGACCTCTTCGCCTGCTTTGAATTTTCGCAGGGCGAGATCAAAGTCATCTAAGCCGCTGATTTTTTGCTTGGCGAATTCGACGATCACGTCGCCGCCTTTGAGTCCTCCGAGATCGGCCGGGCTGCCGGGGGCGACGCCGGAGAGGGCGTAGCCGGGAGTCTCGTTGCCGAAGTCGGGGATCGAGCCGAAGTAGGGTCGGCTGCCGGCGCGCGTGTCGGCGTTCGGATTGGCTTGGCCTTTGACTTCGACGTATTGCGGTTTCTCTTCCGTCTGCACGGTGTCGAGCACCACTTGCTCGACCATGTCGGCGATGCGGGCCATGCCGTCGTAGTTGATGAGGTTCCAATCGTCGCCGGGTCGGTGATATTCGGGATGGGTGCCGGTGAAGAAGTGCAGGACCGGAATCTTCTTCGCATAGAACGACGACTGATCGCTGGGGCCGAACCCTTCCGGCTTGAGCATCATCTCGAACTTGTGCGGACCGTTGACCTTGTCCAGTTCGGCCTTCCAGTGCGGCGACGTGCCGGTGCCGTAGATGATCAGCTTGTTCTCCTTGAGCCGTCCGACCATATCCATGTTGATCATCGCGACCGTTTTGTCGAGCGGATAAATCGGCTCCTTGCAGTACTTGTCGGAGCCGATCAGTCCCAATTCTTCGGCTGTGAAAGCAATGAACACGAGCCGCCGCTTGAGCTTGTCTTTGCGAGCGCCGAACCGCCGGGCCAACTCCATCAGCGTGACCGTTCCAGAGCCGTTGTCGTCCGCTCCGTTGTGGACTTCTTTGACATTCGGGGAGAGCGAATTCGCTCCGCCGAATCCGACGTGATCGTAATGCGCACCGACCACGACCGTTTCCTCGGCGAGTGGTCCTTCTCCTTCAATCACGCCAACGACGTTCTTCACTTCGGCCTTCACGAGTTCAACTGTCGCTTGTCCCTCGGCCTTCCAACCGGGCAACACCGCGCTTCTCGGCTTGAGATCTTTTTCGATTTCCGCTTCGAGATCCGTCAGCGATTTCTTCAGCGAGGCTTTCAACAACTCGTCTGCAACCGCTTGCGTGATGTGAAAGACCGGTAACTGCTGACCTTGGTTGTAGCCGCCGTAGCCGAACTTCATGAGCTGATCGCGATTCGCCTTGGCTTCGTCCTCACGCTGCTTGCGCACTTTGTCAATCGCCTCGGTCAATTTCGTGCGAGCTTCCTTCACGGCCGCCTCATTAGCGGCATCAACCGCGAGCAACGCGGCCGCCAGGTCGACGACCGGTTCGGCGACATCTTTAATCCGCTGTTTGCCAGCTTCCGTCTCTTTGCGGCTGGAATACGGGTCGTTCACGAACAGGATTGCCGCTGCTCCCTTGCCGGCGACGTTGCTGACTTTCGCTCGCAGATCCGCGAACCGCGAGGTGCCGCCGTGCTGAGCCGCGAACGAGCCGTGCGTGTCGGTCTGCCGCGGCGTCTTGCGGATGACGATCACGACTTTGCCTTTGAGGTCGATCCCTTCCAGCTCTTGGAACTTGTCGTCCTTCGAGTCGATCGCATATCCGCCAAAGACGATTTCCGCATTGAATGTCCCACTGGCTCCGAACGAGCCGACTTGAAAATCCTTGTCGATCGCCAGCTCAATCGTCTTCCCTTCTGGCCCGACGAGCTTCAGCGAATTCGGCGTACCGACCTTCGCTCCCGTCGTCATCGAGAACTCTTGATACGGATCACCGCCGGCCTTGCTGACGTCGAGCCCCGCGTCGCGAAACGCTTTCGAGACATACTCGGCCGCCATGTTGAGACCATTCGTCCCGACTCCGCGACCTTCGAGTTCATCGGACGCGAGGTATTTCAGATCCTCCGTCAATCGCGTCTTCACCTCCGGAGCCACTTCGGCTCGCGAGAAAGAGACGAACGCGATGGCTAGTGCGAAACTGAAACTGAAACCGAGAAATGTCCGACGCATGAGCGATCCTTTCGTGACGCGACCAATCGAGAACTCGAATGCAATGTAGCCGGTCGCGGTCGCTTGCCAAGTCGTTTCACTCCCAACAAGCTACCTCCCATCATTTCGCTTCCGCAAAAAGGAACTCCCTCATGTCACGTCTTACACGGGGTTGGTTGTTCGCGGTTATTAGTTCGTGGCTGCTGTTCGCGGTCTTGCCCGATCGAGCGAACGCTCAGAAGCCGGGCGAAGGGGCGAAGACTCCGGAAGCTCAGGTCCGCGCCGCTTTGGCCGATGCCATCAAGCGGCTGGATGACGGGGACACGCGCGGGTTTCTCGAATACTACTTCCCGACCGAGCAACTCCGGCAATTGCGTCAGGCCAATGCTGTTGAGCAAACGGCTGATCGGCTCAAACAACAGCCAGAGATTCTGGATGGCATCCGCACTCGACTGCGAAAGGCGGCCAAGGGGGCTCCCAAGTTTGACCGCTCGCAATCGGTGGCCGAGTTCATTCTGACTCCCGAACCGGGGGACACACCCAAGCCGCCCGAATTCAAAGAGCCGACCGTGAATGATGTGAAGCTGGTCGGTCTCGGCAACGATCTGGAGACCGTCCTTCGCAAAGCGGAGGAACTGCTCGAAAAGAAGGACACCGACGGGTTCGTGAAGAACATGTTCCCGGCCGGAGAACTGCGTCACCCCGAAGCCGCATCGCGACACGCGGCGCTACTTCAGCGATTGAAAGACAATCCCAAGTTGCTCGAACAGATGGCGACCGACATCAAGGCGATGCAGAAGCTGAAACCGACTCTCTCGGAAGCGAAGGACGTGGCCGAGTATCGCATCCCCGGAACAACGATCGAGATCACGAAGACGCAATCGGTGACGACTCCAGAACGAGTCTTCAAGCTGCAACTCGTTGAGGGGGCATGGCGGCTTCCCGACAACACGACGCCAGCTCGCCGAGCCGTCGCATTGAATCTGACAAAACCACTTCCTGCCGCCGGCCAGTTCGCGGGGGCGCAAGGTCAGGAGAAGATCACCTTCGAACGCTTCGGCGATCAGTGGCGCTTGGCTCCCTAGCCAGCAGGTGAGCCGGGCGGCGTCAGCCCCCGGACCTCTTGCAATGGATCATTCGTCCGGGGGCTGACGCCG
>CAMDPX010000224.1 GCA_945905295.1 Planctomyces sp. SH-PL62 | reverse complement strand
GTCGGTTTAATCGAAGCGTGTTCGCGTATAAGCGTCCAAATTGCAGGTCACTTCAAAAAAATGTCATTCGGACGCTTAAAGTGCCAAATTCAAATTAGTGTAAATGTACTGAACAGGGCTTCTTTCCGATTAAACCGACAGGCCCCTTGCCTGGATGGAGCGACCGATGGTGTGCTAGAGACTCGTCTGTCTGTTTTTTTCAGACCCCATCCGCCTCGTGCGGATGGTGAAGGAGATCACCGGACGGTGCATGTCGAGGAATCTGATTCACCATCCGCACGAGGCGGATGGGGTCTGACAACGGCTCATGCTGCCGCCGATTAGCTCTCCATCTTTCGCTCCATCGACGCGAGGTCGATGGGGGCGTTGTTCGAAGCCGTCGCCGGTGTAAGGTGCGTCGCGTGCCCCGGCCCAAATCCCGTGTCCGAAACGGTCTGGACCTGTTTTTCGCGTCGTGGCTACCATCCCGCCCCTTTCCGGCCTTCCTGTCTGTGTGCGAGTCGGCGACGACCGCGTTTGTTTCAATTTCCGTTCGGTGGAATGGAGTCTGCCGTCATGCGTCTCACTCGTTTATTGATGTTGGGTGTTTGTCTCGCTGTCATCGGTCTCGCGACGCCGGGGTCGGCCGCGGACAAGATCGAAGCGATCAAAGGCAAGAAGTATGTCCTGGGCAAGCAACATGGCCCGTGGATGATCATGGTCGCCAGCTTGGCCGAGCCGCCGCCGGAATTCCGCATTGACGGACCGACCAAGGAGCAGGCGGCGGACGATCTCGTGTACGAACTCCGCAAGAAGAACATTCCGGCTTACATCTATGAGCAAAAGGAAGAGATTCAGCCGCTGAGCACGATCAATCGCGGCGGCAAGTCGGTACGCCGCGAAGTGCGATCCAAGGATCATCGCATCTGCGTCGTCGCCGGCAATTATCAGACAGCGGAGGATACCCTCGCTCAGAAGACGATGAATTGGATCAAGGCATTCAATCCCAAAGAGCTGTCCGATCACGCCGTCTTTCATCCGACGCCGGGGCGGCCCAGTGTGCTCAGCGGAGCGTTTCTGACCATCAATCCGATGCTCTCCGCCGAAGAGATCGCGCAGCGCAAGATCGATCCGCTGTTGTTGCAGCTCAACGCCGGCCGCAAGTACTCGCTACTGGGGAATCCGGAGAAGTACACGCTGGTCGTGGCCTCTTTCCGTGGCAAAGCGCAGTTGATCAGCAAGCCCTCCGATAACGATTTTGAGATTGGGAAGTCGCTCGACGAAGCGGGACACAACGCCGAAATCCTCTGCCATGCCTTGCGTGAGCGGAATCTGCATCGCGGTCGCCAGTACGAAGCCTACGTCTGGCACGAGCGGGAACGCTCGCTGGTTTGCGTCGGTGGCTTCAACTCCGACAAAGACCCGACGGTCGGGCAAACCTACGGACTGTTCGCTGAATGCAAACAAAAACATCCGCAGACACAACTCGACGTGCTGATGCCGCAATCGTTGCTCGTGCCGGAGCCGGATAAGTCGAAGTGGACCTTTCCCAAGCTCACGAATGCCATCAAACGCGACCGCACCGTCGAACCGCTGCCGAGGCACACGTTCGCGTTCGACCCCAAGCCACAGTTGCTGCTGGTGCCGAAGTCGAGTAACAAATCCGGCCGAGGGGGATGACTCGCGGCCGAATCGCTCAGCCCGGCTGCTCCTCGTGAGCCGCAAGGCGCTAGCCGCGGGTCGATGAAGACAACCCGCGGCTAGCGCCTTGCGGCTCACTCGATTTAGCAGACCTTTCGATATTTCAGGAGCCGCCGCATGTCCTCTGATCCCGCTGGGCCAAGCAATTCGCCAACTGGCCAGCGCCCCGAATTACTCCGCGTGCTTGGTCTGGGGATCGCGATCGCGATGGTGGTCGGCAACACGATCGGCTCGGGCATCTTTCGCAAGCCGGGGCTGATCGCGGCCGATGCGGGTTCGTTTCCGTTGATCATCGCCGGCTGGATCGGCGGTGGATTGGTTTGCCTGTTGGGCGCGCTCTGTTTCGCGGAACTCGCCGCGATGCTGCCGCGCGCCGGCGGCATGTACAACTATTTGAAAGAAGCCTACGGCAAGCCGGTCGCGTTCTTGTACGGCTGGAGCGAGTTCTTCTTCGGCACGCCTGCGTCATGCGGAGCGTTGGCGATCATGATTCTCGAAACGCTGGCGGTCGTGTTCGACGTGCCATTGCCACTCAATGAATTGGTGCTGGTGATCGGCTCGGTCTTGCTGATCATGTTCGTCGCGCTGGTGAATGTCCGCGGAGCCATCTGGGGCGGCCATGTGCAAGGTATCACCACCGTCATCAAAGCGGGCATGGTCGGGTTGATTGCTTTGTCACCGTTCTTGCTGATGCTCTTCGGCAGTTCCTCACTGAGCTGGGACAACTTCACGGTCCCCTTCGATCCTGCACTCTCGACGCTTCCCAAAGAAACGCTCGAAAAGCTGACCGTGCCGAAGTACACGACGCTGCCGGCCCAGATGGCAGCGATCCTTCTGGCGGTGATGTGGTCCTACAACGGCTGGGACGGAGTGGCTCCCGTGGCCGCCGAGGTTCGCGATCCCGGCCGTAACATCCCACGGGCGTTGTTTGGCGGCGTGGGCATTTTGATTCTGGTTTATGTCGGAGCCAACGTGGCCTATCACGGCGTGCTCAACATGACCGAACTGGTCGATACTCCCGGCCGGACGGCTCAGACCATGCTGGCCAAACAGATGGGCGTCCTCGGACCAGGCTGGTCCACGATCTCGGTCACGGTCCTGTCGATCGTGATCGCCATCAGTTCGTTCGGAGCGATCAACAGCAACCTGATGCAAAGCCCGCGCGTGGCTTACGCCCTGGGACACGACGGGGTGTTCTTTGAGAAGCTGGGGCATGTGCATGCGAACTACCGCACGCCCACGATCGCGATCTGCACGCAGGCGACGATGGCCTCGCTAATGGTCGTCGGAGCCAGAATCTCGAAACGCTATGTGGCCGCGCTGCAGAACCGCGATCTGTTCGACATCCTGACCGACTACGTGATCTTCTCGGCCAGTGTGTTTCTGGTGCTGTCGGTGATCGGTGTGGTGATCCTGCGCTACAAGCATCCCGAATGGCATCGCCCCTATCGCACGTGGGGCTATCCGGTGACGCCGCTGCTGTTCGTCGGCTTCTATGTGTGGTTCCTGCCGACCGCTTATGGGCTGGAATCATTCTCCGCGCACGTCGCGGCAATCCTGATCCTGCTGGGCTTGCCAGCCTATTTCATTTACGCCGCCGTCAAACGGACGTCCTAAAAAATCGGCACGAAATAAGTTCTGTAGCGGAACGGCGCGAGCCGTCCGGTGTCGGCAACTGTACGCCCCAAAAACCGGAGGGCTTGCGCCCTGCCGCTACAAAGAAGCCCCGCTCGCCGGTTTCATTCGTGGCTGTCCGCGCCCATTCACGTCACTATTTGACGAAACCTCGTGGAGTCACTCCCTTGTCCTCAACCGCTCTCTCACCGCTGTCGCTGCTGAAACCTCGTCGCCAGATTCATGGAATCTCGGCGATCTTGTTGCCGTTCACGGAATCGGGTGCGGTCGATTGGCCCGCCTTCGACGCGCATCTGTTGCGGACTGCCGAAGCGGGACTGACTCCGGCGGTCGATATGGATACCGGCTTTGTGCATCTGCTCGACGGCGAGACCTATCGCGAAGTGCTGCGCCGCACACAAACGGTGCTCGATGGCCGAACCTTCGTTGCCGGAGCGTTTGTGGGAGATCAACCGGGAGCGAAGTTTGACCTCGCGGGCTATCAGCGTCAGATCGGACACATTCAACGAGCGGGCGGACTGCCGATCCTGTTTCAATCGTTTGGCTTGGTCGAGTTGCCGCCTGACAAACTGATCGCGGCGTATCGCGAGATCGGCCGGACCTGCGATCACTTCCTGGCGTTCGAGTTGACCCCCATGCTGGCGAAGTTCGGCGCGATCTACGACCTGGATACGTTTTCCGGGTTGCTCGACATCCCGCAGTGCGTCGGTGAGAAGCACTCGTCATTTCAGCGTGAACCGGAATGGCAGCGGCTCCGGCTGCGTGACGAACGGCGGCCCGACTTCACTGTTTACACCGGCAACGATTTCGCCATCGACATGGTCATGTACGGCAGCGACTACCTGCTCGGCCTGAGCACGTTCGCGCCGGATTTATTCGCGAAACGGGATGCCTACTGGTCAGCCGGTGATCCGCGCTTCTTCGAGTTGAACGACCAGTTGCAGTACCTGGGCATGTTCGCGTTCCGCTCGCCGAGTCCCGCGTACAAGCACTCCGCTGCGCAGTTTCTGAAGCTGCGCGGCTGGCTCAACTGCGACCACACGCACCCCGGCAGCCCGCCGCGCCCGGCCAGCGACATCGAGGTGCTCCGCGAGATCGGCCAGCGCCTGGGCGTTGTGGAATGATACGCTTGTAGTGACCCCATTTATGGGGTCTATCCCGACCCGATAAATCGGGTCACTACGAGCGAGGGTGCCTTAATCACTCGGTCCCGTACTCGCCAGAATCTCGCGCAACAGTTCCACCGGTACACCGGCAGACCAGGCGGCGGCGACGGCGGGGAGCCAATGTTCGCGCACGAGAGGGCCGGACGACTCGATCCCTTTCAGCGGCAGAAAGAAGGCATTCGGTCCGGTGCCGAGGATCAAACTGTCGTGCAGAAAAACGCGACTCGGCCGCCACGAACTTGATGCTCTCGCAGTCGAGCGGTCTCTCCCACGGTGGAATACAGCAGCATGTGGCCGCGGCAGGCGGAGAGCAGTTGGTCGATGTGCGGCGCGTCCGCGGGAACGATCGCCGCGCCTTCCGGCGGAACCGCATGAACCAGCGGCAGCACTCCGTGGAGGAGATCTTCGGAGGACGCAGACGGGTTCGCCGAAGCGAGACTCGCAAGGACCGAGACGTCGCAACGCTCGCACCCCAATCCGTGAAGGCGGGCCTCGTCCGGTTGGCTTTCGAAGATCGCGGCCTCAACACACGGATGCAGTAGCAACGAGCGGATGCGGTCCTGGTCCGAGCCACGCAGCAAATACGGTCGCTGCCCATCCACGGAAATCTCACAGCCCAGCGTGATGCCAATTCGTCGGCCAAGCTTGCGCAGCAGACCGGCGATCAGCAGCCCGATTTGACTGGCCTCCGAGCCTCCCGCGATGCCGATGATCGGGATGCGACCATCCGCGCCGCTGGGGAACATCAGCTCGACGATCGCATCGCCGACCGGTTGAGGATGTCCATAAAGCGGTTCGACGTGCATCAACAATCCGGGGCCGGCGTTGACCTCGATCAGCATTCCCGCTTGCTCTTCCAGAGGCCGGCCGATGTCTTCGGCGACGACGTCCAAGCCCGCGATGTTCAGGCCGATGGTTTGCGCGGCGAGCACCGCACGCTCGGCCACGGCGGGATGAACCTTGCTCGTCACGTCGGTCGTCAGGTCGCCGTTGACCTTCACGACGACCTCTTGCCCTGCGGCGGGAACGGAGTCGGGAGTCAGCCCTTTGCGTTTGAGCATCGCCAGCGAAACCTCGTCCAGCTTGATCATGCCGAGTAAGTCGGTGTAGTTCTCGCCACGCAGCGGATCTTGATTCACTTCCTCGATCAGTTCGGCCAGTGTGCTGCGACCATCGCCGATGACGACATCGTTCTGTCCGCGAGCCGCCGCGATCAGCCGGTTGCCGACGACCAACAGCCGATGCGCCTGTCCGCGCGCGAACGTCTCAACAATCACGCCGGTCGTTCCTTCACTGTTTTCACGAAGCGCGAGATCGAACGCTTCGAAGATTTCGGCACACGTCATCAGATCAAAAGAAATGCCACGGCCGTGGTTGGCGTCGCGCGGCTTGAGGACCACCGGAAACCCAATCTCGCGTGCCACCGAGCAGGCTTCATCGGCTGTCTGCGCGACACGACCTTGCGGGACTGGCACGCCGACGTCGCGCAGCAACTTTTTCGTCAGCTCTTTGTCCTGTGCGATGTCTTCGCCAATCGAACTGGTCTCGTCGGTTTCGGCGGTCCAGATGCGATGTTGCCGCGCCCCTTCCCCCAATTGCACGAGACTCTCACTCGTCAGCCGCCGAAAGGGGACATTCCGAATTGCCGCCGCGTGCAAGATCGCGCGCGTGCTCGGCCCCAACCGCACGTTGTCAGCCAGATTGACCAGCTTGCGAATCTCTGCCGGCGCATCGAACGGCCCATCGTTCAAGGCTGCGAGCACGCAGTTGCGAGCGGTCTCCAAGCACGCTCGGCCGAGAGCCTCTTCCTCAAACTGAACGGTCAGCCGGAACGAGTTGTCGTCGGGGCCGGCGTGGCAACCGCTGTACTGCGGCGGCGTGCCGGCCGAGGCTTCCAGCACACACGTCACTCGTCGCGAGACTTCCGGCAGCGACAACCCACGCTCCGCGAGCTTGTGAAACGGCTCTTGCGAATGAGCCTGTCCCGCCACCGACGGTGTTTGCTGCGGCGGATCGTCCAAGGCCGGTAGCCAAGACAGCAAACGTGCAACCACTCGTGGATCATCGCTGGACCGCCACGCCTGATGGTCTTTCCAACCCACGAGCACTTCTAACGTCGGCACGCTCGACCAACGATTCGGGCCGTGGTACGCGACGATCTGACGAAACTCCATTTCTCACTCCGAACGGGAAACAGAACACTGGAAACAATGAATGGGACGGATACGTCCGATGGGGCAGATGTGACTTCAGATGCCTTAGCCTCAATCGGCGTTCGCGCGGTCACGGCCTGACACCGCGACTGCCAAACTCGCCCAGCCGATCAGAAACAACACGCCACCCAGCGGTGTGATCGCGCCTAAGACGCGGACTCCTGTGATGACCAAAACGTACAAACTTCCTGAAAACAACACGATGCCGCCGATGAACGACCAGCCGGCGACTGTCAGCGATCGCCGCGAGTGATCTCGCGCCAACAAACCCACGGCCAACAACGCCAAGGCGTGAGTGAGTTGATACTCGGCCGCCGTTTTGAAGTCTTGCAAGTACTTCCACGACGCCGGCACCTCCAGCCCCGCGATGATGCGTTTGTCGGACTCGGCATAGACCGACTTCAGGGCTGGTTCCAAGCCATGCGCCCCAAACGCTCCGAGCGCCACGGCCAACCCGGCCAGGATCGCGCCGCTCGCCAGCCACAATCGTCCGCTCGGCATGTCGTCTTACCTTCCGCAATTTGGCAAACAGTGGTCATGGATTGAGCAGGTTTCAAAACGCAAAATGAATTGTGGTCGAGCCGTCGAAGTCCAGCAACTACCCACAACCGCCAATTCGGTGAGGCTGAGCGACTCCTCGCACGGATGAAGGTGGCTCCACCGAATTTGTCTCGTGAAGCGAGTTTCTCATTCTGACATTCGCTGCCTCCTTAAATTCGCTGTCGAATCTTCGTCGGGAATGAGAGATCGACAGCGAATTTAAGGAGACAGCGAATGCACGAATCGGAGACGCACTGCAAGAGACAAGCATCGACCAGGGATTCGAACTCCGAGTTGTGTAGAGACCAATGAGACAAGCTCGGTGGGGTTTGTGTCATTGTCCCGCTTGTTCGGTATAAGTCGGCAGGATTCATTGTCGTCTGATCCCATTCGTTCTTGAGTTTTTGAAACCCGAAGGGCAGGCAAACGCCTGATCGTTCCAAAGATGTCCGCTGAGAAAACGACTGGCCTCGTGATTCGCATGGCAGACTTCAGCGAGTCCAGCCGCGTGGTCACGTTATTCACACGCGACTTCGGAAAAATCTCCGCCATCGCCAAGGGAGCCAAGCGGCTCAAAGGGCCGTTTGAAACCGCTCTTGATCTGCTTGCGGAATCTCACCTAGTGTTCCTGCGCAAGTCATCGGGAGGGCTGGACATTCTGACCGAATGCCAGTTGATGGCTCGGTTCCGGCCGCCGGCGGGCAATCTCAATTGCCTGTATGGCGGGTACTACGTCGCCGAGTTGTTGGCTGGTTTGACCGAGGAATACGACCCACATCCCGTTCTGTACGACGAGGCGGTGACGACGCTGCGGCGACTGACGATGGAATCTGATTTCCGTTGGCCAGTGCTGCGGTTTGAAGTCGTCATGCTGCGAGAGATCGGCTTACTGCCGGACTTTCAAGCGTGCCTCGCCTGCGGATCGACTGTCGCCGATCACACGAATTTCATCTTCTGGATGTCTCAAGGAGGATTGCTCTGCCCGAACTGCCGACAATCAGAGGAAGCCTCGCATCCGATTCACGGAGCGACGTTATCTCTGCTTGACCAGCTTTCCGCCGAACAGACTCCTCCTGTCCCGACCGTACCTGTCCCGTCGAAAATCCTCTCCGAGCTACGTCACCTCCTCACCGCCGGTATCTGCCAGCCGCTCCAACGCCGGCCCAAGATGCTCGGCTTCCTGCCCTTCTGAATTTCCAATTTGAGATTTGAGATTTCAAATCTGAAATTTGAGATTTCAAATCACCACCATCATGCCACACCAATCGACTGCCGCTGTTCGATCAGCCGCGTGCCTGACGCTTGCGCTATGTGTGTGCATGGTCGGCTGCGCGTCCGCTGGCTCGCCGATCTCGTTGACGCAATGGAGTTGGGGCCGCAGCCTCGATCTGTCGAGAAACAAAAATCAGCCGCCGTCATTCGATCCGAAGTCCGAATCCGATTCCGATGTGACCGTCGGCGATCCGGAAGACAAGGCCGCGTCCAAAGAGCCGCGACGACTGTTCGGACTGGGCCGCGACAAGAAATCCGAAGACGACTTCAAGGACAACCACACGCACCACGACCGCGAAGTGGTCCCGAAGATCGCCGACCGAAACGCTGCTGGCGAAAGCCATTGGTACGACCGCTTCAGGCCCTCTCGAAACTCGAAACCGTTGGTCCTCGATGAGGCCGAACAGCGTCGCCAACAGCAGCAATATGACGAAGCCGAACGGCTCTACCAGGACGGGCAGTACGCCGATGCCACCAAGTTGCTGAAGCCGCTCACCAAGAAGAAAAAGTCGTTTTTCCAGACGGCTCGCTTCTGGAACGCCGAGCCCGACTACAAGGAAGACCACAACCGCGTGCGCGAGGACTCGATGTTCTTGCTGGCGGAGACCTACTTCAAAGAGGAACGCCTGAACGACGCGAAGGGCTACTACGAAGTGCTGTTGAAGGAATATCCCTCGACGCGGCATCTGAACGCGGCGACGCGGCGGCTGTTCGGAATCGGCCGCATCTGGCTGGGGATGCCGGATTTCGCGACCTCTTCCGATGTGACGCCCGTGAACCTGGAAGATCCCCGTTCCACTCAAGTCCCGAAGAAACAAAAACCACCACACTCGATGATCCTAGTCCCCAACTTGATCGACAAGACCCGGCCGGCCTTCGACACGCCGGGTGAGGCACTCAACGCGCTCAAGTCGATTTGGATGTACGATCCGCGCGGGCCGCTGGCCGACGACGCGATCATGCTGACCGCCAGCCATTACCTCCGTGTCGGCAACTATCAGGAGGCGGATCGCTTCTTCTCAATGCTCCGCGAAGAGTATCCCAACAGTCCGCACTTGCAGACGTCGTTCGTACTCGGTTCGCACGTGAAGCTGATGAGCTACCAAGGGGCCGGCTACGACGAGAAGCAACTCGAAGATGCGCGTCAGTTGAAGGCCAGTACGCTGCGGCTCTTCCCCAACCTGCCGGAGAAGGAACGCCTCAAGGCCGAACTCGACCGCATCGAAGAGGCACGCGCTCAACGCTTGTGGGAGTTGGTCCAACTCTACGGCCGCAAGAGCTTGCCCAAGGCGCAGGTCATCTACGCCGAAGAGTTACTCGAAACGTATCCCAAGAGCAGCTACGCCCCGAAAGCTCGTGAAATACTCACGAAGCTGCGTGCTCCTGTTGTCGAGAAGCCATCCATTGGGACACGCGTCCTCAACAGCCTGCCGCGACTCCGCAAACCCAGCGCCGAGGACATGGGCGAAGAGGACTTCGACACCAGCGGAAGCAGTCGCCTCAATGACGATCCGCCGGATTCCGAGTTGCCCAACGTTCCTGCTCCCAAAGAGAACTTGCCAAAAACGAAACGTCCCTCCGCCGCCGACGACGATGAAGAATTTCAATTGATAAGGAACTCGCGATGAAGCTGTCGCGGCGAGCTTTGTTGCAGTCGTGCGTTTCCACCACGCTGAGCGGGCTCGCGGGCTGCGGTTATATGGTCGGCGGCGGTTTCGATCCGCAAGTGCGCAGTGTCGAGGTGCCGATGTTCGAGACCAAGTCGTTCCGGCGCGGCATTGAAGTGCAACTGACGGAAGCGGTCCAAAAGCAAATCCAACTCCGCACGCCGTTCCGCGTCGTCAAATGTGATGCCGACACGCGGCTCACTGGCCGAGTCGTTGATCTCCGCAAAAGCGTGCTCGGCGAAACGCAGCAAGACGACCCGCGCGAGCTGCAAGTCAATCTCGTCGTCGAAGTCCTCTGGGAAGACCTCCGCGGCGGCCGCATCCTGGCCGAGCAGCAAGTTCCCATCGGCCCCGAACTCCTGTCACTTCGCTCGCAAGCCGAGTTCGCTCCCGAAGTCGGCCAATCGCTAGCGACTGCCACGCAGCAGTCGATGAACCAACTCGCCCGGCAGATCGTCAACCTCATGGAAACCCCGTGGTAAGGAACGATCCCGGCGAAGCCGCCGATACGTAGCGGTCACCGCTCCGCGTGACGAGCCGAGCGTCTCACCGACGCGGCTTGGCAATTCGGCTCGTCACGCGGAGCGGTGACGGCTAGGTAAAATCACGCCGCCGCAAGTGCTCACTGCACGCCAATGAAATTGATGCGCGGCCGCAGTTCCGGAACGCGGCGATCCCAGCCACCCATCGCCAGCAATGTCCCCGCGGCATCGACGAGCGCGAACGAATCCGGACGAGGCTCGCTTCGGCGCAGCCAAGAGGATTCGCGTGGAACAATGCCGAGGCCATGACTGAGCTTGGTCGTCTCGTCCACATCGCAGACGTAAGCCGGCAGATGCACTGCCGCGACCGAGCACGGTAGCAGCCGAGCCGCCAACGAATCTGGCGTGAGCTGATCCAACGGGACGGCCTGCGACAATTCGAACGGCCCAATCCGTGTGCGGCACAGAGCCGACATCATCGCACCGCAACCAAACCGTTCGCCGAGATCCCGCCCAATCGAGCGAATGTAGGTTCCTGAACCGCACTCGATGTCGAGCGTCAATTCCGGCGGCTCGAAACGCATGACTTCCAACCGATGAACCTCGACTGTCCGGGCCTGCAATTCGACCTCTTCACCACGCCGCGCCAGTTTGTACGCGCGCTGTCCGCCAACATGCACGGCCGAGAAGGCCGGCGGCACTTGCTCGATGCGGCCGCGAAACGGGATGAGTGCGGCATCCAATTCTTCACGCTGGATCGTCGCCGCTCGCGCCGTGTCCCCTGCGACGACTTGACCGGTCACGTCGTCCGTATCGCTGCGGCAACCGAAAATGAACGTGCCGCGATACTCCTTCGGCCGCGACTGCACGAGTTCGATCAATCGCGTTGCATCGCCGACACCCAGGACCAGCACACCGGTCGCCAGCGGGTCGAGCGTTCCCGCATGACCGACCTTCGGCAACGTGCCGCGCGTGAAACCGAGATCACGAAGCAACCGATTGACCGTGTCCACGACCGCTCGCGATGTCAGCCCCCGCGGCTTGTCGATGTTAAGAATGCCGTTCACAGTGCGCTCGTAGTGACCGCATTGATGCGGTCGAAGAATGATCCGTCCCATGCACACGACCCGATGAATCGGGTCACTACGAGCTTAACCCACCTGCATCTGCACGCGCTCGTGATGCCGTTGCAGCGCGGCGGTGATGAAGCCTTGGAAGAGCGGGTGCGGAGCCAGCGGTTTCGATTTGAACTCCGGATGGAATTGCACCGCCACGAACCACGGGTGTTCGGGAATCTCGACGACTTCCACCAGCTTGCCGTCGGGACTGGTCCCGGCCAGCAGCATCCCCGCCTCCTCGAATTGTGAGCGGTACTCCGGGTTGAATTCGTAGCGATGGCGATGACGCTCCGAGACGCGCGACATCCCGTAGCATTCGGACGACTTCGAGTCGGGTGTGAGCACACACGGATGCGCGCCGAGTCGCATTGTGCCACCTTTTTTCTCGATCGTCTTTTGATCTTCCAACATGCAGATGACGGGGTGCGGCGTGTCGGAGGTGAACTCAGTCGAGTCGGCGCGGTCGAGGCCCAGCACGTTGCGAGCGAACTCGATCACCGCGGTTTGCATTCCCAGACAGATGCCGAAGTACGGAATCTCGCACTCGCGAGCGAACCGCACCGCCTGCACTTTGCCTTCGACACCGCGCATCCCGAAGCCGCCGGGGACGAGGATGCCGTCGACCCCTTTCAGCAGCATCTCCGGGCCTTGCTGTTCGAGCTCTTCCGCCTCGATCCGTTTGACGATCACACGGGCCGAGTTCGCGGCCCCGGCATGATCGAGCGATTCGTAGATCGACTTGTAAGCGTCGCGGTGTTCGATGTACTTGCCGACGACGGCGATCGTGACTTCGTGCTCCGGATGCCGCATGCGGTGCATCAGGTCGCGCCAGTCGTCCATATTCAGCGGCCCGGCGTGCAAGCCCAGCTTGTCGATGATCTGCTGATCCAAGCGGTGATCGACCAGTCCCAGCGGGACTTCGTAAATCGAGAATTCCTTATCGACTTCCTCGATGACCGCGTCTTTTTCAACGTTGCAGAACAGAGCGATCTTGGCGACGTTGTCGTCTCCCATCGGCCGCTCGGTTCGCACCACGAGCACATCCGGCTGAATACCGATCTGCCGCAACAGGCCGACGCTGTGCTGCGTCGGCTTCGTTTTCATTTCCTTCGCCGCTTTCAAATACGGCACCAGCGTCAGATGAATGAAGAGGCAATTCTGCTTGCCGATCTCCAGCGGAATCTGGCGGATCGCTTCCAGGAACGGCTGCCCTTCGATGTCGCCGACCGTGCCGCCCAACTCTGTGATGACCACATCCACGTCTGGCCCGGCCAGGCCGCGTACCGCCGCTTTGATTTCGTCGGTGATATGCGGAATCACCTGCACCGTCTTGCCGAGGAATTCGCCGCGCCGTTCCTTCTCAATGACGCGCAGATAAATCTGTCCGGTCGTGTAGTTCGACTTGCGAGAGAGCGGGCCGTTCGTGAATCGCTCGTAGTGGCCGAGGTCGAGGTCGGTCTCGGCCCCGTCATCAAGGACGTAGACCTCGCCATGCTCGTAGGGATTCATCGTGCCGGGATCGACGTTGATGTACGGGTCGAGCTTCTGCATCCGCACGCGCAGCCCGCGTTTTTCCAGAAGGCAACCGATCGACGCCGACGTCAATCCCTTGCCGAGCGAACTCACCACACCACCGGTCACGAAAATGTGCTTCGTCATGATTCTCCGTTGGCTCCGTCCGGTTCGTGGGGCAGGTTTTCAACCTGCCCGGCTATCCGTCGTCATTGTTCCGGGCAGGTTGAAAACCTGCCCCACGTCACGCCGCACGGCTCCGATACCGGGCGACGAACCGAGCATAGTCCTCCGGGGTGTCGATGCCAACCGAACGATGCGCGACTTCGCCGACCAGGATCGTTTCGCCCGCTTCCAGCACTCGCAGTTGTTCGAGCTTCTCTAATTGTTCGAGTCGCGAAGGCGGCAACGTCGTCAGCCGCAACAGAAAATCTCGCCGATACGCATAGATTCCCAGATGCAAACGCCACGGCGAATCGGACTGCAACAACTCATCAGGATCGCGATCGCGGCAGAACGGGATCGGGCAACGGCTGAAATACAACGCTTGCCCCGCCGAGCCGCATACGACTTTCACGCAATTCGGATCGTCCAGTTGTTCGCGCGAGGTGATCGGCGTGCAGAGCGTGGCCATCGCTGCGCGGGGATTCGCCTGCATCAAGCCGACCAGCAAGTCGATGCTCGCCGGGTCGATCTCCGGTTCGTCTCCCTGAACGTTGACGATGACATCTGCGTCCGAGCAACAGCGCCGCACCACTTCCGCGATACGATCCGTCCCGCTGGGATGTTCGCCGGTCAATTCGCAGCGGCCGCCGAAACGCCGTACTGCGGCGACGATCTCTGCGTCATCGGCGGCAATGATGACCTCGGACAGCGACTTGGCCCGATTCGCCGCGTCCCACGTGTACTGGATCAGAGGCCGACCGGTCTCGGCCAACAACAGCTTGCGGGGCAACCGAGTGGACTTCAGCCGAGCAGGAATAATTCCGGTGACTTGCATGAGCGACCTCCGTGTCGAAAGAACAACCTGGCGAGCGGGGCGGCGTCAGCCCCCCGGTTCGGTGGCGAACTCACCGG
>CAMDPX010000223.1 GCA_945905295.1 Planctomyces sp. SH-PL62 | reverse complement strand
GTGACGAGGATAAATGAGTTCGCGTTTTTGCACCGACAACCTCTGCGCTCTGCGCTCCTCTGCGGTGCAATATCGCAGTCATTGCACCGCAGAGGAGCGAAGAGCGCAGAGAAATACAAAACACGAAGTTGTTTCTCCTCGTCCCCTTTGTTCGGTCTGATCGAAGTTAGCGTCCCGGAGTTCATTCGCTGGCTCCTTGAATTCGCTGTCGATTGAGACATTCGACGGCAGAATCGACAGCGAATTTAAGGAGCCAGCGAATTCTTCTTGAGCCAACCAAATTGCCGCAGGTTCGAGCTCCTCGGATCATCGCCAGAGCACTGAAGAATTCGCCGGCCTTGGTCCTACTTACGGCCGACTTGCAGTTTCTCCGATCCGATTGGGAATGCGCCGAGATCTGGTTGGCCCTTGTCAGACTCGCGGAGGGTGTCGGGCCATTCCGCTGGAATGTCAACGCCCGCATCGACCGCCGGGCTGCCGTTCGTCAGACGAAAATCATTCGCTCGTAGCGAAGTGAATCGTGGATCGGCGAGCCGGTCGTTCGCGCCCCAGCCGGGTGGGTACTGTTTCTTGCTCGCTTCAAACAGCGGGGACTTGCGGAACTTCGCGAAGTAGTCGGCGGTTTGAGTTGGGCCGTCCTTCAATCCCCACAGCAAATTGGCGTCCGCTTGGAAGTCGTCTTCTGGTTTGAGTCCCGTGAAGTTCAGGCCGGGGAGACCTTCGACTTGCACGAAGATGTTGTTGAAGACTCGCCGAGTTGTCAGACGCGATTGACCGCCCCAGCAGAAGGCGTAGTAGTCGCGGAACGCCTTTTGGTGCAGCAGAAACGTGTTGTGATAAACGTAGTAGACCGCGTGGACCGGACTGCCGTGATCGTGAGCGACAAGTTGCGTCGGCTCATTGAGAAACTTGCCGCTGGGATCGGGTTCGGTCGGCGGGCCTTTGTAGGTTCCTTGCCGGAGATCGACGACGTTGCGGAAGACGTACATGCCGCTGCCCGGTTCGGCATCAATCGGGATCGGCTTGCTTCCATGAGCGGTAAACGGATTCAGCGTGCGGGTGATGAGGTTCTGATAGACCAGCGTTGTGCCGCGAGCCTTCTTCGGTCCAGGCTCGATGCCGTCGTCATTGAAGTTGTCCACAAGGTTGTGATGGAACTTCAGGCCATCGAGCCCGTGAAACGTGATGCAGTCGTGATGGTCGGTTAGCTCGCTGTGAGCGATCTCGAAATCCTTTCCCTCGGCGACGATCAAATAGCCGGAGCCGGCTCGATTCTTCACCGAGAATCGCGAATGCCACGGAGCTGAATGGCCTCGCAACATCGAGTTCACGATTCGTAGCCGCTTCGTGTGACTGACTCGCAGCGCCGACCCGCTGCCGTAGAGCGTCACGCCGTCGAGTTCGATGTCTTCTGCGTCGTGGTCGATGTCCTCCTGATCGCGATCAATCAGGACTGCTGATCGCTCGGCCCCGCGCACGACGAGGTCTTGAATGCGCAGATGCCGAGCCCCTTCGATTCGCAATCCGTATTCATGCCCGCTGATGACCAGCGGCAACTTGCGCGGATCAGTCTCACCGCGATAGGCGTCCTTCCCCAACCCGGCCAGCAGCGTGTGCGACAACCGCACATGAATGCGACCAGTCTCCGGATCGCGCCGAGTTCCAGGGCCGCAATAGATGCCGACTGGATCGTCTTGCCGATCACTCAGTCCAACGTGATACAGCTCATTGGCCGAACGCAGATCCGTGAGGTTCATGTAGCGATGAAACGGAATCATCGAGTCGGCGAAGTTTCCGAAGCCTCCTCCAACGCGATATGTGCGAGTCGAACGGAACTCATCCTTCGCGCCGTCGAGCACAGGCTCCCACGATCCGGCGGGGTCTTCCACGAACTCGCGCAGGCCAGCGTCGATGACGACTAACTCACCCGGAAACGAGCGGATCGTGATCGGCTTCTCGGCGGTGCCTGTGACCGTGATCGCGGCAGTTTCGTAGTACGTGCCGCCTCGCAGAACGAGCGTGTCGCCCGGCTTGAGTTGTTTGTCCGCGTGGTTGATCGTCCTCCACGGGGCGGATTGAGTGCCGTCGTTTCGATCCATGCCTTGAGCCGCATCGACGAATCGAATTGAGCCGGTTTCCATCGGTCGCTTCGACGCTGCTGACAGCGACCTCATTGGTGGGTGCGAACGGTTGGTCGCGGGTTCGTTGGCGAATGTTGGTGAGATCAACACGCTGAAGAACAGAAAACAACAGGCGGAATATGAGATTGCAGGAGGCTGACAGAAAAATCGGGACAGAAAAAAGGGGCAGCCTCCGCTTGGCGGCTTCCGATCACAAATCAAATGGCTCGTGCCTCTTTTTTCTGTCCCCATTTTTCTGTCAGCGATTTGAACCCAGCCAAAGGCACAGTCGGCCAAAGCGCGAAGTCTCGAATTGTCGCCCTTCATCTTCCACCTTCCCGTCTTGATGAGAGATTCGGCAAACCCCAATAAACTCGATTCTGCGCTGTCGAGCTACTTCGCGGCCGCTTTCTTCTTCTTGTTCGCCGCTTTGTTCGCCGCTTTGGCGGGAGCATCCGGGGCACTCGGTTCCGCTTGTTCGGCGCTCCACTTGTCCCAGAGCGATTGCAACTCTTTGACTTTGTCCGGCTGCACGCTCGCGAGGTTCTTTGATTCCGCGAAGTCGGTCGCGAGGTTGTACAACTCGGGCTCGCCGCTGCCTCCCCTGGAGACGACGAGCTTCATGTCCCCTTGACGCACAGCCCATTGCGGGCCGAAGCGCCAGTAAAGCGTCTCGTGCGGACGAGCCTTGTTCGCGCCGGTCAGATACGGCATGAGATCAACGCCGTCGAGCTTCCACGTCGGGTCCACTTTGCCGCCGGCTGCGGTCACGATCGTCGGAAGCACGTCAAGATTCTGAACCGGGAACTCATACGTCTTGCCGGCCGGGAATTTGCTCTTCCATTGCGCAATGAACGGGACACGTGGGCCACCCTCGAAGGTGGTCATCTTGAATCCGCGGAGTCCACCGTTGTGCGAAGTCGTGCTCTGCGTCGGTCCGCCGTTGTCGCCGATGAAGAAGTACATCGTGTTGTCTTCCTGACCGATCTCGCGGACTTTGGCCAGGACGCGGCCGATCGCGTCATCCATCGCAGACATCATTGCCGCGAACATCTTTCGCTTCTCGTCGGTGATGTTCGGGAAGCGATCGAGATATTTCTGCGGAGCTTGCAGCGGCGCGTGCTGAGCGTTGAATGGCAGGTACAGGAACATCGGCTTCGATTTGTTCTTTTCGATCCAATCGACCGAGCGATCGGCGTAGGCGTCGGTAGTGTAGAACGAATCGTCGTCAATCTTCCGCACGTCTTCCGAGATGCGCGAATCGACGAAGTTGGTCGGATGGAAGAACGGTGTGTTGGCCAGCGTCCCAAAGAACTCATCGAACCCGCGCTTCGTCGGGCGGTATTCGGGTCCGCCACCCAGATGCCACTTGCCGACGGCAGCCGTCGCGTAGCCGAGGCTCTTCAGCCGGTCGGCGAGCGTTGTCTCTTTCAGATGCAGGCCGGTCTTGTTGGCGACGCTGTTGAACTCATGGCCGAAGCGAGTCGGATAACGGCCGGTCATCAAGCCGGCTCGCGAGGGACTGCAATACGTCGCGGCGACGTACCCCTGTATGAACTTCACGCCGTTCTTGGCGAGCGAGTCGATGTGCGGCGTCGGAATATCCTTGTTGCCAAACGCGCCGGTTTCACCCCAGCCGAGATCGTCGGCATAAAAGATGACGAGATTAGGTTTGTCGGCCGCCTCAGCATGTTGCCTCGCGGAACCAATCCAGAGTGCGAAGATTCCGGCCAAACAGAACGCGATGCCACTCGGTCGCATGATGAGCGTCTCCCAACAGAGTTCAGAGCACGACAAGGACTGACCCACTCGATGCACGAGCGTCGCCAATTATCGTCCGGCAAGCAACGGAGCGAGGAAGATTGAGAGCCACGATCATCGGGCTTCGGCCCGCCCGTCAGTCATCCACTCGGGCGGTTTGCTTGCGACGCTTCTCTTTGACCGTCGTGCGGATGTTGAGGAACTCGACCAGTAGCGAAAAGGTCATCGCGAAGTAGATGTAGCCTTTATTGAAGTGCGTCCCGATTCCCTCGGCCACCAGCATCACGCCGATGAGCAACAGAAAGCTGAGTGCCAGCATCTTCAATGTTGGATGCTGCTCGATGAATCCGCTGATGCGACCGGCGAAAACCAGCATTACGCCGACGGCCAGCATCACGGCGACGACCATCACCCACAGATGATTCGCCATACCGATGGCGGTGATGACTGAATCGAGCGAGAAGACAATGTCCATCACGGCGATCTCGGTGATGACTCGTTTCATTGTCGGAGCCGGGCCGCTGGTTGAGGCTTCATCGTGGCCCTCCATCTTGGAATGGATTTCATGCACGCTCTTGTAGATCAGGAACAGTCCGCCGATCAGCAGGATGATGTCTCGGACCGAAACGCCGTTGATCTCGCCGAAGGGATGCGCGTCGTCCGGAAACAGATCGCGCGGGAGGCCCAACGAAGTCCACTCCCACAGCGGTGAGGTCATGTCCTTCAGCCAGTTGAGCGTCAGCAGCAAGAGGATTCGCGAGACCATCGCGATGCCCAACCCCAATCGGCGAGCCAGCGGTTGCTGCTGGTGTGGCAGTCGATCGGTGAGGATCGCGATGAAGACGATGTTGTCGATCCCCAGCACGATTTCCATCACCGTCAGAGTGACGAGCGCGATCAGTGGTTCGAGGAATTCCATGTCTCGGCATCCAGGGGGATCAGGTCAAACGGGTTGTAGGGGCGGTACAGAGCAGCCGGCACCAGTTTCGTCTCAGCCGCGAGCCGTTTCTTGACCTATGCTTTTTCCGAATCGAGTTTCCCTCAACCGTTCCCGTTTGCCACGATCATGAGCAACTTCTGGCACCTCTGCTGCGAGTACTGTCGCTTCTATCAAGAAGGAACAGTCTCGTTTTGGCGTTCGATGCGGCCAGCTTCGTACTCGGCCGTATTGGCCGGGGTGTGGCTGATCGGCTTTCTGCTGCTCAAGAGCGGGGCGAAGCGGTAGGTCAGCCTTTCCAGGCTGACCCGTTTGACGACCGACGCGATTTTGCCAATTCGGGTCAGGCTAGAAAGCCTGACCTACGGGTCATCCGATCTTCTTGACTGCGTCGCGAACCGCTTTGAGGCAGAGTTCGATGTCGGCGATCGGATCCTTTGGGCTCTCCTCGTACTCCAGCGACAGCGAGTACTTGTAGTCGAGCTTCTTGAGGGCCTTGAGTGTCTCCACCAGCCGCAGGTTTCCTTCGCCCAGGATCGTCGGCCGCTTGTCTTGTCCGGCCGGTCCTTTGAAATCTTTGAGATGTACGCCGAAGACTCGCTTGCCGAGCTTCTCGATCACCTCGACGGCGTCTTCATCGCTGCGGAGATAGTGGCCGGTGTCGACGCAGGCTCCGATTTTCGGATGGCGGTCTTTGACCCACGTTTGGACGTCGGTGACTTTGTCGTAGCTCGCCTTCGGGCCGTGATTGTGGATCGCGATGGCGATGTCGTACTCGGCCACCAGTTTGTCGAGCAGGTCGAATGTTGCCTTATTCTTTTGCGGGTCGGCACTGATCGACATCACCCCCATCGCCTTGGCGAAATCGAACGCCTTGCGAGCGGCTCCTTCGTTGTCGTTGAAGCCTTCGACGCCGAAGGCCAGCAGGGTCAGGCCGTTTTCCTTGAGCATCGCCTTCGCCGCCTCGATCTTTTCGGGGGCGGTGTCCATCGGAATGTGATTGCGGAAGGACTCCCAATACTTCAGCCCCAGCTTTTGCGTGTGCTGCATGGCGGTCTTCCCGTCGAAGCCGCGGAGCGAATAGCTCTGAATGCACATCTTGAATCCGCCGTATGGGTCAGGATCGGCAGCGAGGCCGACGACCGGCGACATCACCGCGACTCCTGCGGCGGCGGCCGTCCATTGCAGAAATTCGCGTCGAGAACAAAACGACCGGGCGGCAGAATTCATGGCGAAAGCTCCTGAGGATTGAGTTGAGGACGAATGAGCGGGCGGGAGGATATCAACTTGCAAGGCTTGAGAAAAACTGGCGACGAATTGTGGCTTCGATCCAAGATCGCGCGAGTGCTCGGAATCGCACGGCGATTGAATTCTTCTGAAAACCGCTGCCACTGACAAAATCGGAGAGGACAGAGCGCAGCCGTTGCCGATGAATGCTGTGCTCGGTTGGAGACAGCCACACGACCTGAATGAAGCAGATCGCACCTGCCTCAAGGTCACTCACACCATGTGAAAACGCGGGTCGGCCAACGAGTTCCCAGCCTCAAAGATGGGACATGCCTGGTTCTCGTCAGTAATTCAGACGGAGGTGCCTAAACAAACCGCGTGGGTCGAAACCAACAAAGGTACGTGCTTAAGTACGGCCGGTTTCCACCCGTTTCGCAAAGCGACTCCACCGTCGCAATTCCGCACGAGAACTGGCACATTGGCCGCGGCTGTCGCAAGACTGACCGCGGTTTTTTTGTAGGTTGGGACTCTGGCCCGACCGACGCTCGTAGTGACCCCATTTATGGGGTCGATCGCGCGATTCCGACCCGATAAATCGGTTCACTACGAGCGCAGGGCTACTTCCCGCTCAGGCGTTTCTCGACCGCCTTGATCATCGCCCCGCATTCGGAGCGGGCGGCGGTGAAATCCTTTGCGGTGAGGTTCGTCCCCTTGAGGTAATTCAGGATGATCGCCTCGGCGACGGCGACTTCCTGGCAAACGCCGCCAACTTCAGAAGCAATCTCGACGGGGATCGAGCAGATGCCGTTTCGGTCGCCGTGCAGCAATGCTCCCGGATAGACCGTCATGCCGCCGACAGAGACCGGCACATTCAGCGACAGCATGTGGCAATACCCGTGAGCACAGATCGTCCCGTTCGTGAAGGCCGGGAAGTTCAACGCCTCGACTTGATCGAGATCACGGCCGGTCCCCGACGTGATCAGCCCGGCGGCTCCGAACGCTTTGTACGTCGAGCACATCACCTCGCCGAACGTGGCAGACGCACACGGCACGTCGAGATCTTGAAACACGACGACCGGAGGACCAGGAAAGTCGGCGAACGCCTCAAGCTGCTGAGAGATTCCGGAATACGCATCGCCACCGCGCGGGGGAGCCATGCTGCGAAACGTGGTCGTCAGCGCGAATCCAACCATCGGCGGCAGCTTCGGATAGCAGGCCACAATGCTGCCATTCATGTAGCCCAAGTTGCGCGGATAACGATTCCACAACTCGACTGCGTTGGCGATCGTCGGGGTGTCGTACTTCGCCAATTCCTTCAAAACGTCCGCCGATACGCCGGGATACTTTGCCATGAATTGCCTTTCGTGGTGACTTCGTGGGGCAGGTTTTCAACCTGCCAGTGATCGTGTTCTGAATGGAGACGGGCACGTTGAAAACGTGCCCCACGTCGGGCGACTATAGCCCAATCGTGTCCCGCCTTCAAAAGCGGAGCAGCCTCCGCCAGAATGCCGCCGCATCAGGGTCATTCACGGAGTCTTTCATGTCTGCTCGCCGCACGGTTCGTTACTCAACGCTGTCCGAAGTCGTTCAGGATGCCGAACACCTGATCGGCAATCATCACACCGTTGGAAAATGGTCGTTCGGGCAGATTTGTCAGCATCTCGCTAAGGCGATGAAAGCCTCGATCGACGGGTTTGGTTTTCAGGCTCCGTGGTGGGTCAGGTGGTTGATCGCTCCGGTGGTGAAGAACTCGTTTTTGACAAAACCGATGAAGCCCGGCTTCAAGCTCCCCAAGAAGGGGGCGTCGCTGCTGCCGGACGACGCGGTGACCGCAGAAGAGGGCTTGAGACAATTGAAGGCGGGAGTCGAGCGTCTCTCGCGCGAGACGCCAACGGCAGCTCATCCCGCATTCGGCAAGATGGCGAGCGAAGAAGTCATGCAATTGCATCTCCGTCACTGCGAAATGCACATGAGCTTCATCGTCCCCAGCGAGAACGGCCAGTCGCCGTCGTGAGCAAGACCGTAGCCGCAGTCGCCAGACTGCGGGCAGACCTCGACCAAATCCCGCGTTCTGGCGAACGCGGCTACGACCGGATCATGAAACTCTCCGAACTGATTTCCGACTTCGACGGTCTCGACGACCAGGAAAAACTCGAGCTATTGGTCGAGCTTTCGGACGAGCTTCCTGCGCCGTCGACTGGCCGGACGGCTGGTCAGCAATCGGAAAGCTGCCGCGTGCAGGAGTGCCAGACGCCGGTCTTTCTTTGGGTCGATGTGATCGGTGGCCGAGTGCGGATCGAAGCCGATGTCCCCAAGAAGTCACCGACCGTCCGGGGGTTGGTCACGCTGATGGTTCAGGGATTGACGGACGCCTCTCCCGAAGAGATCGCCGAAATCCCAGACGACATGATTGGGCACCTCGGCTTACAGACCGCTCTGGGAATGCAGCGGCAGCAAGGGTTTCGGGGGGTGATCGCCCGCATTAAACGCGAAGTCCGAAAACAGGCGGCGGCGGCAAGCTAGTCCGGCAGCAGCGGTTGTACGCCGGAGTTATTCATTTCTGGCCCAGAAGCTGGAAACCGGTCTTCTCATCTGGAAATCGGCCGATATTCTCTCGCCCTCGCGTGTGACCGCTCTCACGCGAGCCCTCCCGACCGCTGTGACGGTCACGATTCCTGCCAACGTTGCCGATGGCGAAATCCGCATCGGCCCTGTCTTCCTTAGAACCCAGAAACCTCGTGCAACCACGATTTTTTGTTTGACCCGATCCACCCGGCCGAGTCAGATGGTCCCGCCAATCGGCTGAGACCTGACCGCCGCCCCTTTGTTGACCATGAATGGAGACCTGTCGGATGACTGCCGCCGCTGCGACTGCTGAAGCTGATGTTGTTGTCGTGAAGCTCCTCCCCGGAGTTTTGCCGGCTTACACGTACATTCCCGGCTCGTCCACGCCGCATCCGATCCGCCATCCCAGCGGACACAGCTACGGCCGCAAGAATCGCACGGTGAAGCCGCTCTCGCCTGAAAACTGGCAAGAGAACCGCAGCTTCCTGCTGGCGATTGATCTCTTCAATCACGGCTACTACTGGGAAGCTCATGAAGAGTGGGACCGTCTGCTGCGAGCCTCCGGCAACGAATCGGTCGTCGGCCGATTCCTCAAGGGCCTGGTGAAGATGGCCGCTGCCGGCGTGAAAGTCCGCGAGCACAGCATTCACGGCGTCCGTCGCCACGCCGCCTCAGCCGGAGAAGTCTTCGCCGATGTCGCCGCCGAGAATGAAGACGAACGCTACTGCGGCCTCGAGTTGACCCATCTGCAATTCGCCGCCGACCGCGCCGCGCAACTCGCTTACAAAGAGCGACACGCGGCCGGAAAACCCGCCCGCGTCTTCCCCTTCGCGCTCGAACCGTTCCCGTTGCCGTTCGCCTAGCTCGTAGTGACCCGATTCATCGGGTCGAGTTCGACCCCATGAAAGGGGTCACTACAAGCGGGGGCTTGCAGTCGGACTACTATGTCGGCAATCACAGTCCAGACCGGTGCGCGATTGCATTTCGGGTTGCTCGCTGTGCAAGCGGCGCGCGGCCGCAACTTCGGCGGCGTCGGCCTGATGGTCCAATCGCCCGGTTGTGAGCTGTCGATCGAAGCCGCCGATCGAGACGATTGCTCGGCCGAGCCAGAGATGCTGGCTCGGCTGTCCGCATGGCGAGACGAGTATCGCCGTCGATGTCCCGCCGAACATCGCCCGCCAACTTGTCGTATCCATCTCTCGCGAGCGATGCCATCGCACTCTGGCTTGGGGTCCGGCACACAAACCGCGCTCGCGTTGGCCGCCGCGTTGGCTCAATTGGGTGGCGAAAACGAAATCGCCGCGACGGAGTTGGCTCGCCGAGTTGGTCGCGGCGCACGCTCCGCGCTCGGCATCCACGGCTTTGATTGTGGTGGCCTCTTGGTCGAGGGAGGCAAGCGAGAACCGCACGACATCAGTCCGCTCGTCGCACGCCTTGATCTTCCCGAAGAATGGCGCGTGTTGCTCGTCACCCCCAACGACCGTCGTGGACTTTCGGGCGACGCAGAACGAGCCGCGTTCTCGCGACTCACGCCGTTTTCCATTTCGCTCACCGAATCGCTTTGCCGAATCGTGTTGATGGAGTTGTTACCCGCTGTCGCGAGCCACGACTTTCCATCAACCGCGTCCGCCCTCCGAGAATTCGGCCAGTTGAACGGTTCGCATTTCGCGCCGGTCCAAGGCGGCATCTTCGCCGATCCACAGATGGCCGAGTTGGCCAAATGGCTGGCTGATCAAGGCCATGTTGGAGTCGGCCAATCCTCATGGGGCCCGACGCTGTGGGTTCTATGCCGCGACGAAGCCGAGGCGATTCGTTGCCGTGAAAAGCTTGCGTCTCAGACATCCGCCGGAGCTTGCACGATTCATCTCACGGCGGCAAAAAACAGCCGAGTAGCCACGCTCGCCAGAGCGTGGGGGAATGAGCACGACCACCCACGCTCTGGCGAGCGTGGCGACGAAGGGATCGTATGACCTACGAACGCAGCCACGAACTCATTGGTCGCGGCGAGAGTCGATTGCTCATCGTCGATGTGCAAGAAAAGCTGATGCCTGCGATCCCCGTGCGCGAGTCGCTGATCGCAAACTGCCGCAAGCTGATCGAGGCCGCAAAACTCTTCGGCGTTCCGGTCTCCGCGACCGAGCAATACGCGAAGGGGCTCGGCCCGACGGTGCCACAACTGCGCGAGCTGCTCGACGGCGTGACGATCCCGGACAAAGTCTGCTTCAGCGCGGCTGAGTGCCTGGCCTGGGGGACGGCGGCCGAGCATCCCGACGGCCGCTTTCAAATCATCGTCGCGGGTATCGAAGCTCACGTCTGCGTGCTGCAAACGGTGCTCGACCTGCTGTCGAGCGGCTATCAAGTCTTCGTCCCCGCCGACGCCCTCGCCAGCCGAGCCAAACTCGACTGGAAAATCGCCCTCCGCCGCCTGGCCGCTAGCGGAGCGATCATCACTACCACCGAATCCGTGATGTTCGAATGGTGCGCAGCGGCTGCCTCGCCGGAGTTCAAGAAGCTCAGCAATCTGGTCAAGGGCGAGTGACGGAGGCATCGCCGTGTCAGATGGCAAACTCCATCAGTAACCAGTCTGTGATCAACCCCACGGCAATTGAAATCATGACGAAAGAAATCAGTGCTTGGAAAACTAAGAACAGCATCCAGGAAAAGCGGTGAGATTCTTGTTTGAGCAAGGCGAATCCGACACCAAGCATGCTGAAGTAGCTGATGGCGTAGACGATCGCAGCGAATGGGTGATAACCGCCATCGACAGCGGCAAGAAGACAGGCGATCGCGAGATGCAGCAGGCAAAATATTCCCGTGGCGGACGCGCGCAAGAAATCGAATCGTCTCGTGAGTGTTGACTGATCGCTCAATTTCAATTCCCACTCGTTCGATTTGCGAGCCAATGATTCAGCGCGGCATCGCTTTCGCCGCTGCGTCGACCGGCCAATAGTCCCTCAATTCCGATGTGCTCGTCAAGATCGGGCCATTCGATGGCGTACCCGTCGCCAAGCAAACGCCAGTTCTGTCGCTCGGCTTCGGTGCCGTGAAGCAAACGCGGATACCACGTCCAAGGCACGCTCAGACTGCGGCCGTCGGACAGTTCGACGATGAAGGCATCGGCCGTGACCTTTAACGACGCGGCTTCCGGTTCGTGTTCAAGGAGCAAAGTGCTCATTCCAAGCCTTCCACAATTCGGGTTGATGCTTCTCAACAAGCCGCTCGATGTCATTCAATTCTGGCTCGGTGAAGCCACGGTTCTTAGCCAGTTCAATCGGGTTGATCCAATACTTTGCCAGTTGCCGGTCTCGCTTCACATGGATGTGCGGAGGCTCGCCTCGATCCGAACTGAAGAAGACAAAACTGTACGGGCCATCGTGCAAGACAGTTGGCATCGTTGTGGCTCGATTTCAGACCGTCAAATCGACTCCAACATAACGCCGCCGGTCGATGGTTGCATTGCCAAGTTCCAAACTCGATCTCAAGTCACCTTCCATCTGGTCGTTTCAACGCTCGCCCGGACAACGCCCCGGTCGATGAGCCGTCCTTCACAGCGACGTCGCCGTTGACGAAGACGAACTTCATGCCGGTGGCGTATTGGTGGGGGTCGTCGAAGGTGGCGGTGTCGCGGATCGTTTTGGGATCGAAGACGACGACGTCGGCGAAGTGGCCGGCCTTGAGTGAGCCGCGGTCGGGGAGGCCGAGGATTTCGGCGGGGAGCGAGGAACTCGAACGGATCGCGGCGGCGAGCGGGATCACCTTTTCTTTGATCGCGTACTCGCCGAGCTTGCGCGAGAAGGTGCCGTAGCTGCGCGGGTGTGGTTTGTCGGCGGAGGGGAGGTAGGCTCGGCCGTCGGAGGCGGTGGCGACCCACGGTTGTTGCATGACGTAGCGGACGTCTTCTTCGCTCATGCCGAAGTTCACGACGCTGGCTCCGCCGTTGCGGACGATCGTCAGCGCGATGTCGAGCGGCTTCGTTTTCTCGGCATTGGCGATCTCCAACAGATTGCGACCGATCCAGGCGGGCTTCGGTGAATAGGCGGCGATCTTCACGGTCGCTCCGTCGCGTGATTTGTCGAGACGATTGGAAACGAATTCGCGGATGCGTGCGCTCTGTTCTTTGTCCTTCAAGCGTTCGAGCAATTTGTCTCGGCCGCCGGCGAGTGCCCAGGTCGGCAACAGTGTTGCGTCGAGCGAGGTGCTCGATGCGATGTATGGGTATTGGTCAGCCGTGATTTTGAGGCCCTCTTTGCGAGCGGCCTCGATCATCGCCGACGCGGGGCGCACGAGGCCCCAGGCTTCTTCGCCGCTGGCTTTGAAGTGCGAGACGTGAATCGGGCAACCACCATCGCGTCCGATCTTGATCGCTTCTTGAACCGATTCGAGCAGGTCTTTGCCTTCGCCGCGAATGTGGCTGGCGTAGATGCCACCGTGCTTGCCGATGATTTTCGTAATCTCGATCAACTCGGCGGTGTCGGCGTAGCTGCTGGGGACGTAGATCAAGCCAGTCGACATGCCGAACGCGCCGTCCTTCATTGCCTCTTCTGCGAGCTTGCGCATCTTGGCGATTTCGTCCGGCTTGGCCGCTCGCTGAGCGCTGCCGACGACGTGTGCTCGCAATGATCCTTGAGGCAATAAGTGAGCCACGTTGGTTCCGGCACCGGCGGCGTTGATCTTCGAGTAATACTCGCCGACATCAATCGGCCCGGAGCCGCAGTTACCGGTGACGATCGTCGTGCAGCCTTGCATCAGGAAGTTGATGTTGGCACGAGTGCGCGGCGCGACGATTTGCGAGTCGCTGTGATTGTGCAGGTCGATGAAGCCGGGGGCGACCACGAGTCCCTTGCAGTCGATGATCCACTTGGCGGACTTCAGCTCAAACTTGCCGACGCTGACGATGCGGTCGTTGCTGATGGCGACGTCGCCGACTTGGCCATCGGATCCGGAGCCGTCGAAGATGGTGCCTCCTTTGAGGAGGACGTCGGCCTCGATGGGCTCGGCGGAAGTGAGGGGATTGCAAATTGCAAATTGCAAAATGCAAATTGTGAATTGAAGGCAGATGCGACGAACGACTGGAGTGGCTTGTCCAATTTGCAATTCGCAATTTGCAATTGTCATTTTGCAATCCCCTTATGCAGCTTTGCGAACGGGCATCGCCTCCTCGAATTCAAGCCGCTCTGCACGGCCGGCTGCCCAGTCTTCCACGCGAGCATACAGCCGGTCCATCGCGTCTTGAACTCGCTGCCGGTTCAGGTCGATCTCTTCGCGAGTCAATTCCGCGGGGACTGGGATCGGCTCGCCGAGAATGCAGTACGTCGTTGTGAAGGGCAGGGGGAGCAGCATGTCGGTCCAAGTGCCGCGGAATCGCACGCCACGCCGGGAGGTGAAGGCGGCGGGGACGATGGTCATGGCAGTGCGGGACGCCAAGAAGACAATGCCGTCTTTCATCTCGCGGCGCGGGCCGCGTGGGCCGTCGGGGGTGATCGTGATGTGTTGTTGCTCGGCGACGTTGAGGAGCTGGCGGATCGCCTGTGCTCCGCCGCGAGTCGTCGAGCCTCGAAAGGGTTGCACGTTCAAGAGCCGCAAGGTTTCGGCGACGTAGGCCCCGTCTTGATGCCGGCTGGTGAGCGCCGAGCCGTTGTGCGGCTTGGCCATCAGCAGCGGGAAGAACAAGACGTCGTGCCAGACGCAGTACAGGAACCGATTCGGCAAATCAGGATCCCAGCCATTCGTGCCGGGGAAGATGGCGAATTCCTTTCGGCAGGTCGCAAACAGCAGTCTCAGATACGCGACAACCAGCCACGCCACGAACTTGGTGAGCCTCTTGCTGCGAATTCTCACTCAAACTCTCCTCGATCTAGGTCTCATACGCATCCCGACAATTAGCCGCGCGGCGCTAGCCCCGGTTACA
>CAMDPX010000222.1 GCA_945905295.1 Planctomyces sp. SH-PL62 | reverse complement strand
CGGGTGTTCGGTTTTTCGGAATTGGCGGAACGGAGTTTGTTTTGCAATCAGAGCTTAATTTCGCCAATTCCGAAAAACCGAACACCCGACCCCTCAGGCACGCCCCGCAGCCAAAAGGGACATCCCATGACCGACGAAGACAAACTCATCGAACTGCTGCATCGGCATCAAGCCGGAGATCACAGCGTCGAAGGGGAAGCCCTCGAATTGGTTGACACGTACTTTCGCCGCTCACTGCGACCGGTCGTTGCGAAGGTCTTCGGAACGAACGCCGTTGGTACGACCGGCAACGACGGGCAGTGCCGCTACACGGAGATGGTCAACGACTTCTTCGTCAAGGTGCTCGATAAGAGGCCGGACGCCTTTTGGAAAGCTCAGACGGCGGCCGCTCTGCGAACGTGGGCCAGTGTCGTCATCGCCAATCAGATGCGTGATGCGCTCAACCGACAGAAGCTCGGCAAGCAAATCCTTGCCGACATCATGCCGCTGATCGAACAACGTCGGACCTACTTCCAAGAACGGTATCGCAAGTCCTTTGAAGAGTTCTTGGATCGGCTGGCGAGCTGGGAGTCCTCGTCCGACAAGTCGCTTCAATTGCGAGCGGTCGCGTTGCGGCATCGGTATGTTGACGGCATGACGTGGCGTGACATCGCGCTGCAACTGGGCCTCAGTGACGAAGCGTTGACCAAGATTCGCAACCAAGCCGGCGAGGACTTCGGCGGCCGCGCCGTTTGATCGCGTGCCGGGGTCGGGTGTTCGGTTTTTCGAAATTGGCGGGATTAAGCTCTGATTGCAAATCAATCTCTGCCCCGCCAATTCCGAAAAACCGAACACCCGACCCCTCAGACGTAACCCAACTCGAGGATCATCACCATGCCCCTGCTTCCCGACTCCGGCGAACCTGGCGACATTCACGAGCAACTCGGCATTGGCGAGCAGAAGCCGGACTTGTTGACCGAGGCCACTTGGGCCGAGATCAACGCCGAATTCCAGTTGCACGGCAGCAAAGGACGCGGCGGACAGGCGGTCGTGTTTCAGGCCAAGGAACGCAACTCGCCGCATCGCGGAGTCGCTCTGAAGGTCTATCACGAGAACACCGAAACTGCTCGGCAGCAGTTCGAGAACGAGTGCCGCATCCTGGCATCGGATCGGCTGCCGCCCGAAGTGGTCGGGTATTACCGTTGCGTTGGCGGACAAGGTCAGCGTCAGCCGTATCTCGTGCTGGAGTTCATCGACGGGACGACGTTGGCCAAGCTGGCGACGTCCTCAAAGCAGCCGCTGACGTTCGACGTGAAGGTCGATCTCATCGAGCAGCTTGGGCGGTCGTTTCAGCGGCTGCATGAGTGCAACCTGATCTTCGGCGACGGCTCGGCGAACAACATTCTGGTCGAGACGGATTACCGGTTGCGGTTCGTCGATCTGGCGGGAGCGAAGGAACTCATCAAAGGTCATGGCCGGACTCGGTCGAGCATCAACCTGGTGACGCCCGGCTTCTTCGCTCAGACGGACGCGGACGCGGCGGTCGCGAAGGAAGTCCGCACGAATCTGGCGAGCGACCTCTACGCCATGTCGGCGAACGCGTTCTTGTTGCTGACCGGACGCAGCGAAGATCAATGCCGCAGCGTCGGTTCGCGGAATGCCGAGCGAGAATGGAATCAAGCTCTCGTTCATGCCAGAGTCCCGCGCGACCTGCGAGCCATCGTGCTCAAGGGCTTGCGAGTCCCCGATCCGCTGAAGTCGAACGATCCCCGGCTGTATCCGACGGCCGCAGCCTTCGCGAATGACGTGGCCGGTTGGAAGAGATCCACGGAACGACGTCGTCACGGCTTACTGGTGGCGGCGTTGCTGTTGATCGTCGCGTTGCCGGGGGCATTCGGATGGTTCAAATGGAACGAAGCGCGGCAGGCATCCGATCTGGTCGCGAGTCGGCGGATGATTTCCGAGTTGCAACAGGACGTCGGCAAGCTGGTCCCGCACGCCGCTGTTGAGCGACTTCGCAACGAGGCGAGCGCGGCATTGCAACAACTGGATGACGCGCAGGCTCGTGGCGAACCGCTGGCGAAGAGCCTCAAGCTAGCGGACGACGCGCGATCGGCATTGCGGCACGCGGTCGAAGTCGGCCGCGAGATTGGTAACGCGACGGAACTGCGAACCGCGATCGGCAGCATCTTGCTGGAGGATCGCAGTCCCGTCGCTTCTGAGTTCTGGACCATAGACGCGCCGACCGTTCGGAAGCGGTTGACCGCGCTACAAGCTCGATACAACGGGTTGGGCAAACGGATTGAAACGGGCGAAGTCGGAGCGGCCGAAACGAGTCTGCTGACGGAATTAACCAAGCTGCTGGCTGACCTGAAGCAATTGGTGATCGACAACGGGAATGCTCGCACGGCGTTGCAGGCGAAGCGCGAGTACGAGCGCGAGAAGCGGTCGGTGTCGGAACGCATCCAGAAGCTCGGTGAGTTCACCCAGATCGACAAGACGGCGCAGCGCGGTGAGCAAGGGTTTGAGGCGGGGCAGTTCACCGAAGCCAAAGCCAATTTCGGTAACGCCACGAATAGTCTCACCGAGTACCTCCACCGCCCTGGCATCGAGACCTCAGAAGAGAAACAGAACCGCCAGCGTGTGACGGTCGATCTCGTCAAAGTCTTGGAGTCGGACAAGACACAATTGCAGTCGCGAGTCGCTCAATTGAATGGCGATGTCGAAGCAAAACTGAAGCAAGTCTCCGACCTGCAAACAAGCCTCGCCGCGATCAACGACAAGCTCAAGGGCAAAGACGCTGACATCGCCAAAGAGAAATCCCGCGCGGATTCCCTGAGCAACGAGAAGACAAAGCTGACTGAACAAGTCACGGCACTGACGAATGAGAAGCAATCGCTTAACAACCAGATTAAGAGCGAGCAGGATGCAGCAAAGAAGCAGCTTGCAGAAATGCACCGTTTGAAGAATCGAGCTGAGGACGCGGAAAAACTGCTCGCCGGGATGTCTAAGAAGACAGAAACTACTGACTCCGTTCCCCGTTCTGCCACGAAGCCCCTTGCACCAGCGGAAACTGGCAATGGCGACAACAAAGATCCTCTGCCGAAGCTACCCGAACGACTGAGACAGGGCTTAAAGCTTGTCGATGAAGTGATCGCAGACAAACATCAAGAAGGCCCCGTGCCAGATAAAACGTGGATTCTCGTGCGTGAAGCTGACGACGGATTGAAGATTCTATCTGGCCCCACAGCCGCCGGTTTAGCAACTCGCTACGACAAACCATTCATAGATGAGAATGGCGTGTTTGAAATCGAACTCACACAAATGATCGGCGAGGGATTTCAGCCAGTGGTAGTCGCCATTTCTGAACGGGAATTCAACAATAGGATAGGTTTTAGCTATAGCCACCGAGGCCCCGATATTACACGACCGAACCCCAGCGTTGAATTGTTTGGACGGGATTTCAAATCTGCGTACAGCACGGCTTCGGATGCGGGATGGAAACTTCGAGATAAAAACGTCATTACGTTCGTTGTCTCGCCAAAGTCCGTCTCGGCGTACATCAATGGTAAATTCTTTTCAGCCGCCCCGAGGGCATCCGACAGGGCGTTCTATGAGTACGAAATAAAATACATGCCCGATGGCATGGGCGCAACGTATGTGAGGCTTTGGAAATAATAGCCCACTGGCTGATCTCTACTCGGGACCGTGACTCACACCAACCGCATCAATACTACCAACGGTCTGTATCAGCGTAATTCAGGGGTCAGGTCTACGATTTTTTGGATTTGGCCGGGCGCGACTGGGATTGCAAATGAAGCGTTGTTCCGGCCAAATCCGAAAAATCGTAGACCCGACCCCGCCTTCATTCCGCAGGAACTCAACATGCCTCGACGGCTGCGAATCGAACTGCCCGGTGGCCTGTATCACGTCACCAATCGCGGCGTCGATCGCATGGACATCGTTCGCAATGACGACGACCGGCGCGAATGGTTTCGACTGCTCAATCGCGTGGCCACACGCTGTGGCTGGCGAGTCTTCGCGCACGTCCTGATGACCAATCACTTTCATCTGTTCCTGAAGCTGCACGAGCCCAATCTGTCATCCGGCTTGCACGATTTGCAGAGCGGTTACGCGACGTTGTTCAACAAAGCCCACGAACGGACCGGGCCCGTGTTCCAAGGCAGGTTCCATGCGGTGCTCGTCGAATCCGAAGGCCATGCTTGGTCGCTGAGCCGGTACATCCACTTGAATCCGTGCCGCGCGATGAGGCGTCAATCAGCCAGGGGTCGGGTCTACGATTTTTCGAATTTGGCGGGGATCGAGTCTGATTTGCAAGCTGAGCTTTCTTCCCGCCAAATCCGAAAAATCGTAGACCCGACCCCGCGTTCTTTGGCGAAGAAACCGGAAGACTATCACTGGTCCACCTACCGCTACTTCATGGACCCGAAGAATGCTCCAAGCTGGCTCGACTGGCGCACGGTGCTGTGTGAGTTCGGCGGCACCGAAGCGGCGTCGCGCATCGCCTATCGCAGGTATGTCGAAGCCGGATTGGCTCAACCGCCCGCCAACCCGCTGGATGAAGCGTTCGAGGGTCTCTTGCTCGGCAGCCCATCATTTATCGCGACGCACCGGCACTTGATCGAAGAGGCCGAAGCAGACATCGAACGAATCACACGCTCGACGACGATCCAGGCCGCCATCGCTGTTGTCGCGGAAGCCTTTGATGTCAGCAAACGCCACATTCAACAACCCGGGCGTCACGGTAACATCGCGCGTGAGACCGCGATTTGGCTGTGTCGCGAAACCGTGCGAGTCCCGTTGACCGAGATCGCCACCGCTTTTGGAAACATCTCCCCCGCCACAGTCAGCGATGCCGCTCGCCGCTGTGAAACTCGCCAAGCCAAGATTGCTGAATACCGTGATGAGTGCGAACGGCTGAGGGGTCGGGTCTACGATTTTTCGGATTTGGCCGGAACAACGTCTCACTTGCAATCCGAGTCGCGGCCGGCCAAATCCGAAAAATCGTAGACCCGACCCCCTTACGACTACGTCCCGTCATACAGCGCGGCCAATTCACATTCATATTTCGCGAGGATGTGTCGGCGGCGGACTTTCATCGTTGCGGTCAGTTCGTCTTCGGCCAGTTGGAATGGCTTGTCGAGCAGCAGGCAGCGTTTGACTCGTTCCGGCTGGCTGACGACTTCCATCACCACGTCGATGCGAGATTGCATGAAGCTGATCAGCGCCGCTGTCGTCACGAAGCCGTCGGCTTCGATCCAACCACAGGCGAGTTTCTCGGCCTCGGTGCGCAGTAACGCTTCGTTCGGGACGATCAGCGCACTGATGAAGTGCCGGCCGTCGCCGTAGACCACCGCTTGGTCGATGAACGGATCGCTGGTCAGCAGCCGTTCCAGTTCGCTGGGGGCGATGTTCTTGCCGGCCGAGGTGACGAAGAGATCCTTCTTGCGATCGGTGATGAAAAGAAAGCCTTCGTCGTCGAGCTTGCCGACATCGCCGGTGTGCAGCCAGCCGTCGCGGATTGTTTCGGCGGTTGCGGTCGGGTTCTTCCAATAGCCCTGCATGACGTGCGGACCGCGGGTGAGGATCTCGCCATCGTCGGCGATGCGGACTTCGACGTTCTCGATGGTCCGGCCGACGGAGCCGATCTTGAAGGACTCGGAGTTGTTGAACGAGATCACCGGCGAGCTTTCCGTGAGGCCGTACCCTTCCAGCAGCGGAATCCCTGCCGCGTGAAATGCTTCGCACACATGCCGAGGCAGCGGTGCTCCGCCGGAGGTGAGCTGCTTGATGCGCGGACCAAACAGTTTTCGTAACGAGTCGTCGCGTTTGGCGGGGGGCTGGCCTGCGAAGTTGTTCCAGACTTTCTCGTAGAAGCGCGGCACGGCGGTCAGCCAAGTGGGCTGAATCTCGGCCAGGTTGCTGACTAGCGTCTCGATGGATTCGGCCAGTGCGAGCGTGACGCCGGCCCAGGTTGTCAAGTAGTGATCGACGGTCCGAGCGTAGATGTGGCTGTACGGCAGCCAACTCAGCAGCACGTCGTCCGGTTCCATGAACGAGATCTTTCCGGTGGCCGCCGCGTTGGTCAGCAGGTTGTCGTGCGAGAGCATGACTCCTTTCGGATTCCCGGTCGTGCCGCTGGTGTAAATGATCGTCGCCAAGTCACGCCCCGTGAGTGCCGCCTCTCGCCGAGCAATCTCTTGCCGAGCCGCTTCGCCCGCCTGCCAGCCGCGATGTTTCAGTCCTTCCCAAGTCAGCAACTTGAGCCGGCAACCAGCCGGTGCCGTGATCGGCTCGAACGAGACCAAGAATTCGAGGACTGGCAGTGACTCCAACACGGCGAAGACTTTGTTGGCTTGAGCCTGCCCGCTGACGATGATGCCGCGCGACTCGCTGTGCCCAACTTGGTACTCGACCTGAGCCGCCGCTAACGGTGCGTGCATTGGCACGTCGGCCGCACCGCAACTGAGAACGGCATGATCGGCGATCAGCCATTCAACCCGATTCTCGCTGAGCATCGCCACGCGGTCACCGGGTTGAACGCCGAGAGTGATCAACCCGGCCGCCGCTTCATCCGCTTGTCGCCGGTAGTCGATCCACGGCAGATCGTGAAACAAGCCGTTGCGTTTGTGTCGTAACGCGATTCGCGACCCTAACCGTTGGGACGTGTGCCGGTGCAATTCGCAAAGATGCCGATCGGTCATTTCGAGCCTCCCGTTTGTCGCGCGAACGATACGGACTGCGATGCCGCGGTGCCAGAACTCAGCGAATGAGCACCGGATGAGGTGATTCTCCGGAATTCGCGGAGAGCGATCTTCTCAAGGCCCAGATGCGATGAACAATCGCCACGCCATTCGGAATTCCGCCTTGCTTAGCAAGACCCGCGGGGTACGGTTGAGTTGGTCAGGTGATGCGCACGTCTGCGGGCCGCGGATGTGATTTATGTGGTTTTCCAATTGGGTGAGCGGTCGTTTGCGGCGTCGTTCTCGTGGCGAGCGGACACAATGTGCCGCGGTGGTGGCGATTGAACGGCTCGAGTCGCGCGAGTTGTTAGCGGCGGCGATCGGATACGACGCCGTCGCGATGCAGGTCCTGGTGACGGGGACATCCGCGAATGATGCGGCAACGATCTCGGCGGTGGATGCGAGCACGATCCGCGTCCAAGTGGTGACGAGCGGTGTCACGCTGCAGCAATCGTTCGCGTTGAGCGCCGTCAGTACTGTCAAATTTGACGCCGGGGCCGGGAACGATTCGCTGACGAATAGCACGAGCGTTGCGGTCAGCGTGTTGGGCGGGCTGGGCAACGATTCGCTGGTCGGCGGGTTGGGGAATGACACGCTCGACGGCGGCGATGGCGCGGACACGCTGCTGGGAACCGGCGGTGACGACACGATCGTCGGCGGCGCGGGTGATGATTGTTTGCGAGGCGGCAGCGGTAACGATTCGCTCGACGGAGGGGCGGGCAACGATCAGGTCTATGGTGAGGGCAGCAGCCTCGACACGTTGCGCGGTGGGCTGGGGAACGACACGCTCGACGGAGGTATTGGCACGAGCGATCTGTTGTCCGAGGTCGGCGATGTGAGCTTCACTCTGACCGCAACGCGGCTGATTGGATTGGGGACCGACACGCTGCTTAATCTCGAAGGAGCGCTGTTGGTCGGTGGAGTGAGCGCCAACCGGATCGACGTTTCGCTGGCGACGGTCGCCACCACGCTGACCGGCGGGTTGGGGAACGACACGATTCTCGGCAGCACGTTGCTCGACACGTTGATTGAGAGCGGAGATGTCAACTTCACGCTAACGGCATCGCAGTTGACCGGCTTGGGGACCGACACGATTTCTGGAATCGACCTGGTGCAACTGACGGGTGGTGCCGGAGCGAACGTGATCGACGCGGGGGCGTTCGCCAAATCGGTGACGCTGCTGGGTGGCAACGGCAACGACACGCTAATTGGTGGATCGGCTGTTGATCGCATCGATGGCGGCGCAGGGAACGATCGGATCACGGGAGGCGCGGGGGCGAACACGTTATTTGGCGGCGACGGCACGGATCGCATTGTCGAGACCAGCAACGCCGCGACGTTTACCGTCAGCAACTCGTCCGTCATCGGGACTGAAACCGAGCGGATCTATTCGTTCGAGGAAGCGGAGCTGACCGGCGGAATCTCGGCGAACTACTTGACGGTGGCCAGCAATTTCACGGGGCCGGTGACACTCAACGGTGGCAGCGGTAATGACACACTGGTCGGTAATCAGTTCGGCGATGTGCTCAACGGCGGCGCGGGGAATGACGCGCTCAACGGCGGCGCGGGAAGCGGGAACGACACGCTGTTGGGTGGAGACGGCAACGATACGCTGCTCGGACAGGCGGGAGATGATTCGCTCGACGGCGGGGCCGGAGCCGATCTCGAAGTGGGTGCCTTCGGCAACGATACGATCTTGGGGGGACTCGGTCGTGATCTGGTCATCGGCGGATACGGCGTCGATTCGATCAACGGCGGCGACGACGAGGACATCGTCATTGGCAGTTCGACCCGGTATGACGACGGCGTCGCCGCGCTCGCTCAATTGCTGACGACGTGGAACGGCACGGCGACATACGCCACACGAGTCGCTCAATTGAAGAATACGGCGGCGGCTCAGTTCTTGAAGTCGATCGTGCAGATCACCGACAACGCGACGGTCTATGACGATTACGTTTCGGACACGGTCAGCGGTGGCGCGGGGACGGACTTCTTCGTGCGTCCTGGTGATGCCACGCTCCCGACCATCGACGCGACTCCCGATCGGCTCACGACCGAGACGATGGATGTCTCGGTCTACGGCACCGAGAACGCCGGCTACTTCCCGTCGAACATGACTCAGCCGGGTTATCTGCAAACGCTGGCCGATCCGACGTTCGGGACGCCGATCACGCGCATCACGGGGGACGCGGGCTCGCCGCTGGTCCTGCCGGTCAACACGGGGGGCATCGCCAGCTTCTATTGGAGCGGTGCGGTTCGCACGCGGTACGTCACCGACTCGTCATGGAATGTCGATAGCTCGCTGCTGATGCTCCGCAGCTACGACCCCGGCCTGCCGTATCAGATCGTGCTGAACGGCTCGACGTATCAGCCGCAGTTTCTGGCGAGCGTTCCGAGCACGAACCTGCGCTGGAGCCAAAACCCGGCAACGCCGAACGTGCAGTACGGATTCCTGGCAGCCAGTTCGCTGGATACGGCGGCGGCCAGCGATGAGGGAGTCGTCGTTGCGTTGCCCGCCGCTGGGCTGGACGACGACAAGATCGTGCGCTACGACGTCACCACCGGACAGGTCTTGAACACGATCACGCTGCCGTTCAACAAGCTCTTCCCATCGAAGACCACGATCGCGTTCGTCAACGGGCACGAGTACGCCGCGATGTATGGAGTCAGCAAGACCAGCCCCAGCGTGACGGCGATCTCCGTCTACATCGTGCAGCTTGATGCCGCCGCCGGACAGAACCCGATCGTCGCCTCGCAACTGTTGACGACCACTGACAGCGGCACGCCCGAAGCCGCGTTCGCTCGATCATTGGACTTCAGCAACCTGTGGTTCTCGCCCGATGGCCAGCATTTGCTGACTCTGTATACCGGCTCGACGACAGCGACCCGCTCGTGGCGATTGCTGGATGTGGATTACTCGACCGGCACGATCAGCTCGCATGTGATCCCAAACTTGGTCGGAGACAACGCCTTTCAATCCAATGGCGATCGCACGAAAGGGCACTTCCCGGTCAACTGGTCGCATCCGGTGTTCGCTCTGGGAGCCAACGGAGATGTTTCTGTGGTCGGCGTCAGTGGTCAGTTCAACGGCCGCAGTTTTTCGCAATCGGAACTGGCCACCTCCAACGGCCGAGCCGGCAGCGTGCTGGCCTTTACCGTCACCACGAACACGTTCCGCTCGCTGACCGATCCGACCAACGAGAACCTCGCCACGCACATTACCGCGACGAACACGCAACACTCCGGCTACGTTTTCGTCAGCTATTGGAACGACACGACACGCGGCTCGCGGTTTAGCGGCGAGCTAGTCGCAATCAACCTTGCCGATCCGTTCGGAGCGCATGGCACCATCGAGCTGGCTCATCACCGCACGAACGTGGCGAACCGTTTCTATCACGGCAACACGCTGCCGACCGTCTCGCCCGACGGGAGAAGGCTGATCTTCAGCAGCACCTGGGGTCCGAGACAAAGCCTCGTGCAAACGTATGTGCTCGATCTCGACGGCATTGTTCCCTGAAAAAAGTGCCCGACGAATGTAAGGAGACGACGAATGAATCGAATTCGTCGTCTCCTTTCATTCGTCGGGCTCTTATTGCCGTTAGGATTTCCGAGCCTTGGCGACCGCTGTTCATGCCGCATTCTGCGGGTCATCATGCTGACCGTGAGCGACTCCGGTTCCCGAATTCGATGACGAACATCCCTGAGCGGAACAGCCATGACCTTTGAGCAAGCCCGTGCGGCGGCCTTAGCTTTATTGACGGCTCAAGGCCGCGTGAAGAACAGCGAGCTGTTGGCTGCCGTCGGTGGCGACCAACAACTTTTGGCGAGCGTGCGAGAAGACTTGATCTTCGACGACTTGGCGAAAGATAAGGATGGCGTCGGACTCATCGCCGTTGCGTCGGTCGCAGTTGTCACGGCAGAGACACCGGCCACCAAGCCGCGCGTGTTTCTGAGCTATGGCCGACGCGATGCCTCGGAGTTCGTGGACCGGTTGTGTGTGGACTTGGCAGCGGCCGGGTTCGATGTGTGGCGGGACACGCGTGAGATTCGTTCCGGGCAAGACTGGCAAACCGAGATCGTGGATGGACTGCGAGCGGCGCAGGTCGTGGTCGCCGTGATGACGCCGCACTCGGTCCGCACGACGCGCGATGCCAGCAGTCCCGATCAAGTCGATAGCGTCTGTCTGGGCGAGATCGCGTTCGCGTTGTTTCAGCCTCCGCCGCAACCGATCGTGCCGGTGATGGCTCAAACGTGCGAGCCGCCGTTGGCGATCTTTCATCTCGACTACATCGACCTGCGAGCGTGGCAGGACTCCGACGACCAATATCGCGCCGGGGTGCAGCGATTGATCGACGGCATTCATTCTGCGTTACGAGGTGAGAAGCGATATCGCTCGTGGCATCATCAACTCAATCCGTTCGACTTCGCGTCGTTCCTGTACGCCAAGCGTTCGGACTTCTGCGGCCGGCAATGGCTGTTCGACAAACTGGATGCGTGGCGTGCGGCGTCCGGTCGCGAGCGGGCGTTGCTCATCAAGGGAGACCCCGGCGTCGGCAAGTCGGCGATCGTCGCCGAGCTGGTGCATCGCAACCCCGACGGGCAAGTGCTGGCGTATCACTGTTGCCAGTGGGACCACGGCGAAACGCTCAAGCCGGGCCGGTTCGTGCGCAGTCTGGCAGCGATGATCGCCTCGAAGGTCGAAGGTTACGCAGACCTGCTGCAACATGACCCGACGTTGCAAGACGCGCTCACCAACGAGAAGTGCGAATCAGACCCCGGCAGCGCGTTGGAAGCCGGAGTCTTCACGCCGCTCGAACGCCTGCCGGCCCCCAGCGGCGGGCCGCGATACATCTTGATTGACGCGCTGGATGAAGCGCTGCTGGCTCCGCCGGGATCGGGAACCATCGTCAACCTGCTGGCTAGTCGGTTGGATCGTCTGCCGGGTTGGCTGCGAATCGTCGCGACCACACGCAAAGACCCGCGCGTGCTGTCGCATCTTGGCGGCTTGCGAGCCGAGGAGATCGACACACACTCCGCCGACAATCAAGACGATCTGCGTCTGTTCCTGGATCAACACCTGGCGACTCCCAATCTGTCGGAAGTCCTGACCCATGCGCGGCTCGCCCCCGCTCAGGTGCGCGACGAGTTGTTGCTCCGCAGCGCGGGAAACTTTCTGTACGTGCGACAGGCGCTCGAAGCGCTTGAGTTGCGACAACTCGATCCTCGGCAACTCAACCAACTGCCGCCAGGAATGGCCGGGCTATACGCCCACCGGTTCGAGCGGCTGTTTCCCAGCGACGCCGATTTCGCAGGTCCGAAGCGAGTGTTCGAGGCTCTTGCCGCCGCACAAGAACCGCTCAGCGCGAATCAATTGTCCGCGATCACAGAACTCGACGAGGACGAAGCGCTGCCGGCCCTGATGACGAAGTTGGCCACGTATGTCCCGCCGCGCGTCGCGAGCGATGGGCAGGTGCGATACAGCTTCTTCCACAAGTCACTGTCCGACTGGCTGACGACAGCCGATCGGCGCGGGTTGCCACACTCGGTCAACCCAAAGTCCGGTCATCGCCGCCTCGCCGATCTTGGCTGGAGGGAATACACCCAACAACAACCAGGCGAGCGGGGCGCGTTGTCGCCCTACTCGCTGCGACATCTCCCCACGCACTTGCTGGAGACCGAACGCTGGGACGACGTCGCCCGCCTGTTGACGGACCTGAGCTACCTCGAAGCCAAGACCACCGCCGGCCACGTCTTCTCGCTCGCGGTGGATCTCTCGCGAGCCGCCGCCCGGCTTCCCAGAAGTCATCCCCAACAGCGCCTGCTCCCGCTACTCGACGAAGCGCTGCGTCGAGACATTCATTTCATCGACCTCCATGCCCAGGACTACCCCCAGGCTCTGTTCCAATGCTTGTGGAACTCCGGCTGGTGGTACGACTGCCCGGAAGCGGCGAACCATTACGTTCCGCCGCAGGATGGCTGGAAACATCTGCCACCTTGGGAGCGCGAGAATCTCAAACTTTGCGACCTGTTGACTGAGTGGCGGGTCCAGCGCGAGCATTCCACTCCCGGATTCCCATGGCTCCGTACACTCCGCCCCCCATCGATCCATCTGGGCACCGCCCAACGTGCGGTCTTGCGCGGACACCGGGAGCCAGTGAATTGTGTGAGCTTTTCCCCAGACGGAACGCGAATCGTCAGCGGCTCCAACGACTGGACTTTGCGAGTGTGGGATGCGGAGAGCGGCGCAGAACTGTCCAAATTGCGCGGGCACTGTGGCGGCGTTAATAGTGTGACCTATTCGCCGGACGGCACACGGATCGTCAGCGGCTCATATGACAGGACATTGCGTGTGTGGGACGCGGAGAGCGGAGCGGTACTTTCTGTGCTGCGCGGGCACGATGGTGACGTGAATTGTGTGAGTTATTCTCCGGATGGAACGCGGATCGTCAGCAGCTCGGAGGACGAGACATTGCGTGTTTGGAATGCGGTGAATGGGGCAGAAGTTTCTGTGCTACGAGGGCACATCGGATACGTTCTTTGCGGGTGCTATTCTCCGGATGGCAAGCGGATCGTCAGTGGTTCGATGGACAAGACACTGCGTGTGTGGGATGCAGAGAGCGGCGCGGAGCTTTCCGTGATGCGAGGGCATGAAGATCTAATCTTTAGCTTGAGTTTTTCTCTGGACGGGAAGTGGATCGCCAGCGGTTCGAAGGACAAGACGTTGCGCGTGTGGGATGCGGCGAGTGGCGAGGAGGTTTCCGTGATGCGAGAACCCGGACAGGCTGTTGTTACTAGCGTGAGCTATTCCCCGAACGGGAAGCACATCATCAGCGGCTCGTATGACAAGACGGTATGTGTGTGGGATGCGGTGAGCGGCGTGCTGGTATCGGTGCTGCGTGGGCACGAAGGACCATTGAGGAGCGTAAATTATTCTCCGAACGGAACGCGGATCGTCAGCGGCTCGAAGGATAACACATTGCGTTTGTGGGATGCGGAGAGCGGCGCGGAGTTGTCCGTCCTCCGCGGCCACGAAAGTTTCGTGACGAGCCTGAGCTATTCCCCAGACGGGACACAGATCGTCAGCGGCTCGAAGGACAAGACGTTACGTGCGTGGGATGCAGAGAGCGGCGAGGAACTCTTCGTGCTTCGCGGGCATTATGACGCTGTGAAAAAAGTGAACTATTCCAGGGACGGAGTGTGGATCGTGAGTGGATCACGGGATGAAACGTTGCGTGTGTGGGACACGCAGACATTTCAGTGTTTGCAAGTGCTCCGTGGATCGAGTTGGACTGACGTCGCTCCCATAGCACTTGGTTCGCGAGAGGAATTTTGGCACACAGTTGTTCGTAACTTCGAAACCGTCGTGGAGGCCGCCGCGAATGGATGCCTCATCGCGCGATTCCCGGAACAACTCTGGGCGATGGGCGTCTCACCCAGCGGGCGGGCCTGGGCGGGCGGGGTCGGAAGCCACTTGCAAATCCTCCAACTCGAAGGCCCAACGGATCGACGGCCGGACTTATCGTCGAACACCAAGTAACGCCATCCACGACCGCTGACCTTGCGACTCCGCAAAATACTCTGACTCAGTTAGGACCAGTCTTCATGGTCCAGTCCTGGAATGGCGTTGAAGTCGCTGTCCTTGGTGACGACGGTGCAATGGCCCAAGGTCAGCGCGATGGCGGCGATTGGGATGTCGATCTGCGGCATCGGGCGACCGGCGCGGCGAAGCTCGGTACACAAGCGGCCTCTGCGGTGTAAGGCCAGAGAACAAGATCACTCAACTGTTGCAGCAGCCGTTTCTCATTACGGTTCTGCGGCGATTGCACCGGGGGCTGAGGCAGCCCCGCTCGCCTGTTGCATTCCGGGCAGCGTTTATTGGTGACTCAGCCCAGGCTCTGGCGAGCGTGGCGACAGTTCGGTTC
>CAMDPX010000221.1 GCA_945905295.1 Planctomyces sp. SH-PL62 | reverse complement strand
CCTTGTGGTACACGCAGAGTCGTCGAATTCTCGATAAACTCCAACCCGAAGTTTTAGTCGTGACGCGGCACTAGCGCGTTCCGGCTGATCCAAAGTGAGTGGCCTTGGGCTGACGCCGCCCCGCTCGCCAAGTTGTCGCACGGCGTTGCCGAATCACCACGCCTCGAAGGTTGTTGCTTTTCGGCCCAAGCTGCGTTTTGGCCGTGAATTCTCGTGGTGAAACCCACGTTCGCCCGCCGGTCGCTGCGTCGATTTCACAACACTTCGTCAGAGCAAGTGAGTTGTGCATCACTACTGCGACAGGAGGGAACTAGTGGCTCAAGCCGGCATTTGACCGCAAAGGTTTTTGACGGCGCACGGGCTCGACCTAGTTTGGTCCACCGCTGCCACATGACTTGGGCCAACCCTTCTACGTATTCAGGAAACGAACAACCATGATGACGACACAACTCCATTTGGACCGCGACCGGTGGCTCGCGAAGATCAACGGGCAACTCGCATTTTTGGAGGCCGCGTTTGCGGCGCTCAAGCAGGCAGATATCGGTGAGAAGGTGCTGTCGCAAATGCACCGCGCCGTCACCGCGATCCGCGGAGCGCTGCGAAACGCCGAAGCGCCGGAGCTCGAAGCTTTCACTTGCGATCTCGAAGACTTGTTCAATCGACTGCACAACGGCGACCTCTGGCTGACATCCGAGATTCGAGGCTTATTGCGCAGTTGCACACGCTCGCTGATGGCGGCCATGAGTGCTCTCCAATGCGGCGAAACGGGGGAGCGCGAGGTGCAATGTGTCCGCGACGAACTGTTCTCCATCCTGCTGGTGAATGCGGTGACCGTCAAACGCTGAATCTCGTTTTTCCGAATCACCACACCTGATTGGCCATTTGCGGGACCGAGCCTCGTGTCCGTGGGGGACGTGAATTCTCGTGGTGCCCCGCATTCGTCCGGTGGTCGATGTTGCGATTTCTCACCATTCCGTCAGAGCGAGCCTGTTGTGCATTTCTGCTGCGATTGAACAGAAAAGGGGACTGAAACCGGCGTCTGGCCGCAAAGGATTTTGACGGCGCGCGGGCTCGACCTACTTTGGTCCAACGCGGCCAAGTGATTTGGGCCGCGCAACCATCAATGTATTCAGGAAGTGGAAGAACGATGATGACGACTCAACTGCAGATCGACCGTGATCGCTGGCTGGCCAAGATTCACGGGCAACTGACATTCCTGGATGCCGCGTTTTCGTCGATGAAGCAGGCAGATATCGGTGAGAAGGTTCTGACACAGATGCATCGCGCTGTCATCGCGATCCGCGGAGTTCTGCGAAACGCCGACGCGCCGGAACTCGAAGGCTTCACCTGCGATTTCGAAGACCTGCTGAACCTCTTGAGTCATGGCGACGCCAAGCTGACGTCTGAGATGCGATTCTTATTGCGTGGTTGCACGAACTCGCTGTCGGCGGCCGTGATGGCTGTCCAACGCGGCGAATCTGGCGAGCGCGAGATTCAATGTGTCCGCAACGAATTGTTCTCCGTCCTGCTGGTGAACGCGGTGACGGTCAAGCGCTGAGTCGAACGGCAAAACTTGAGTCACCCGAAGCGTTCGCCTTCGCGGACGCGCCGAGTGACCTGCGATTTACGGAACCTGGCCTAAAACTCCCAGCTCACGCCGAGGTTGTAGTTGTAAGTCGCGTATGTGTTGCGCCGTTCTCGAATCGTCGGGAACAAGCCCGCTGTCGGATTGCCCTGCCACGAGATGCTGCCAGCGGTGTCCGTCACTTGTCCGATCAACAGAATCGAGTAACCGGCTCGGAACCGAGCTTTCTCGAAGACGCTCATCCGCCGCAAGACGGGCACGTACTGAAACAGCGAGGCTTCCGCATTGAATTGCTGCTCAAACATCGGCGAAACATGCGTGTGAAATTGCTTGTCGCTGAAGGCATTGGGCGTCGCATTGCTGACGTCTGGCAACAGCAAATTGGAATCGCGAGTGTGCATCGCGATGTTGTCGCCGTTCATCTTGAGCTGGGCATAATTCGCCAGCAGGCCGAACTTCGTCGAACCGCTGAGCGCCAGCGACTGTCCGCCGAAATCGTACGTCAAGCCGACATCGGCACCGCCCAGATGCTGCTCCGAGGAGTTGTTGAGAAACGACTCGATCGGATAGCGAAAGTGATCGTGGAAAGAGAAGAAGATCTGCTGGTTTTGTTGTTGTCCTCCGCCACCTTGTTGCTGACCGCCGCCCGACTCGGTCCGGCCGGCGTTGTCAACAATCCCGTCGCGGTCATCGTCGACGCCGTCTGGAGGCGAATGGATCTTGATGTCCGGACTCAGAGTCTGCGCACCGCCGCCACCGCCACCTTGCTGTCCCCCGCCGCTGTTGTAGGCCAGACCACTGTCTTTGCCATAGAAGCGGAAGCGTTCGTTGAGATAGAAGTATCGTGCCGAGACGGTCGGTCGAATGCGAAACGGACCCAGATTCGCAATCGGTGTCATGACCGATTCGACTTTGCCGCCGTACAGTTCCGATTTCAGGCTGACTTGGAACTCCAAGTCAAACGGCACGGTGACGCCGCCAGTTGTCGAACCATCCGCGAACGAACGAATCGTGCCGTCATTCAAGGGGAGGCCCCCCAGGTTATCGAGGTTGTTCATTAACACGCGATTGACGTCGTTCCAACGGCCAACGACCGTTGGTTGTACGAGGCCGAGTTGATCCAACTCAGATTGAACCTGAGTCGCCGCCGCCACGTTTCCCTGGCTGTTCAACTCGTTGATGAGATGCAACTGCTTGATAAAGAAGAGGGCGAGGTCAGGCTGTGTATCACGATTTTGCCCCCGCAGTCTGTCGTGAGCGTCGAAATTGAAGTCTCCCTGGTTGGTGAGAAACTCCAACCGCAGACCGCTGTCGTCCGCATTGTCCCAGCCCCATTCCGCACGCACTCCCTGGTTGTGGACTGCACGTTGGACCTTGCTGAGATTGAGCGCGCCGTACAAAGGAAATCCGACCCGTCCCTGCGCTTCGCTCGACGTGAAGGGGGTGAGGACGCTGCCCTGCTGGCCCCCCTGCTGGCCGCCGCCACCTTGACCTTGTTGGTTACCGATTTCGCTGCGGATGGTGTCCGGATAGTTTTGAGCCTGCGTATTTCCCACGAGCGCATCGGAAACGCGAGTGCGGCCGGTCAGGTAATCGATTTTGAGACGGTAGCGCCGAGCCAGTTGGTTTTCCGACTCCTTCCAGGTGCCGCCTTCATTGATTTGTTGGCTATAGGAATTCTGATACGGCGAGATTTCCGGCCATTGCGAGTACATCCCCGGCGGACCGTAGCCGGGTGCCGGCACACCTCCATAGCCATCGTAGGCCATGCCGGGGGCTGTCCCCATTGGCGGCTGGGCCTGGGCCGTGAGTGTGCTCGCCGCAATGAGCGAGCTACCAAATAACGTTGTGAGCCAGTGCTTGAACCGCATCAGAACTTCCTTGGACAGACCGTCTTCGGAGTTTGTTGACACCCTCCGCGCATCCCAAATGGCGCGCGGCAGGGAGACCTGCGGTTTTTATCGTCCCGGCAACTAGGCAAACTGTAGCGGTTATTCCAATCGTACCGGTTTTCGCGGTCGCGGAAGGCTCGCAGAGTTTTCGTAGCTGAACTCGCCAGAGTTCAGGAGCGTCGATCTGCCTGAAATCTCACGATTTCAGCTACAGCACCGGGCCGATGATCCAGGGGGCGAACTCGTCGTCGCCGATGCCTTGGGCTTCGCTCTTGGTCTTCTCGCCGCTGGCGACGGAGATGATCTTCTCGAAGATCTCTTGCCCAACTTGCTCAACCGACTCCCCTTCCAAGATGCCGCCGGCGTTGATGTCCATGTCGTCGATCATGCGGTCATACATCGGGGTGTTGGAGGCGATCTTGATGCTCGGTGTCGGCTTGCAGCCGAAGCAACTCCCTCGGCCCGTCGTGAAGACCACGACGTTCGCTCCACCAGCCACGAGGCCCGTCACCGAGATGGGATCGAATCCGGGAGTGTCCATGAAGACGAAGCCCTTGGCCGTGACCGGCTCGGCGAAGTCGTAAACGGCATTAAGTGCCGAATGCCCGGCTTTCGCGATCGCTCCCAGCGACTTTTCGTAGATGGTGGTCAGCCCGCCCTTCTTGTTCCCGACGGACGGATTGTTGTCGATCGCTCCGCCGAACTTGGCGACGTATTCCTCCCACCAGCGGATTTGGCGGATGAGCTTCTCGCCGACTTCACGAGTTCGAGCACGGCGGAGCAAGAGGTGTTCGCCGCCGTAAATTTCTGGCGTCTCGGCGAGGATCGTCGTCCCCCCATGAGCGACCAGCAGGTCGCTGGCGATGCCGAGTGCCGGGTTACAGGTGACTCCGCTGCTGCCGTCGCTGCCGCCGCAGTTCGTGCCGAGGATGATCTCCGAAACTGGGATTGGCTCGCGGCGGACCTGATTCACTTGCGGGAGCATGTCCTTCAAGAGGTCGGTCGCGTAACGGACAGTCTTGGCAATCCCCCCCTGCTCTTGCATGTTGATGACTAATGGCCGAGCCGGCTCCGGATCACCCGGCACTCGCAATTGAGTCAGATTGTATTTGTCTTGCAGGTACGCTCCTTGAGACGTCTCGCAGCCGAGTCCCACGATCAAATACGCGCCGATGTTGGGATGTTTGCAGAAGCCAGCCAGCGTCCGAGCCATCAAGCGGTGTTCGGGTCCGTCGTAGTCGAAGGCACAACCTCCCTTGTGGACCAGCGGCACGACGCCGTCGATGTTCGGGAAGTCGCGTAGCAAGTCCTTATTAAACCGCTCGGCAATCATCTTCGAGGTCGCGGCCGAGCAGTTCACCGTGCTGACAATCCCGATGTAATTGCGAGTCGCCGCTCGCCCGTCGAGACGGCGATAGCCTTGAAACGTGCGGCCGAGAATCGGCGTTGGATCGGGCGGAATGTCGGTACCGATTGAGTGATCGAGTTGCAGTTCGCCCGGCTCCATGTTGTGCCGATGGACCCACTCGCCCGGTTCGATGTTTTCCGTTGCGTAGCCGATGACCTGGCCGTAGCGGCGGATCGGCTGTTTCGGCGTGATCGGTTTCAGCGCGATCTTGTGGCCGAGCTCCACGATCTCTTTCGCCGTGATGTCGAACGGGCCAACTCGAAAGGCCAGGCCAGCGGGGATCGTGCGGCGGACGTAGGCGACGTTGTCTTCGGGGTTCAGCAAAATGGCGGGAGAATCTTGGGACATCGGCAAGCTCCAAAAAGGCGTCCATGCGAGAGTCGAATGAGTCGGCGGAAAGTAGCGAGTCCGCAAGGCGACTCCAATCGTGCCTCTGCCACGCCCCCGAACTTGGGTGACGAGGATTAATGAGTTCGCGTTTTTGCACCGACAACCTCTGCGCTCTGCGCTCTTCGCTCTTCGCTCCTCTGCGGTGCAATATCGCAGTCATTGCACCGCAGAGGAGCGAAGAGCGCAGAGAAATACAAAACACGAAGTTGTTTCTCCTCGTCCCCTTGCGTCGGGGTTCAACGGCTTTTGCGCTAGTTCCCATTGGTCTCTACGCAACTCGACTGCGATGACGGAACTGTTGCCTTCGTCTCGCTGAGCCACCTCTGCGGTCTTCCAACCTCTGCGGTAAAACAGTCTTCAGGCATTTTTACCGCAGAGATTGGAAGACCGCAGAGAAATCCAGAACGCGGTAGGTTTCGAGTTGTGTAGAGACCAATGGGACAAGCCTGGAAGCGGGATGACTCTGCATCGGCAGAGTCTGCCGCCACGTTTGGCAAACCTTGACGGTCGCAACGAAGACTCGCCTTAACATTGTTAAGAACCGCCCAACTCAACCGGGCCGGTTCTGCCGGGGAAACCGATCCTCCCGATTGTTGCTGAAGTAAGGATCGGTGAGGCCGCCGCAACTTTGATGAGCGGTCATGGCGATCCCTCGGCGATTGGATTCAAGCCGCGAAGGGACTCGCGGCGGCAAACGTAACCAGTGCGAAAGGACTCGCGACATGATGAATTTACGCAAGCATCTGGCGTGGCTGTGCTCGGCCAGCTTGTGGTGCGGCACTGCGGCTTGGGCGGAAGAGCCGGCCATTTCCGCCCAGAGGAAATCCGATCGAGAACCGGCGCGACTTCAGGCCGAGTCCGAAGCTCCGGTCTTGGGGATCCGCCCGGTCGATCCAGCCGACTACTGGCAGCGGCTGGAGCGAGCCGAAGCGCAGATCGCCGAGTTGCAGTCGCAGAATCAAACGCTGCGTGAAGCACAATCGCCGATCCAGCAAACCGGCTTCAATCCGCTGCACCTCGCTCCGCTGTTCTTCGCTCACGATCCCGAAATCGGCATCGTCCGCGAGCAGACCAGCTCGACATCATCCGTGATGGAAGCTCCCAAAGATCCGTCGAAGCCGGAAGCTCCGAAGCCCAAGAAGTGGTTCGACAAGCTCAGCATTCGCGGCTACGCCCAGTTTCGCCTCAACGAAGAGACGCACAGCGAGGACGGTTCAGCGCCGGCCCAGTACGTTGGTGATCGCTCGTTGTCGGACAATCAGAATTTTCTGATTCGGCGAGCTCGCGTGATTATCTCTGGCGATGTCCACGAGCGTGTCTACGTTTATTTGCAGACGGACTTCGCGTCGTCGGGAGTCGATCCCAATAACCAGTTCGCACAGATCCGCGACTGGTACGCGGACTACTACCTCGATGAATGCAAAGAACTGCGCCTTCGAGTCGGTCAATCGAAAGTGCCGTTTGGCTGGGAGAACTTGCAATCCAGCTCGAACCGCATCCCGCTGGATCGTGCCGACGGCTTGAACAGTGCCGTCCGCAATGAACGCGACTTGGGCGTGTTTTTCTATTACACGCCGGTCTGGGCTCAGGACTTTTTCAAAGACGTCTTGGAGAAGGGCTACAAAGGATCGGGCAACTATGGTTTGTTCGGCATCGGACTGCATAACGGCCAGGGAGGCTCGTTCAATGAAGTCAATGACGATGTGCATGTGGTCGCTCGAATGACGCTGCCGTTGATTCTCGACAACGGCCAGCACCTCGAAGTCGGCATCCAGGGCTACACCGGCGAGTATGCCGTGACCGGCTCGGCAATCGACCCGCCGGGGACACCCCCCGGATTCGCGGCTGCCACCGGCGGAGCCCCTGACGGGACCGTGGGAACTAACGGAGCCGGCATCTCGGTTCAAAACACGTTCACTCAACCCCTCTCGGCGGCTCGTGATCGTGACGGCTGGAATGACGAGCGTCTGGCAGGCTCATTCATCTGGTATCCGCAACCGTTTGGATTCCAGACGGAATGGAATGTCGGCCGCGGCCCTGCGCTCAATGCCGCTCAGACCTCAATTGAGGAGCGAGCGTTGTACGGCGGCTATGCCATGATGCTCTACAAGCACGACACCGAGTGTTGGGGGACGTGGTTCCCGTTCGTCCGATACTCGTACTTCAAAGGGGGCTACAAGTCGGAGCGAAACGCACCGTACACCAAAATCGACGAGTTTGAGTTTGGCACCGAATGGCAGATCAACTCGGCGGCGGAGTTGACGCTCAGTTACCTCATCACCGACCGCACCAACACGACGGCCCTGACTCCCTCAGCCGGCAACCCGGTGGGTCAATCTTACGGCCAGTTCGACGGTCAAGCCCTGCGGTTGCAGTTCCAGGTGAATTACTAACGAATCAGTTCGCTCAACTCAGAAACGAAAAGACCTCGCGGGCCACACTTGCTTGTGTGCGGCTCGCGAGGCTTTTCATTTCGCGGATCTATTGCACCAAAAAACTACTCACCACCACCAGCGGCGGTGGCAGGCGGCGTCACTGTGGGTGAACCGCTCTTCGCCACGGCTTCGACTTCGCGAAGCACTCGTTGAGCGTTGCCGCCGAGCACTTTTTGAATCTGCTCGTGCGAGTAGCCGCGGTTGAGCATCTCTTGCGTGAGGTTCGGGAAGCAGGAGACGTCTTCCAGATTCTGCGGGAGGCTCACGACACCGTCGAAGTTTGAACCGAGTCCGACGTGGTCGAAGCCCGCCACTTTGCCGATGTGGTCAATGTGATCAACGACTTCTTTCACACCGGTCGTCGGCAGCGGATGCTCCTTCAGCCATGCCACCAGAGCGACTTGGAACTGCTCGTCGGTCTTGAACGACTTGCGGAGATCGGCGGCGGCTTTCGTTCGCTTCTCATAGGCTTTGACCGTCTCGGCCGTGAGGAAGCCAGAATAGAAGTTGACCATCACCACGCCACCATTCTTCGCGACCGCCTTAAGCACGTCGTCTGAAACATTGCGCGGGTGCGGAGCCAGCTTATGTGCTCCCGTGTGCGAGAAGATGACGGGAGCTTTGCTGAGAGTCAGCGTATCCAGCGAGGTTTCTTCCGAGGCATGCGAGAGGTCGATGACCATGCCCAGCCGGTTCATCTCTGCGACGACCTGCTCGCCGAACTTCGCAAGGCCCTTGTGCTTGGCTTTGTCGAGTGCAGCGTCGGCCCAGTCGGTCGTGTCGTCGTGAGTCAGCGCCAGGCAGCGTGCTCCGGCCTTGAAGTAGGTTTGCAGGACGACCAGCGAACCTTCGATCGCATTGCCCCCTTCGACGGCAATCAGCGCGGAGACTTTGTCGGCCTTGTGGATACGGTCGAGGTCAGCCGTCGAACCGGCCCACTCGATCGCGTCCGAGTGGCGTCTCACCAGCCGAGCAATCTGATCGATCTGCTCCAGCGTCTCACGGACGGCCGTCCCTTTTTTCACGCTGTCGGCGGAAACGTAGGTCGCAAAGAACTCGGCCCCGACGCCGCCGCGACGCAAGCGTGGGATGTCTGTGTGCAATTTCGACTGCGGAGCATTCAGGTCGACCGAGTCCGCCGTCAGGTCCGGCCGCTTGCGAAGCTGCATCGCCAAGTTGTTGTGTCCATCGAACACGAACGACTGCCGGTGCAGCAACAGTGCCTCGTCCGTCATTCGAGTTGGCTCAGCGGCCATCCCGATGACACTGCTCAAAGTGATTCCGCTCAGCAGTACGAGCGGACGAGATCGGCTCAACAATTCGCCAAAACTTCGGATCATCACAACGCCCCTGTTTCGTTGTGGAAGTCCGCCCTTCGTGCCGTCGCGCGCGCAACGACTCTGAACAAAGGCCGAACTTCGCATGACGGCATTTTGCCGCGCTTTGTTAGATTTCCGCGAAGGTCATGTGAGGTCTTCGCGTAGAGCGTGGCCGACGCTGCCAGCGTCGGAGGCGGATGCTGCCAGCATCCGCCACGGCTGTTAAACCTTGCCGGCAATGACGATCGGGAGTGGACCGCAGTCGAAATACAGCCTCAGCCAACAACTCGATCTGCCGGGAATCAGGGCTCGGCCACCCCGCTCGCCTATTTCATTCATTGCCGCACGGCGTCAGAAATCCAATTGAGCACGCAGGCCGAAGATGTCGGCGGTGCTGTCGCCTGTGGTGGGGCTGTCCAGGAACGCGCGGATGTAGTTGAACTGAATCTTGCTGTAGTTGTTTAAGTACCAGTTCAGGCCGAAGGTGAAGTCGGTCAGACGTCCCCCTTTGATATCCAGACTGTTGAGTTCGACGTGCGACAATCGCGCCGCGATCTCGCAGCCTCCCCAACCCCAGTCCTCGCAGGGATCGTGTGGACGACCGATCGGCCGTTTCACTTGGATACGGTCAATCGCCCCTTGTTTGCGGTTGTAGGGTCGATGCTCGCCGGTCAGGAAGTAGCCGACCTGCGAATAGCCTCCCCAGAAGAAAGCGTTCTTGTCGGCCGGTCGATTCGCCCACAAATACATCGCTTCTGTCTGCCAGGAGAACGGGCCTTCCACCCACAAAAGTTCGTTGCCAAGCAAGTGATAGTCGCGAATGGGATTCTTGCCGGTGTCGACAAAGAAAGGAGTCCCATTGAAATTGCCGGGAGCTGCCTGGCCCGACGTTCCGGCAGGAGAAACTCCGGCGTTCTCGCCGACGTAGTATTCGGGGATCGTGCGAAATTGAGCCATTCGATCTTTGGGAGCGACAAAGTTATACGCGAGCCCGGCATGCAGATAGCGGTTCCCCTCGTCTTCCCACATCGGCAGCGCGGTGATGCGGCCAACTCCTGCATAACCACCGTCGTCAGCCAGCGAGCCACCGAATTGATCCTGTCCGGGATGATAGGCCGAAGCGGCCCACGTCATCCGTTCGTTCTCGGACCAGTCGTAGAAGCCGACCGCGATGTGCCGGAACGGCACGAATGCTTGGAACGTCAGCGAACGCTCGGCGAACGTCGTGTAGCGAAAACTACTGACGACTTCCAAAGAGAACGGTTGCTTCCACTGACCAACGCGCACGTTGCCCAGCACCGGAACTTGGTTGAGTTCCATCCAGACGTCGGTGAATGTCGGTCGGCCAAAGAATGCGAAGTCCATCTGCAGGAAGTAATTCATGTTCGGCAGGACAGAACCGTTCGCCGAGAGACGGGCTCGACGAAAACTCGCACCGTCTTGGATGTCTCCAATCAGCTTGCCGGTGGTGCCGACTTCCGCCGTCCGATTCGCGTCCGTCTGTTGGAACCAGGCCGAGTCCACTTGAAACACGCCATGCACTTCGACCGACGGAAACTTGGGCTTCGAGAGGCCATCTTTCATCGCATTGAATTCTTGCCGCAACAATTGGAGTTGCTGTTCCAACGGAATCTCGGCTGGTGGAGCAACTGCTTCGTTGTTGACCGCGACCACATCCGATTGAGCGACGAGCACGTCGCCTTCCGGCCGAGCGTTTGCTGCGGCATTGCTACGGAGGCTCCAAGGCAGCTCCGATTGTCCGAACGCCGTCAGAGGAACCGAGCCAACAATGAGTGCGATCCCCAAAATCGCGACGCACTGAGCGTTGCGCATGGTCATAAGACACCTCGTGCGGAAGGGCGGGAGCGACGAAGAGCGAAGCTCGGAGGGGTGTGGTCTCGCGAGACGTTTGAGACCGGTGGGAAAGGAGCGGGGTGGTACGAGAGGCTGCCGCGATGCGTCAACGCGCGTTCGGCAGAGGGTGCCTCAATTGTCATGTCACTTTCTTGAAAGCTTCCCTTCTGGCAATAGTTGCGGGTCGACTGGCATAGGACTCCCAACCCCGCGGCTCGAGCAGCGGTCGCCACTCTGCCGATTTCGTGAAGTTTGACGATCATTGAAGTTGTGACGGGGAGTTGCCGATTTCAAGGAACATCGAACACATGCTGACCGGACCACCGGAGGCTTACGGAGGCTGAAGGCTTTTTCCGTAGGCCTCCGTTTTCGTTTGGGTCCGTCGAGGAAACACAGGTCGCCAGGGAGGGCGTCATGGTTTCGGTCAGAGCAATCTGGATGCTGGCGGTCATCATCGCCGCACTGGTTTGGACCGACGGAACGCTCGCGCTCGCCGAGGACTCCGAAGCTGTCCCCGACGCGGTCGCGACGGTCGGTGATCCAGATCAAATCTTCTTGGCCAGCGACGCGGCCAGCGAGATGTCCGTTTTGAACGACTTACGGAATCGACTCGCCAACGTTGAGAATCAACTCCAGCAGCGAGACGACGCTGACAAGAAGAAGGCCGGTCAGTTTCCAACTCACAAGATCACGGGCTTCCTGCAACTGGATACCGCCTATTACTCGCAGAGCGAAAAGAACCGCGACACCGTCGGCGATGCCCAAGACGGGACCGGCTTTCGTCGCGTGCGGTTCGCCGTGAATGGCAAGGTGGCGGAGTTCACGAACTATCAACTCGAAATGGATTTCGCGACGGCCGGGCGTCCCAGCTTTTTTGACAACTACGTCGAACAGGGCAACCTCCCTTTTTTTGGTGTGGTTCGAGCAGGTCATTTCCTGCAACCCTTCAGCGTCGATGCCATGAGCGGGTTCCGCAGCCTCCCGTTCATCGAACGCTCATTGCCCTTTCTGGCGTTCGTGCCGTTCCGCCGCACCGGCATCATGGCTTCCAACGGAACCGAGGATGAACTCACCCATTGGGCCTACAGCGTGTTCCGCACCGGTGGGTTCAACAATGCTCCGTTGGGAGACTCCCGATTTGCCACGGACTTTGGAGATGTCGGCGGCTATTCATTTTCTACGCGCGTCACGCATTTGTTGCATTACGACGAACTCGACGGAGACCGTTGCCTCTGGCACGTGGGAGGTTCCTATGACTTCAGCCAACTCGGAGCGAACGATGCCATTGGCAGCGGCATATCGGGCAACGCGGGAAGTCCGCGACCGTTCTATCAGGCTCGCACGAGTGCCGAGTTCGGCCTGCTCGGTTCTCCGGAATTGGGTTCTAACTTTGGCAGCGCCGTCAACGGCACGCCAACCTTTGTCGACACGGGGCGTTACGAGGCCAATCATTTCAACCTCTTCAGTCTGGAGACGATTTACCAGAATGGCCCAATGAGCTTTCAGGCCGAGTACATGGCCACGTTCGTGGACAGTGTGGTCGGGCCAGTCTTCTACCAGGGGGGCTACGCGCAAGCGGAGTGGCGTTTGACCGGCGAACATCGTGTCTACGATAAGAAGCTCGCAGCACTCAAGAACCCGATCCCCTACACCGACTTCATTCCGCTCAAGGGGGACGGCATTCGCGGTTGGGGAGCGTTCGCGCTGTGCGCACGTTGTTCGGTCGTCGATTTGAGGAATCCGGCAAAACTCGACGGCCATTATTACGACTCTGTGTCCAACACGTTTACCGGCACCAGCAAGGCGGGCAACGGACTCCTGACCGACACGACTCTGGGCCTCACCTGGTTCTTGAACAAGCACACGAAAGTGCAAGTCAACTGGATCCATGCCATGTTGGATAACACGACGAAAGGATTCAGTACCGCCGATCTCTTCGTCAGCCGCATTCAAGTCGATTTCTAATGACACCCACTGCTGAAAGACCTGTCGCCGCCGAACAACCTGCCGCCGATCCGACGTATTCGCTGTGGCAAATCACCGCGTATGCCTTGCGGCTGGGGGCGCTGGGATTCGGTGGCCCGGTCGCTCTGGTCGGGTACATGCACCGCGACCTCGTCGAGCAGCGGAAATGGATCTCCGAAGCGGACTACAAAGAAGGGCTGACGTTGGCTCAGTTGATGCCGGGTCCGTTGGCAGCGCAGCTCGCGATCTATCTGGGTTACGTGCATTACGGAGTGCTCGGCGCGACTCTGGTGGGAGTCGGATTCGTGCTGCCGTCGTTCTTGATGGTCGTGGCGCTCGGCTGGGCCTACGTCGAATACGAGGGGCTGTCGTGGATGCAGTCCGTTTTTTACGGAGTTGGCGCGAGCGTGATCGCGATCATCTTGGTCAGCGCGTACAAGCTGACTCAGAAAACGATCGGCAAAGACAAACTGCTGTGGGCGATCTACCTCGTCAGCGGACTGGTCACGCTCGTCACCGAGTCGGAATGGATTGGGATGTTCCTGGCCGCGGGAGCCCTGACGTGGTTCGTCAGGACACCGCGAACTCCGCGTCCCGAAAAGACCATCGATCATTCGCCGCCGAATTCACCCGGATCGACGACCGCTCGAATCCTAGTCTCGCCGTTGGCTGTCGTGGCGGTGGTGACGAATGAAACGCTGCTGAAGATCGCGTTGTTCTTCACGAAGGCGGGGGCATTCGTCTTCGGCAGCGGCTTGGCCATCGTGCCGTTTCTCTACAGCGGTGTCGTGAAGGAATACGAATGGCTCACCGAGCAACAGTTCCTCGATGCGGTGGCCGTGGCCATGATCACTCCCGGTCCGGTGGTCATCACGGTGGGCTTCATCGGATACATCGTGGGAGCGAAGGAAGGTGGAACGGTCGGCGGCTTCGAGGCGGCGACGGTGGCCGCGCTCGCCACGTTCCTGCCGTGCTATCTGCTGACGATCATTCCCGCACCGTACTTCAAGAAGCATGGAAAGCGGCCGGGCATCGTCGCGTTCGTTGATGGCGTGACCGCCGCCGCCGTGGGGGCGATCGCCGGAGCCGTCTTGGTTCTCGGGCGACGCACAATCTTTGGCGAGGGCTGGTCGCCGGAGATCCCCAAAGTCGTGATCCTGTTAGTCACGCTCGGTCTGTTGTTGAAGTTCAAGAAGTTGCCGGAGCCCGTGATCATTCTGGGCGCGGCCATCATCGGCCTGTGCGTGTTTCCGCTGGTGAAATGAAACAGGCGAGCGGGGCGGCGTCAGCCCCCCGGTGTATTCGATTCGCGAACAGACCGGGGGCTGACGCCCAATGGCACTTACTTTGGTGAGCGGCAAGGCGCTAGCCGCCGGTATTTCGCGGGGGAGATCGATCCCATTTCACCGGTGGCTCGCGCCATCCCGCTCACAGTAAGTGCCATTGGGCTGACGCCGCCCCGCTCGCCGAGACGTTTCTCGGCTCCTTGAATCGCATCGGCGACTTCGACACAGTAATCGCCCCTTCCAGAGGAACCATTTATGAGTGCGATGACGATCGAAGTTTGGGACGCGACCGGTAACAAGAAACAAGTCGTCGAAGTGCCGTCGGATGCGGCGGTGAATCGGCTGATTGCCGTACTGGTGGATAAGCTCAATCTGCCACGCAACAGCCCGGACGGGCAGATGATGAGCTACAAGTTTCATCATCGAGCCAGCGGCCGGCAGTTGCTCGATACCGAGACGCTGGCCAGCGCGAGCGTGAAAGACGGCGACATCCTGCGTTTGCAACCGGAGATCACGGCCGGAGCGGGAAGGGGTCGGGAGTCTT
>CAMDPX010000220.1 GCA_945905295.1 Planctomyces sp. SH-PL62 | reverse complement strand
AATACCGGGCTGATCGGACTGATGCTGGCGGCGATTCTGGCGGCGGCGATGTCGACGTTGTCGAGTTCCCTGAACTCGTCCGCATCGGCGCTGGTCAATGATTTCTATGTGCCGTGGCGAAAGACGCCCGCCAGGTCCGATCATTTGTTCGCGGTGACTCGCAACTTGACGATCGCGTTCGGAGTGTTGCAAAGCGCGATCGGCATTTGGGCGTTGCCGTTGGGAGACACGGTCGTCAAGAACGCGTTGACGATCGCCGGCTTCTCGGCCGGTCTGCTACTGGGCATCTTCTCGCTGGGAGTGCTGACTCGCCGAGCCGGCCAAGCGTCGGCCCTGATCGGCGGAGCAGTCGGCCTGTGCGTGCTGTCGGTGCTTCAATTCGGAGTCCCGTGGCACGGGTTGAAGATCGCTTTTCCCTGGTTGGCTTTGATTGGTGCGACGACTACGTTTGCATCCGGCTACGTGGTTGCGTTGATTCGTCCTCGGCAAGGAACCCAGTCATGAATTCTGTACGCCCCGGCAAATACAAGCCCGACGCGTCAGCGAGTGAACCTGCAACCGCCCGATCCACTCGCTGGCGCGTCGGGCTTGTATTTGTGTCGCTGCTCATCGCGAATCCTGTCGTGGCGGGCTTGCCGCGTACCGAGCCGGATGCTGTCGGCCTGGATGCTCAGCGACTGCAACGGATCGACGCGATTGTCGCTGAGGGTCTCAGCGAGAAAAAAATGCCCGGCTGCGTCGTGTGCGTTGGACGGCACGGGAAGATCGCATTTCTCAAGGCGTATGGGCAGAAGCAACTTCAACCCAACGAGTTGCCGATGACGACCGACACGGTGTTCGACATGGCCTCGATCACCAAGCCGATGGCGACCGCGACCAGCATCATGCTGTTGATCGAGCGGGGACAATTGCGGCTGAGCGACAAGGTCACCGCGATCATCCCCGAATTCGCCGCGAACGAAAAAGAGACGATCACGATTCACGATCTGCTGATTCATCACAGCGGGTTGCTCGCCGACAATTCGATTGCGGATTACGACCAAGGCCCGGACATCGCGCTCCAAAAGATCTGCGAGTTGAAACTGCTGAATCCGATCGGCGCGAAGTTCGTCTATTCGGACGTGAATTTTATTTTGCTCGGCGAGATCGTGCGGCGAGTCAGCGGCAAGTCCGTGCATGAGTTCTCGCAGGCGAATGTTTTCAAGCCGCTGGGAATGTCAGCAACCGGGTACTTGCCCAGCGACGAACTTCGCGTGCGGACCGCTCCGACCGAGCAGCGCGACGGGCATTGGATGCAAGGTGAAGTCCACGACCCGCGAGCCTTCAAACTCGGCGGCGTCGCGGGACACGCGGGGCTGTTCTCGACCGCCGAGGATGTCGCGATCTACGCTCAGATGATGCTCGGCCGAGGCGAATACGGCGGTGTCCGCGTGCTGTCGCCGCAGACGGTGGCCCGCATGACTCGCGGCGACCGTGTGTCGAATGGCGTGCGCGGATTGGGTTGGGATAAGCGCACGGGCTACTCGACCAATCGCGGTGACTTGTTGTCCGACTCGGCCTTCGGGCACGGCGGGTTCACGGGAACGGTGCTGTGGATCGATCCCGAACTGGATTTGTTTTTCGTGTTCCTGAGCAACCGCGTCCACCCGAACGGCAAAGGGTTGGTGAATCCGCTGGCTGGCCGCATTGCGACCGTGGTGGCCTCCGCCGTTCGCGATGTCTCACCGGCGACCGCGCCGCCGCGCGAAGTTTTGACCGGCATCGACGTGCTCGAACGAGATGGCTTTCGGCAACTCGCCGCTCGCAAGATCGGACTCATCACGAATCACACGGGCCGCAATCGCGCTGGCGTCAGCACCGTGCAACTTCTGCACGACGCGAAGGGGATGCAACTCGTGGCACTCTTCAGCCCGGAACATGGCTACGAAGGGAAAGTGGACATCTCCAAAGTCGGCGACAGCAAAGACGCCGCGACGGGCCTGAAGGTTTTCAGCTTGTACGGCGAGACCCGCAAGCCGACCGCCGCGATGCTGGAGCCGATTGACACGATCGTCTTCGATATTCAAGACGTCGGCACGCGGTTCTACACGTACAACTCGACGATGGGGGAAGCGATGAAGGCGGCGGCCGAGCACAAGCGGCGCTTCGTGGTGCTCGACCGGCCGAACCCGATCAATGGCGTCGATGTCGCCGGGCCGATGCTCGACAAGGGGAAGGAATCATTCGTCGGCTTTCATCGCTTGCCGGTGCGGCACGGCATGACGACCGGAGAGCTCGCAAAGTTGTTCCAGGCGGAACTCAAGCTCGATCTGGATTTGCAAATCGTCCCGTGTGAAGGCTGGCGGCGAAGCGATGCGTGGGACGCGACCGGACTGACCTGGGTGAATCCGTCGCCGAACATGCGCAGCTTGACCGAAGCGTTTCTGTATCCGGGCATCGGACTGCTGGAGACGACGAACGTGTCCGTCGGCCGCGGCACGGATACGCCGGTTGAGGTCATCGGCGCTCCGTGGCTCGATGGCCGCAAGCTGGCGGCGGAACTCAATGCGCGGAGCATTCCCGGAACGAGCTTTGTCCCGATTCAATTCACGCCATCGTCGAGCAAATTTGAAAAACAGGAATGTCGCGGCGTAAACATCGTGATCACCGACCGCCGCCGCTTCGAGCCGTTGCGAGTTGGTTTCGAGATCGCGTCCGCGCTCCGCCGCCTGCACCGCAACGACTGGGATCCGAAGTCGTACGACCGATTGCTCTCGAACGAACGGACCCTCAATGCCGTATTGGAAGGCCGCTCGGTCGAGGACATTCGCGAGATCGCCAGCGAGGGGGTGTCCGATTTTCTGCGCCGCCGCGCGACGTATTTGATTTATGAGTGAGCCGTAACATTGGGCGTTCATTTTTTTTGCCCTCCATTTTTTTGCCAGCCGCATGAGCCCGGTCGGAGCTGGCAAAAAAATGGAGGGCAAAAAAATGGGGACAAAGTCATGCAGATCGGTCTGGAGCAATGTGTCGATCATCCTCCCGAAGTGCTCAACGGCGCGCGGTTCGGACTGCTGATGAATCAAGCGTCGGTAGATTGCCACTACCGCTACGCTTGCGACGTTTTGGCCGAGCGATTTCCCGGACAGCTCACAGCGATTTTCACGCCGCAACACGGACTGTGGGGTGAGCAGCAAGCCAACATGATCGAGTCGCCGCACGGACGCTATGAGCCTTTGGATCTGCCCGTCTTCAGCCTCTACAGCGAAACGCGGCAGCCGACCAGCGCCATGTTGAGCGAGATCGACTGCTTTGTCATCGACCTTCAAGACGTCGGCACGCGGGTCTACACGTTCGCCTGGACGATGCTCAACGCGCTGCCGGCCTGCGCCGCCGCGAGGCTCCCCGTCGTCGTGCTGGACCGACCGAATCCGCTCGGCGGTGTCGTGGCAGAAGGACCGTTGTTGGAAGCGGACTATCAGAGTTTTGTCGGCGGCGTGTCGATCCCGCTGCGGCATGGATTGACGCTCGGCGAACTCGCGTCGCTGTTGAATCACGAGCAACAGATCGGAGCCGAGTTGCACATCGTGCCGATGTCCGATTGGCGACGTGACCTGCTCTATTCGGAGACTGGTCGAGCTTGGGTGGCTCCGCCACCGAACATGCCGCGCGTCGAGACGACGTTGCTGTATCCGGGACAAGTGCTGCTGGAAGGGACGAATCTGTCCGAAGGTCGCGGCACGACGTTGCCGTTCGAGGTTGTCGGCGCGCCGTTTCTCAATCCGCATCAGCTTGCGTGCGAGTTGACGGCGTTCGAGTTTCCAGGCTTGGAACTCCGCCCGATTCGATTCGTCCCGACCTTCGACAAATGGCACGGACAAAGTTGCGGCGGAGTGGCGTTGCATATCACGGAACCCAGATCCGTGCGGTCCATCACCACCACGCTCGCTCTGCTGGCCGCAGTGCATAAACTCCACCCGCGCGAGTTCACTTGGCTCCCGCCTCCCTACGAGTACGAGCAGGACAAAATGCCGATCGACATCCTGTTTGGATCACCTCGACTACGGAATCAATTGGCCTCGGACACACCGCTGACATCGACGGAAGTGACGACGCTGGCCTCGCTCGATGACGAGGCTTGGTGGACCCGCACCAAACGTTGGCAACTTTACGAATGAGGAGTCTCAACCGATGAAAACAATTCTGTTCCGCCGCCACGCCATGATTCTGCTGGCTGCCGTGTTGCTGATGGTGCCACCGGCGCGCGGCGACGATTCGCCTGCGACGGCGGACAAGCAGCGTTATCTGATTATCCACGCGGACGACGCGGGGATGTGCCATTCGGTCAATCGGGCCACGATCGAGGCGCTGGAAAAGGGGATCGTCACGTCGTGCAGCATCATGATCCCCTGCCCGTGGGTCACCGAGTTCGCCGAGTATTCCAAGGCGCATCCCCAATTCGATTACGGTCTGCACCTGACACTCAACTCCGAATGGAAGCAGTACCGCTGGGGGCCAGTGGCCGGAAAGAACAAGGTGCCCAGTCTGGTCGATGAGCATGGCTACCTGTGGGCCAACGTGGAACAAGTCGCGAAGCACGCCAAGCGCGAGGAAGTCGCCCTCGAACTGCAGGCACAGATCGCGCGGGCCAAACAACTTGGCATCCCGGTCAGTCATCTCGACACGCACATGGGCGCTCTGGTCAGCCGGCCGGACTTGATCGAGGTCTACGTCGCGGTTGGTATCGAACACGATCTGCCGGTGTTGTTCTTTTCCAATCTGAGCGAGAAGACGCTACGCGCCTACCCGGCACTGCGCGATGTTGGTCCCCCGCTCGTGGCTCGGCTGACCGAGCAGCGGTTGCCGCTGCTCGATGGCCTCGCGCAGTTCTACGGCGGCGACTCGCACGAGCAGCGACTGGAAAACTATGTGAAAACCATCAAGAGTCTGCCGCCGGGCGTGAGCGAGCTCATCATTCACTGCGGGATTGACGATGCCGAACTGCGAGCCGTCACGAATAGCGCCGCACGCCGCGACGGCGACCGCCGCATCTTCACCGATCCCGAAATCGCCCGGCTGATTCAGGACGAGGGAATCAAGCTGATCACGTGGAAGCAGTTCCGCGAGTTGCGTGCCAATTAGTTCGACTGCGCACCAAGTAGCTGAATTCGCCAGAATTCAGTTGGCGATATCGGCTGAATTCTGGCGAATTCAGCTACAAAGTGCGCAGTCGTGTTAGTTCGCGGTTGCGCGGCGAGCGGGGCGATGGAAACGAGAAACAATATGAGTTGGCTGAGGCGATTGTTTTGGGGAGGCTTAACGTCGATCGTGACATTGCTGGTCGCGACGGGAGTCCTCTACTGGTGGTGGTTCCAGGCTCCGCAGGAACGAATCTCAAATGTTGTCTACGGCCAACGCGGCGAGGCCAAGTTGCTGATGGATGTCTTCCGTCCGCCGCAGCAGAACGGTGCCAGTGTGGTCGTGATGGTCAGCGGCAGTTGGAAGTCGGGTGCCGGTTCGGTGCAGCCATTTCTGTTCGCGCCATTTCTCCGCCGAGGCTACACGGTCTTCGCCGTGCGTCACGTTTCGCAACCGGAGTGCCTGATCGGGGAAATTGTGGACGATGTGCAGCGGGCGGTGCGATTCATCCGGCATCACCGCGCCGAGTACGGTGTCGAAGAGAACCGGATCGGAGTCACCGGAGGCAGTTCCGGCGGGCACTTGTCGCTGATGCTGGCCACTCGCGGCGGACCGGGACCGGCGGATGCTCCCGATGCCGTGGATCGCGAGTCGAGTGCCGTGCAATGCGTTGCCTGTTTCTTCCCGGTAACGGACCTCTTGAACCTCGGCGAGTCCACCGAGAACCCCGGCGATGGCGGGCCTCCCAAGAGCTACAAACGCGGCTTCGGTCCGCGTGCTCAGACGCTCGACGAATGGAAAGTGCTGGGCCGCGAACTGTCACCGATTTACCACATCACCTCCGCACTGCCACCGACCTTCATCGTCCACGGCGACGCGGACACGCTCGTGCCGCTGGATCAGTCGGAACGGTTTGTGAAACAAGCGAGTGCCGTGGGACATCAGGTGCGACTCGAAGTCCGACCCGGCAAAAAGCACGGCTGGCCGACGATGCTGTTCGACATCCCACGCTTCGCCGACTGGTTCGATCAGCACCTGCCTCCGTCAAACTCGAAGACAGACGCTCGCTGAATTGACACGTAGCCACACTCGCCAGAGTGTGGGGTTCCGGCGTTCTAACGAACGGCAAAGAGCCGGCAAAACCGGCTCTCCGCCATCGGTGTTGAAAACGATTTTGTGAGCCGCAAGGCGCTAGCCGCGGGTTGTATTCATCGCCCCGCGGCTAGCGCCTTGCGGCTCACGATCAGCAAAAGGCTTCAGGCGGGATGCCGGCCGTCGTGCAGCGGCCTGCCGACAACATGCCTCTCGACCAGAGAGTCCGCTCCACGAGCACACGCAACAGAGTTTCCAACCCGGCCTGAGCCGCGCGGCATTCCAAGATTCCGAGGGCTCTGGCAATGGCCTCCAGAGTGCAAAGATTCTGGTCGCCGCGTTGAGCACGCAGGCGGTACTCCGAGGGAGGCCCTGGTGGCAACGTGACATGCGGAATGCCCACCAAGCCTGGCTCGCGACGCACGAACTTTTTGGTTTGCCGCCAGCTCGCATCCGGCACGATCAAGTTCATCGGCCCCGACAGACGGGAGACGAAATCGGTCGTCAGTTCAATGGCCCTCGAACTGGGATAGAGCAAGAACGCCGGTCGCCCCGGCTGAACCAACCCGTCTAACGACATCCGCTCGTCGCGTCGGCCGTGAATGCGAACTTCGCTGTTCGTCAGCGCCTTGGCCGCCAGCCGCGCGGTGTTGGTCGTCAGCACTTCCTCGCAGGTGTGCATGAGAATGATCACACGCGTCTGAAGAACAAGCTGCGGGATCATCGCGCAGAAACAGAGCGGCTTGCGGATCTCGCAGTTCGGGCAGCGGTGTGCGGCAATCACCGTTCGCATTTGTCGCCTTCGTGGATTGAACCGGCCCGTGGCTGGGAACATCTTAGTCGGCGAGCTTACCCAGATGATCCGTCGGCGACGAACGACTTTCCTCGCGAGGGTTTCCGACTTGCTCGCGCTGTCGACTCGCCAGGGATTGCATCTGCTTGCAATGGTTGAATGCTCTCGGTAAGTAACTCCCTTAGTCCTCAACCCGGCGATGTTCGCACCCCCCACCGAGCTTGTCTCGGTGGATTTGGGCTTTTGCACTACGCAGCCTTTCACTCGAAATCAAAATCGACGTAGTGCAAAAGCCCGCTAACCACCGAGACAAGCTCGGTGGGGTCGCTTGTTTGAGGCTTAGTGCCGCAGATCACGATTGAACTGTCATGGAGCCAGAACAGTCCCCACGGATGGCATGGCGATACCACGGATGAAAAACGAGAAGCGCAGTTATATCCGTGGTATCGCCATGCCATCCGTGGGGAACATCGGTCTAAAACTTCAAGTTGTGATCAGCAGCCCGCCAGCGATGGTTCTGGTGAAAGGTTATTTCTGATCGGCGGCACTAGCAGGCAATTTGGGCTCTCTGCATCTTCGCGTTCCACGAACCCTTGAATTGTGATGGTCTCTGCGATGCTAGTTCGCCGTCTTTCGCTGCACCGATCGTTGCCACTCTCGCCATCGCGAGCGGTTCAAGACGCGGACTCGATTCGATTGGGAGGAGTCGCACGCTCGGTCGTCGTGATGTTGGTGTCGCTGGTGTTGTTGGGAGCCTTGGTCGCGAGCATGGTTCGCTCTCCAAAACCCGAAGGCCCGACGAAAGCGAGCGAGCCGCTGGTCATCTACTGTGCGGCCAGCAACAAGAGCGTGCTGGAAGCCATTCGTGCCGACTACGAGCGGGACTACAAGACGCCGCTGCAAATTCAGTATGGCCCGTCGCAGACGCTGCTGGCTTCGCTGGAAGTGTCGGGCACGGGCGATCTCTTTCTGCCGGCGGACGACAGCTATTTGGCATTGGCTCGCGAGCGGAAATTGCTGGCCGGCGAGGCGGACGTCTTTCCGTTGGCGAAGATGCAGGCGGTGGTCGCGGTGGCGAAAGGGAATCCCAAACGCATTGCTCGCCTCGAAGACCTGTTCCGGGACGACCTGCGATTGGCTCAAGCGAGTGTGGAAGCGTCGGCGATCGGAAAGCTCACGCACGATGCGCTCACGGCGAGCGGTCAGTGGGAAAAGCTGCATGCACGCACGACGGTCTACAAGACAACAGTCAACGAAGTGGCCAACGATGTGAAGGTCGGAGCGGTCGATGCCGGCATCGTGTTCGATGCCATTTTGCATGACTACGGCACGCTGGAAGCCGTGGTGCTGCCGGAGTTGGAATCGGTCAAAGCGAATGTCGCCGTCGCCGTGCTGAAATCGAGCAGTCAACCGCGACAGGCGTTGCACTTCGCTCGCTATCTGGCAGCGAGCGACAAGGGATTGAAGCGGTATCGCGAGTTCGGCTTTCAACCGGTGGACGGCGATGCCTGGACCGAGCAACCGGAGATCACGCTGTATTCCGGTTCGATGCTGCGGCCGGCGATCGAGACCACGATCACCGACTTCGAGAAACGCGAAGGGGTGCGAGTCACGCGCGTCTACAACGGCTGCGGCATCCTGGTCGCGCAGATGAAAGCGGGACAGGTGCCGGACGCCTACTTCGCCTGCGACGTCGAGTTCATGAATCAAGTGCGCGGATTGTTTCCCGATTCCGACAACGTCTCGCAGAACGAGTTGGTCATCATCGTCAAGAAGGGGAATCCGCACGGCATCAAATCGCTGCACGACTTGGCCAAACCGGGCCTGCGTGTCGGCGTCGGCCACGAGAAGCAATGCGCGATGGGCTGGCTCACACAACGCACGTTCGATGAAGGGGGCGTGAAGGAAAAGGTCATGAAGAACGTTGTGGTGCAGACGCCAACGGGAGACATGCTGGTCAATCAAATGCGCTCCGGGTCGCTCGACGCGGCCGTGGCGTATCTCAGCAATGCGGCCGGATCGGGCGAGTTTCTCGACGCGATCCGCATCAAGGGCATCCCCTGCTCGGTCGCGACGCAGCCGTTCGGAGTGGCCAAGGATTCCGCCAATAAGCAACTTGCCGAACGACTGCGGCAGGCGATTCGAGCGGACTCCTCGAAGGAACGATTCACCAGCGAAGGATTCCAGTGGCTCGGCGAGAGGTCGCATGACAATAAAACCCGGTGAGCCGGAGGGCGTTAGCCCCCGGACTGCGACGGACGCCATGGAGGTCCGGGGGCTAACGCCCTCCGGCTCACCAAGAATTGCGCATCGCGCGGGATCGGACGTGCCGTTCTTCGTCGTGATGGGCGGACTCGGAGGCAGCTTCGTCCTGCTGATCGTCGCCATGCTCGCGGCCGATCTCGCGTTCACGTCTCCTCAACATTTCGCTGCCGCGCTGAGCAAGCCGGAGATTCAACGTGCGATACAACTCACCCTGGTCTCGTGTTCGATCTCGGCGCTGTTGTCGATTTGGGTGGCGACACCGCTGGGATATTTGCTGTCGCGATTCTCGTTTCGAGGACGCTGGTTGATCGACACGCTCATCGACATTCCCGTGGTGCTGCCACCGCTGGTCATCGGGTTGAGCCTGTTGATCCTGTTCCATCTGCCGCTAGGCGACACGAATCTTGAACGGATTATGCAAGAGTCTTTCGGCGTGCGAGTGACCTACGCCGAGCCTGCCGTCGTGCTGGCTCAGTTCTCCGTGGCGTGTGCGTTCGCCGTGCAGACGATGCGCGTGACCTTCGATCAAATCGACGCGCGAGCCGAACAAGTCGCCATGACACTCGGTTGCCGTCGCAGTCGGGCGTTTCTGGAGATTGCGTTGCCTCAAGCATGGCGCGGCATCGTCGCTGCGCTAACAATCGCCTGGGCTCGGTCGCTGGGGGAATTCGGCCCGATCCTGGTCTTCGCCGGAGCGACCCGAATGCGCACCGAGGTTCTCTCAACGACCGTCTTCCTGGAATTGAGCGTCGGACAACTCGAAGCCGCGGTGGCCGTTTCGCTGCTGATGGTGCTGGCCGCAATGGCGGTCCTCGGCGTGGTGCGGTTGGTCGGAGCAAAGGTGGTCCGATGATCGAACTCCACGACATCACAATCCGCTCCGGCCCGTTCGCGCTGACGAACGTGAACCTGTCGATCCCGGAGAACACCTACGCCGTGCTGATGGGCGGCACCGGCCAAGGCAAGACAACGATCCTCGAAGCGATCTGCGGACTGCGCACTGTGGCCAGCGGCCGAGTCCTCTTGAACGGCAGCGACATGACCCGCTGGAAACCGGGCGACCGCGGCGTCGGTTATGTGCCGCAAGACCTCGCCCTGTTCCCGATGATGACCGTGCGAGGACACCTGGAATTCGCATTGCGAGTCCGACACTGCTCGGCGGCGATGATCAAAGAGCGAGTCGCGGAACTGGCTCACGTCCTGGGGATCGAGTCGCTGCTCGCACGTCGCGTCACGAACCTCAGCGGCGGCGAATCCCAGCGCGTGGCGCTTGGCCGAGCGTTATCGTTCCGTCCGCGCGTCCTGCTGATGGATGAGCCGTTGAACGCGCTGGACGAAGCGACTCGCGACCGGCTCTGCGAGTTGCTCCGCTCGGTCCAAAAGCAAACTGGCCTGACAACCCTGCACGTCACCCACAGCCGCGTGGAAGCTCGCAACCTGGCCGAGAAGTTGTTCGTATTGGAGTCAGGCCAACTGCGCGAGCAACCGCTCACTCAACTGAATCCGCTTTCCACCGAGAATGCCAAAACATGAAACTGCGCGTGCAATACATGGCGCAACTCCGCGCCGCCGTCGGCCGAACAGAGGAAGAGGTTGAACTCCCGGACGGGAACAGCCTCGCCGACTTACTTAACCAATTGGCAAGCGCTCACCGCACGGCGCGGTCGCACTTCGTAACAGACACCGGACACGCACGTCCCAGCTTGCTCATCGTCGTGAACGATTCCGCCGTCCCGGCTCGCAAGGCGGCGACCACCGCGCTGCATTCAGATGACATCGTGACCTTGTTGCCGCCGATCGCTGGTGGGTGAAATGCGGATGGTGCTTTCGGCCTGCTTTCAAGGAGGTCTCCCTTGAGTTTCAGCGAACTTGTGCAACTGCTCGAAACGAATGGCTTTCGGCTGTTGAAGGAAAAAGGTTCGATCCGGTACTACACGAAACAAGGTTGGCCCAACCTTGTCCGAGTGGACTATCATGCGCGGAAAGAAATCCCAACCGGGACTTGCCATGCGATCCTGAAATCCGCCGGCATCCAGAAACCGCAGGAGCGTCGTCATGATTGACTTGCCGTATTCGCTGATTATCGAAGCCACTGACGAACCCAATTTCTTCGGCTTCTTCTCGCCGGAGTTGGACGGCTTCTCCGGTGTCGGCCACTCGGTTGAGGACTGTCTCTATCAAGCTCGTTGGGGCATGCAGGAACATCTGACGTTGATGCAGCAGCAGCAGCTTCCGATTCCGCCTCGCAATGCAAACCCAACCGTGATCGTCCAAAACCAGCAGCAGTTGTCTGTCGCGTAGCAACCGAGTGGGGCACGCAACTCACGACGACGCCACAGCGATTTGGCTCCGAGGAATTCTTTGATGCCGGAACTCTCACGCTTTCTCGGAATCGTCGTTTACATGTTGTACGACGACCATAAACCGCCGCATTTTCATGCCGAGTACGGCGAGTACAAAATCAGCGTCGAAATCGAATCGGGAGTTGTTGAGGGCCGATTTCCTCGACGAGCGCTCCGCGCGGTGCTCGAATAGCACGAATTGCATCGCGATGAGTTGCTTGACGATTGGCGTCTTGCGGAAGCTCATCAACCCCTGCAAAAGATCGCGCCGTTGGAGTGATTGACTATGTTGGAAGTCGTATCGGCTCGTCATGTCGCGGACTATGCGATTGAAGTGCGGTTCAATAACGGACAAGGTGGGATCGTCGATCTCAAAGACGCACTGTGGGGGCCGGTCTTCGAACCATTGAAGGACGTCGCTCGATTCCGGCAGTTTGAAGTCTCTCCCATCCTGCACACCATCCGCTGGGAAAACGACGCCGACTTGGCTCCAGAGTTCCTGCATCAAAAACTGCTGGAACAATCAGCCAGATAGGGCAGGCTCCTGCCCGCCAGCGTTCCAAATCTGTTGAGCCCGCCCTACGTTTAGGAAAGACTCAGCGCCCCCGTGCTGTCGCCCAGCCTATCGAGGTTGACTTCCATGCGGTTGAGCATCGAGACCCAGAGGTTGTTGAGCGGGGTTTCCTTCGGGTAGATGATGTGGCGGCCTTGTTTGACCGTGCCGCAGCCGCCGCCGGCGAGCACCAGCGGTAGGTTGTCGTGGTTGTGGGCGTTGCCGTCGGAGTTGCCGCTGCCGTAGGCGATCATGCAGTGCTCCAGCAGCGTGCCGTCTCCCTCTTTGACCGAGTCCAGCTTTTGCAGCAGGTACGCAAGCTGTGTCGTGTGGAAGATGTTGATGTCGCGAATCTTCGCCTTCTTGGCTTCGTCGTTGCCGTGGTGCGAGAGGTCGTGGTGGCCTTCGGCGACATTGATGAACGGGTACGGCTTGTTGCTTCCCTCGTTGGCCAGGACGAACGTGCTGACGCGCGTGCTGTCGGTTTGAAACGCCAGCACCAGCAGGTCGCACATCAGGCGAATGTGCTCTTGGAAGTCGCCGGGGATGCCGGTCGGTTTCGGGCCTTCGGGAGTTTTCGCTGGCGGCAGTTTCGCCGCCCGTTCGATGCGGAGTTCGATGTCTCGCACGGAAGAAAAATACTCGTCGAGCTTCCGCACGTCGTTGACTCCCAGCTTGCCGCTGAGGTCTTTCGAGTCCTCACGCACGAAGTCGAGTACGCTCTTACGGCGAACGTCCCGCTTGATGCGATCCGCATCCGGAACCGAACTGAAGAGCCGCTCGAAGACCTGCTTCGGATTGACCTCTTTCGGCAGCGGCTGCGTCGCCGATCGCCACGCCATCGTGGACGAGTACACGCACGAGTAACCCGAATCACAATTGCCGGCCATCGCACCCGCTTCGGTGCCGATTTCGAGCGACGGCAATCGCGTCTTGTCGCCAATCCGCGCCGCCGCGACTTGATCAACCGACGTGCCTGCCTTGATGTCCGTGCCGTCCGTCTTACGCGGCTGAGCACCGGTGAGGAATGCTCCGAGCGCTCGCGCGTGATCGCCGCCGCCATCCCCGTGCGGTCTCGCTTTATCGGCAGTCAATCCGGTCAACACCGAGAACTTCGATCGCACCGCTTCGAGCGGCTTCAAGATCGCGGGCAGTTCGTAGTCGGCCCCTTCGGTCTTCGGCGTCCAGTCGGCCATGTTCTTGCCGTTGGGGACGTACAAAAACGCCATGCGATTCGGAGCGGCCTGTTCCGGCTTGGTGGCCCCGTCCGCCCACGCGGTGAGCGGCCCCATCGCTTCCAACCACGGCAATGCGATGGTGGCACCGAGACCACGGAGAATCGTTCGTCGAGAAAGCTGTGGAATTGCTGGCATGAGAGGGCCTTTCAGGAGTCGGACTTTGAGGCGGGCAGAGGTTGTGAGTCCTCTGGTTAGTATCGGCGAGGTTCCGCGTCATGCCGTGAGCTGGCCGGCTTGCATGGCGGACGAATGAGGATACCACTGGACTCGCCATGCGGCCACAGGACGTCGAGTTTTTTGAAGATCACGGCCGAACCGCAACCAAACCTAGGACGGGCAATCCTGTCCGTCGTCAAGACCTCACGACGGACGGGATTGTCCGTCCTACAAAACGCGCGAGGCCAAGTCGCGAAGCTGTTGATGCTTCGTCACACTTTGAATCTGGAAGGGTTCTGACGCATGGCTGACGAGTTGCTCCACATCGACACGAACTGGCTCCGCCATTTTCGATCGGCGTTGCGTCGTTGGCACGCTCACGGTGGACGTGATTTGCCGTGGCGCAACTGTCGCGACCCGTACAAAGTCTGGATCAGCGAGATCATGCTGCAACAGACGACCGTCGCGGCGGTGAAGCCGTACTTCGAGCGATTTCTGAAACGCTTTCCGAACGTCGCCGCGCTGGCCGCCGCCAATGAAGCCGACGTGCTGCGATTGTGGGAGGGACTTGGCTATTACAGTCGCGCACGCAATCTCCGCAAAGCGGCCCAGGCGATCGTTGCGAATGGCGGCATGTTCCCAGAGTCGGTTGAGGAACTGCTGCCGTTGCCGGGCATCGGACGTTACACGGCAGGAGCGATCGTCTCGTTCGCGTTTGACCGGCCGGCTCCGATCCTCGAAGCGAACACGTTGCGGTTGTATTGCCGGTTGCTCGGATTCCGTGACGATCCGCGCTCAACGGCCGGTCAACGAGTGTTGTGGTCGTTCGCTGAGAAGCTCGTTCCGACGAAATCGCCCGGCGAGTTCAATCAAGCGTTGATGGATCTCGGCGCGACCGTTTGCACTCCGACTGACCCGCGCTGCGACGCCTGCCCCGTCGCGGCGTGTTGCCGCGCATTGGCCGAGCAAGCTCAGGCCGAGATTCCCGTCCCCGCGCGACGAGCCGAAATCACCGAGACGCGAGAAGCCTACGTCGCGATCGAGTCCGAAGGACGGTATCTGATTTATCGTCGTCCTGAAGGCCAGCGCTGGGCGGGGATGTGGGACTTCCCACGATTCGAGTTGCCTTCGCGACTCACAGGCGAGCGGGGCGGCGTCAGCCCCCCGGTGGTTCGCGATCGCAGCAACGCTC
>CAMDPX010000219.1 GCA_945905295.1 Planctomyces sp. SH-PL62 | reverse complement strand
ATTTCGGAAGCATACCGTCCTCGGACAGAAGTTTCAAGTTTTTGTAGGTCACATGGCATGGTGTCCCTCATTGCCTTCGAGCAATGAACAGCTTGAGCAAGAGCCAAACGCTGTGGAAAACCACTTCGTAGACCTCTACCCACGATTCTCCGGTGAGAAAGTAAACGGCTGTTGAGACGGCAGCGCAGAACGCTACCAAGACCATTGCTCTGATTTCGGTTTTCATAAAACACCTTTCCGGTTGAGTTAGCGACCGCCTTTCAGGGGGACATCCCCAGTCTGGTTCTGGTCGGCTTTTTTGTTTCTTCCGTAAGGAGATGCCTGCAACTCCCCACGATTTCAACCAGGCTTTTTGGGATTTCCCGAATCGCGGTATCCACAATTCAGCGTGAGGGGTCGGGTGTGGTTTGACTCGCCGCGTGGTGGGCGTTGCATGACGGAATCGGTGGGGGATTTCGACTCGAACAGGACGGCGAAGACTTCGCGGGTGATGGGCATGTCGATCCCTGTTTGCCGAGCGAGGTCGTGGACGCTGCGAGCGGTCGTCACCCAGTCGGCGACGGCGGTCATACTGGCGAGCAGTTTGGCCGAGGCGTTCGCCGACTCCGCGATTGCTGGCGTGCGGTCGGACGCAGGTGGTGGTCAGGTCGTCCAGACCGGCGAGTCCGAAGCATGTTGGCTTGTCGATTCCCCAGGGCGTTGCCGAAGCGAGTCATCTTGGCGAGGCTGCGGGAGATCAGCACGGGCTTGGCGTTCGCTCGCTATGAATCTTTTGCAGACATGAATGCAAAGAACGAAGACACAGCGGTGCCCGTGAGAAGGACGAGGACCACGGCCGCACTCAATGACGCGACGGCTGGGTTGCGTTGGCACCACTTCGTGGCTCGTTCCCATTGGGTGATGGGGCAAGAGTGGATTGGCTCGCCGTGGAGGAAGCGGTGGAGTTCTTGGGCGAGGTCGGCGGCGGTGGGGAAGCGGCGGGACGGGTCTTTCTCCAGGCACTTCAGGCAGAGCGTGTCGAGGTCGGCGGGGACTTGGCTGTTGAGCTGCGACGGCGGCGGCGGGTCTTCGTTTTTGATTTGTTCTTTAAGACGCAGGAAGTCGCGCGAGGCTCGGAACGGGAACTCGCCGGTCAGCAGCTCGAACAGGATCACTCCCACGGCCCATAAGTCGGTGCGGCGATCGACGGCGTGGCTGTCTTGCCATTGCTCCGGCGACATGTACGCGGGGGAACCGAGCAGATCCCCGGCTTGCGTCATCACGAACTCGGCTTCGGTGTCGCGCTTGGCCATGCCGAAGTCGGTGATGTAGGGGTGGAGAACGCCGTAGGTTGGGACTCCGTCCCGACCGGTGTTCGAGTTGCGATTTGAGTCGGGGTTTGAAGACGGGTCGGGACGGAGTCCCAACCTACCGATCAGAATGTTCGCGGGCTTTAAGTCTCGATGCACGATGCCCGCCTCGTGAGCGACGTGCAACGCCTCGGCCACCTGAGCGCAGAGCAGAGCGATGTCTCGCGGCGGCAACAGGCGGTTCTGATCTTTCTCCGCTTTCGCGCGTGCGGCCAAGTCGGTGCCGAGGATGTATTCGCTGGCGATGTACGGCCGACCGTCCACCTCGCCCACTTCATACGTGCCGACAATGTGCCGATGCTGGAGCTGCGCGGCCGCTCGCGCTTCACGAGCAAACCGTTCGGCCAACTCCGGCGGCAACCGCCGTTGATGCGGACGCTTGATCGCCACGTCTCGGTCCAACTGCGGATCGTACGCCCAAAAGACATCGCCATAGGCTCCGCCACCCAGCCGCTTGAGCAGTTGGAAATGCCCGAAGGCTTCGATCACCGGCGGTCGCTGAGGCGCGGTGAGGGACGTGGCCGCCGATGCGGAGGCTGTTTGCGATGTGGGAGGCACCGAGAATGGCAGCCCACTCGGTGAGGCTGGAAGCGATGTCGTTTCTCGGCCATTGCTCGCAGGCGGTACGACGGGCGGCTCGCTCTGAGTTCGCTCGGCACTGCTGATCTGGCTGCCGCATGACGGGCAGGTGACGTCGTCTCTCTCCAGCGGCGCTTCGACGAGTTGGATGGCAATCTGGCAATGAGGGCATTGAATCTCCATGGCTTCGATTCGCGCAGAAAGCCATGTCGGCTATTCGGCACGCTCGTTGTATCGCCGCAAGCGCCGTTGCCAAGGCGAGCGGGGCCGATTCAATATTCGGTGCGGCTTCACAGCTCGCGCTTGGGGGTGAGTCTGCGACACTTGGCGTGAACTTCGCAAATGCGACGCTTCCGAGCCAGCGCGGACACGGCTACGCTCTGCCGCTTACCGAATACGTTTTCTGAAAGGGATCACCAATGAGTCAACGCCTCCGAGTCGCTGTGCATGGTGCGGCGGGTCGCATGGGACAACGAATCGTGGCCTGCACGCTTCAGGATGCCGAACTGCAGTTGGCGGCCGCGCTCGATTCGCCGAAGTGTCCGCGCTGCGGCGAGGATGCCGGCGAAGTGGCCGGCTGCGGAAAATCGGGGGTGGAGATCGCCTCTGAACTTTCCGCGCCCGTGGATGTCATCATCGACTTCTCGGTGCCGGAAGCGACCGAACATCTTGTGCCGCTGTGTGTGGCTCGCAAGCTGCCGCTGGTCGTGGCGACGACCGGATTTAACGAGGCACAAAAGGCCGCGGTGCAAGAGGCCGCGAAGCAGATTCCGATCGTCTGGTCTCCCAGCATGAGCGTCGCGGTCAATCTGCTGATGAAGCTCGTGCGCGACGCCGCGCGAGTGCTCAAAGCCAACCCGGAAGGGGTCGATGTCGAAATCATCGAGCGGCATCATCGTTTCAAGGAAGACGCTCCCAGCGGCACGGCACTCGCCTTCGGCCGGATCGTCGCCGAAGAAATGGGGCAAACCGATCACATTCACGGCCGCAGCGGCCGACCGGGGCACCGGCCGCACAATGAGATCGCCTATCACGCACTCCGCACCGGCGACAACGTTGGCGAGCACACCATCGTCTTCGGCCTGATGGGTGAAACCATCGACCTGACCGTCCGCAGCCACACGCGCGACAGTTACGCCTACGGAGCGCTCGCCGCAGCCAAGTTCATCACCCAACAGAAACCCGGCCTGTACTCGATGGCCGATGTGCTGAAGCTGTAATCGTCAATAACAGGACGCCGCCCCGCTGGTCGTGGTGGTTCCCGCGCTTCTGCACGACGAACTCTGTTCCTCATCGGTGTCGAGCAAAAGCGTGGGAACCACTGGGACAAGTCCAAGTGGCGGGATTATCAACAACAACGCGAGTTCAAACATGGACGCCATCCAGCATCTCAACGAATTGATCCGCTTCGATTCCGTCAGTTCAAAGTCCAACGTGCCGATCACCGATCATGTCGAGCGGAGGTTGAAACAACTCGGCTTTGAAGTTGAGCGGTTGGAGTACGACGACAAGAACGGCGTTCGCAAGGCGAGCGTTGTCGGCAAGCTGGGGCCGGGAAAGGGAGGCTTGGCGTACTTCGGCCATACGGACGTTGTGCCAGCCAGCCCGTGGTTCACCGACAAGCACGGGCCGTTCGAGCCGACGATCAAAGAGGGCAAGTTGTACGGTCGCGGCAGTTGCGACATGAAAGGTTCGGTCGCGTGTGCGATCGCGGCGGTTGAGCGAATTCGCGTCGCGGACCTCAAGCAGCCGATTTACATCACCTGCACGGCGGACGAAGAAATCGGCTACGGCGGCGCTCAATCGGTCGCGAAGAGATCGACGCTCTTCCGCGAAATGATTGCCGGCGACGCCAAAGGGATCATCGGCGAGCCGACGCATCTGGAAGTCGTGTACGCTCACAAAGGGACGTTCGGATTTCTCGCGACCTCCATTGGTAAAGCGTCGCACAGCAGCACGCGCGAGGGACTCAACGCGAACCTCGCGATGATCCCGTTTCTCGTCGAGATGAAAGCGATTCACGACGAGACGCTCGTCGATCCCGCCTGGCAGCATCCCGATTTCGATCCGCCGATCATCAGTTGGAACATCGGCATCAACGATCACACGCACGCCTTCAACATCACCGCGCCGCAGAGCATCTGCTCCGTCTATTACCGGCCGATGCCGGGCCAGAATCCGCAGTTGCTGTTAGACCGCGCGCGGCAGGCCGCCGAACGCTGCGGTTTACAGTTTGAATTCCGCAGCGGCGCGATGCCGCTGTACGTCGATCCGAAATCGGCCTTCATCCAAGAATTGGTGCAACTGGCCGACCGCCCGTGTCCGCGAACCGTGGCTTACGGTACTGACGGAGCCATGCTGACCGAACTCAAGCAGATGGCGGTGCTCGGCCCAGGGGACATCGCGCAGGCTCACACCTGGGATGAATGGATTGAGCTGGACCAATTAGAGCGCGGCACCGCGCTGTATGAGAAGCTCATTCGCCGCTGGTGCGTCGAGTGACTCCCTTGGAAATAAAACGGGCGAGCGGGGCGGCGCTAGCGCCATTTCGCACAAGATCATTGCCGTTTCGCTACCGAGCGTCGCGCACGATCGGCATCTTGAAGTCGGAACCGACCTCTTCCGTCTCGACAGCGCTGGACTGCACGATGGGCGACGCAGGGACCGTCGTGGGCGGTGTCGGCAGGACTTTCGACGTGGCCAAGCTGGCCGGGGCCGGTATCGGAGCGGGGAGGGCCGGCATCGGCGCGCGGACGGACGGCGTCACTGGCGGCGGCACGAAATCGCCGTTGCGTGATTCCGCCTTCTCGATCTTCGCGATCGCCGCTTCGGCTTTGTTGCGAGCGAGAAAGAAATGGACCAGTGCCTGCCCGGCTTGCACCTGCTTGGGATTCAATTCCAAGGCGCGGTGATAGTTCTTTTCCGCTTCGTCGAGCGCACCGACTTTGGTTTGCACAAAGGCCAGATTCGAGTGAGCTGAGGCTTCGTCTCCCGCCTTGCGAAATTCCGCCAACGCCTCGTCGAAACGCTTTTGCTCGGCGAGTACCAATCCCAAGTTGTTTCGAGCTTCCGCGTATTGAGGGTTCTGTTTCAACGCTTGCCGCAGTTTCTCTTCGGCGGGTGCCAGTTCGTTCTGCAAGTACAAGGCGTAGCCGATGTCATTCAACAGTTCGACGGACTCCGTTCCGAACTGTGCTGCGCGCGCGAAGTAGACCAGCGCTTCTTTCTGATCGCCCCGCCGCACTGCCAGGCAACCCATGCGGTGCCACGCCGTGGAGTTCTTGGGGTCGCGATCCAAACTCTTCTGATACAGCTTCTGAGCTTCGTCGTACTTGGCTTGACGTTCCATCAGCCGAGCCATGCTGAGCACACGTTCGTTCGACTCCGCGTCCTGCTTCGGTCGCAGCGCAAACCCCATCGGAGATGTCGTCGCGCAGCCGCACAACGACACCACTCCGCAGATCAGGAGTTTGCAAAAAATTCGGTTCATAACGTTTGCTTTGACGAGATCAAAAACTTTCCGCTCCGGGAGCGGTCGCACCACCTCCAACTGCTCCAGACGTACCACCTCCCACGCCGGACGCACCGCTTCCGGATCCCGCACCACCACCGCCGCCCGAGACACTTCCACTTTGATTGTTCGTGCCGATCACTCGGCTGTAGGCGCGAACCGCTTCGTTTGCGGTGAAACCCTCAGCAATACTGGGGGCCACCACCACACGCTGGTCCGCGTCCGAAATTCCCATACGCTCCAAGGCCGTGACCACAACGGCGCGGCGTTTCAAATCCAGTTCCTCATTGAAATGCACGGGGTACTCGAACTCGGTGTCGTCAAACGGGGTCGTCTGACTGCGTTCGATCACCACCGGGAATTCGTCCCCTTGTCGTAATCTGGCAGCAATCTGTTTGACGTGGTCCTCGCCATACTCATTGAGTCGCCAGCCACGCTCGCGTCCGTTTGGGAGAGTTTGATTGAGTTCGAATTCGTGCATCGGGATCACGAACTTGGACGACTCGGCATTCCGTTCTTGCTGCGTCATTAGTTGATCGACTTCGGCACCCAACATGGCCGGTGGTGGAACGAGCGGAGGCTCGCGCGAGGCGGCGCAGCCGAAGATCATCAGCGAGCCTAAGCAAGCGGATGCCGCCTTTCGAGAAATGTGGCTCATGGAGAACTTTCGCGAGTCGCTCGACCCTTCGTGGGTCGGGTGACGGATCAAGATTTCAGATTTCAGATTTCAGATTTGAGATTTGAGATTTGCTGCCGCTACTGCGACAGCCCATGCGGACCGGAAAAGTAGTATTGTGGTTGCGGCTCGGAATACCCGGCCGAGGCCTTTTGCTGGAGATGTTTCTGGACCCACTTGTCCGCCTGCACCTGTTGCTTGTACTGCGGCCAGACGGTGCTGCGATGATGGATCGAGGGATGTCCTTCGATGTGCTGCAAAAAAAAGAACGCCTCGTCCGTAGGTTCCGTGACGCTCATGCCCGGCAAGAGGGGCGGCACCTCGCCTGCTTCGAGCGGATGGATCAGTTCGGGACTGACCAGGACCACCAACTCCGTTTCATCGCGGCTTTTGGTCATCGCTGTGCCAAAGATAGCTCCCACCACGGGGACGTCTCCGAGAAAGGGGAAGCGTTTGCGACTCCCTCTTTGCTCGTCTTGAATCAAGCCGGCGATCGCCAGCCATTGTCCTTCGCGCAGATCAACGGTCGTGTTGACGGATCGCGTGTTGAGTGAAGGAATGCCGCTGACACTGTCTCCCGACTGAGAGCTAACCGAGGGAGTTACTTGCAGACGAATTCGATCTTTGTCGATGACCGTCGGCGTGAAGGACAGTTGTGTCCCAAAGCTGCGGAAGGTGGTCGAAACTGATTGCGCACCGGACACTCCGACCACGGTCGGCACGGCGAACTCACCGCCGGAGAGAAATGTCGCTGTCTGGCCGCTGAGCGTTACCAGCGTTGGCTCCGCCAACAGCTTGCCGTAGCCATTGGTGCTAAACGCCCTCAGAAATAATTCCACGTCGCCGCCGTTGAGAATCGCAGAGACGTTCCCCCCGCCGCTCGCGAAGTTGAAGGCGTCTCCGAGTTTGAGGTCCATACTCAAGCTGCGCGCCGCGCTGCGAGTCAGTTCCGCGATGCGAACCTTCAAGACCACCTGTTGCTCGCCGGGGACGTACAGCAAATTGACCAACGAGAAGCGTTGCAGATCGGTATTCTGCGACCGGCCCGCTTGATTGACCGCGACGGCCGCCTGCCCCACTGCGACGGCCGATTGGCCCGCGCCCACCGCTCGACCGCCTCCCTGACCGCCCAACAGGGCCAAGATGTCTGTGGCTTCTTTCGCGTCACGGGCTTGTCCGCGCACGATCAGCTTGTCGGCCACCACGAATAACTGCACCTGACTGTTGGGGAACAGCTCGTTGATTTGCCGATCGAGCTTGGCAATCTCATCCGCGGCGCGACGTTGCAGATCTTGATCTCGCTCCACTTTGACGAGGTATCTCAGCATCCGCTGCGCGGGTGGAGCCGTTGGCTCGCGTCGCTCGGCAGTCACATTGCGAGCGACTCGTTCGCCTTTACGCTGCGCCACTTGAGGTGCCGGAAAGTCTGCCGCTCCTGGCGTGAACCAAATGGTCAATGTGGTTTCACCGGACTTCAGCCCCAGCAACTCAAATTCGGTTTCATTGAACTCCGTCAATTCCACAATCGACGGGTCCGTCACCGCGATCCGTTCGATCGGGACGCGTGTCCGGACGACCTTCGACTGCGACAGATCGATCGGAAAGATGAGCTCCGGCTCCAACACCTCATTGATCAACTCAGCCTCTTTGGCTTTGACGATCGCCGTGGGAGACTCCAGACGCCTCGCTCGCTCCTTCTGCCGACTCACCGGCGAATTCTGCTGAGCGACCGCCAATGTGGGGACCGCGCTGGCGACGCCAACGAGTGCCAGGGCAATCCCCGCCATCTTGGACACAAAGTTTTTCACGAGCATTCGATCTACAGAAAATGAGCGATCCGAGAGACTCTGAGAGTCATGATCGGTAGGCAGACTTTTCCGAATTGAGAAGAACTCCGGGTCGTGACGTATTTGTTGGGACCACCGCCGAGCCCCCGCCGATGCGGGGAGAGCGTGCGCATCCCCGAATCCGAGGACTGGCCATGAATTCGCTCTTCGTCGCGATCAGCGTCGGCATCCTGGCTCAGTACGAGCAAACCATCGACCTGCCGATTCCGCCGCATCCCGCGGCCGAGGTCTCGACAAGACCGCTCGGACAAACGGTGGCGGGAAATGGCACTCCCGTCCCACAAGGCTGTTTCGCAGTTCCTAGCGAGTGCCGGAACGATGCCCCTGTCGGGCATCCGTCATGTATCCAGCCCATTCGGTTCGGTTCGCTCTCAAGGACTCGCGCGGGGCATGACCGCCCGCAGTTATGTATCAAGCCGACAGGCGACCTGATTCAGCACCAATCGCCCCCTGGACCCGGAAGCTACTACTACTTCCGTCCCTATAACACGTCCCAGTTCATCAAGCAGAGGGCGTCCGCCGTCAGTGCCGGAGTCGACTCGCGGATGCCGTACTCCAACTCGGTCTTTCGGCAGGTCTACGAAACCGTGGAGCCGCAATTCCTGCTCCGGAAGAACTGATCGCGCCGACCGCTCAAGAAGACATTGGCGAACCGCTCACCAGCCGTGCCAAAACGCCTTCACCGAATTGCGGTTCGATACTCCCAAGGGCATGATGATCGGCCTGTAGAAAAACGCACGACGGCAACGCGAACGTGAATCTCGTTGCCGGTGCGACCTCCGCAGCCCGATCAAAGCCCACAGCATGAGTCTCGATAAGAAGTCGCTCACCGAGCGGGACATCTGCACGAAGTTCATCAACCCCGCGCTCGAAGCGGCCGGTTGGGATTTGATGCACCAGATTCGGGAGCAGCATTTCTTCACGGATGGGCAAGTGCTGGTCAAAGGGAAGACCGTCCGGCGTGGAACGCGAAAGTTCGTGGACTTCCTGTTGTTCTACAAATCCAACATTCCGTTGGCGGTCATCGAAGCCAAGGACAACAACCACAGCGTCGGCGATGGGATGCAGCAAGGTCTCGGCTACGCCAAGACGCTCGACGTGCCCTTTGTTTTCAGTACGAACGGCGACGGGTTCCTGTTTCATAACAGGCTGGCGACCGATGGATTGGTCGAGTCGCAGTTGTCTCTTGAGGAATTCCCGTCGCCGAGCGATTTGTGGGAGCGGTACTGTCAGGCCAAGCACATCACGCCCGCCACTTTGCCGGTCATCACTCAACCCTACTATTCGGACGGCAGCGGCCGGACACCGCGATACTTTCAACAGATCGCCATCAACCGCACGATCGAAGCCATTGCGAACGGCCAGAAGCGAGTGCTGCTGGTCATGGCAACCGGGACAGGCAAGACCTTCACGGCGTTCCAAATCATCTGGCGATTGTGGAACTCGGGCACGGCCAAGCGGATTCTGTTTCTGGCCGACCGCAACATCTTGATCGACCAGACGATGGTCAACGACTTCAAGCACTTCAAAGGGGCGATGGCCAAGCTGAGTCCCAAGAGCAAGACCATCGAGTTGACTGACGGCAAGCGTGTGGACCTCACGACGGCGGTTCAGCAGGACCGGAAGATCGACAAGTCCTACGAGATTTACATGTCGCTGTACCAAGCCGTCAGCGGCGTGGATGAAGAGCGAAATATCTACAAGCAGTTCTCGCCCGACTTCTTTGACTTGGTCGTGATCGACGAATGCCATCGCGGCAGCGCGGCGGAAGATTCTTCGTGGCGGGAGATTCTCAGCTACTTCACGTCGGCAACGCACATTGGCCTGACGGCGACCCCCAAGGAATCCAAAGAGGCTTCCAACATCACCTACTTCGGCGACCCGGTCTACACCTATTCGCTCAAGCAAGGGATCGAAGACGGATTCCTCGCACCGTACAAAGTGGTCCGCATCGACATCGACCGGGACGTCGACGGCTGGCGGCCGGAAGCGGGCAAGCTCGACAAGCATGGTCAGCCGATCGAGGATCGCATCTACAACCAGAAGGACATGGACCGCACGCTGGTTCTGGACCAACGCACGTTGCTGGTGGCGAAGAAGATCACCGAGTTCCTCAAAGGGACCAACCGATTCGACAAGACGATCGTTTTTTGCGAGGACATCGACCATGCCGAGCGAATGCGGCAAGCGTTGGTCAACGAGAATGCCGACCTCGTGGCGCAGAATGACAAGTACGTCATGCGGATCACCGGCGACAACGCCGAGGGCAAGGCGGAACTCGACCAGTTCATTCACCCCGAAGAACGCTACCCCGTCATCGTCACGACGTCCGAGCTGATGTCGACCGGCGTCGACGCGCAGACCTGCAAGCTGATCGTGCTCGACAAGACCATTCAGTCGATGACGAAGTTCAAGCAGATCATCGGACGCGGGACGCGGATCAACGAAGACTTCGGCAAGTTGTTCTTCACGATCATGGATTTCAAGAAGGCGACCGAGCTGTTTGCCGACGATGACTTCAACGGCCCGCCGATCGTGATTTACGAACCGAAGGGTGATGAGTCCGTCGTACCGCCGGATGATCTCAGCGGCGAAGACACGCAAGCCGGCAGTGACGAATTCAATCAGAATGAAGCTCCGCAAGACGCCGACCCCGCCAACGACACCGGCGAAGGTGGCGGCGGCTCGATGACTGATCCTCCGCCCGGCAAGCGAACGAAATACGTCGTCGACGACGTCGCGGTCCAAGTCGTTTCCGAGCGAGTTCAATACTACGACAACGACGGCAAGCTCATCACCGAATCGTTGAAGGACTACACCCGCAAGGCGATCTTGGGTGAGTTCGCTTCGCTCGATGCGTTCCTGCAACGCTGGACCACGGCCGAGCAGAAGCAAGCCGTGTTGACCGAGTTGGAACAGCAAGGCGTCTTCTTCAACGAACTCGCGGAGCAAGTCGGCAAAGACCTCGACCCGTTCGATCTGGTGTGCCACGTCGCGTTCGATCAACCGCCGCTGACACGCCGCGAGCGGGCCGACAACGTGAAGAAGCGGAACTATTTCGCCAAGTACGGCGAACAGGCGCGTGCGGTGTTGGACGCGCTGCTCGACAAGTACGCCGACGAAGGGATTGGCACCATCGAGACCTTTAGCGTCTTGAACGTCCAACCGCTCACCACGTTCGGCACGCCAGTCGAAATCGTCCGGTTGTTCGGCGGCAAGGATCAGTACGAGAAAGCGCTTCAAGAACTCCAATCTGCGTTGTATGCGGCGGCCGGCTAGTTCCAGGATTAGTCAGGGATCGCACGGATCGCAGAATTCCTTACGAATTGCCACTCTCCTTGTTCAGGGGTAGATTCCTTGTATGAGCATTTCATCAAAACTCACGAGCAAGAATCAGACAACCATCCCGAAGGCAGTGGTCGAGGCTTTGCAGATCAAGCCGTCCTCCCTGCTGCTCTATGAAATTGAGCCGGGCGGGCGGGTCGTGTTAAGTGCCAAGTCGGCCACGTTTGCCGAACTGGCGGACACGTTTCCCGCGAAGAAACCGAAGAAGCCGGTGTCGCTGGAACAGATCAAGGCAGCCGTTCGGGAGGGTGCCGCCCGTCGCTTTAAGAAGGCTCGGCGATGATTGGTCTCGATACCAATGTCTTGATTCGGTATCTGACACGCGACGATGAGGCTCAGTACCGAGCCACCATGAAGTTGCTGTCCCGAAAGGGGGCGACGTTCTTCGTCCCCGATCTCGTTCTCATCGAGGCGGACTGGGTTCTCAGCACTCTTTACGATTGGTCGCGCGACGACATCGCGGATGCGTTCGCCCGGTTGTTGCAGGTTCACAATCTGCAATTCGAGGACGAGGACCGAATCCGCCGGTCTCTCGGTGCGGTTCGTCGGGGAGCAGACCTGTCCGACGAGTTGTTGGTGAGCATGTGCCGCGAGCACGACTGCCACGAGTTCGCAACATTCGATGTGGCTGTCATCAAGCGGCATCCCAAGTTTGCGATCCTGCCCCGCGAGTAACCGCCAGCGGGAGCCTCGCGCTCCCAATCACAGCACCATCGAAACCACACCCCAATGCTCAACTCCGCAACGATCAAGTCCATCCAAGACGTCATGCGTAAGGACGCCGGCGTCGATGGCGATGCTCAACGGCTCGGCCAATTGACGTGGCTGTTGTTCCTCAAAATCTTCGATGACCGCGAGCAGGAATGGGAGCTGACCGTCAATCGGTATCGCTCGCCGATCCCGGAAGAATTGCGGTGGCGGAATTGGGCGACCGACACCGAAGGGCTGACCGGCGACGGGTTGTTGGAGTTCATCAACAACAAGCTGTTCCCGACGCTCAAGGCTCTGTCGGCCGATGCCAGTCCGCGGCATCGAGTCATCCACGATGTCTTCGAGGACGCCTATCAATACATGAAGAACGGGACGCTCCTGCGGCAGGTCATCAACCGGCTCAACGAGAGTCTCGACTTCAACCGCTCCGAGGACCGGCACGTCTTCGGCGACCTCTACGAGCAGATCCTGAAAGACCTGCAAAGCGCGGGCAACGCGGGCGAGTACTACACGCCGCGAGCCGTCACGCAGTTCATGGTCGACATGGTCAACCCGCAGCTTGGCGAGAAAGTGCTGGACCCCGCCTGCGGCACGGGCGGCTTTCTGACGTGTGCCATCAAGCATCTGCGGAAGCAGGTCAAAACGCCCGACGACGAAGAGCTGCTGCAACGCTCGGTGCTGGGGATCGAGAAGAAGCCGCTGCCGCATCTGCTGTGTGTGACGAACATGCTGCTGCACGGCATCGACGTGCCGACCAACATCCGCCACGACAACACGCTGTCCAAGCCGCTGGCCAGCTACGTCCCCAAGGATCGTGTCGATTGCATCATCACCAATCCGCCGTTCGGCGGCATGGAAGAGGACGGCATCGAGACCAATTTTCCACAGAAGTTCCGCACGCGAGAAACCGCCGACCTTTTCTTGGTGCTGATTTTCACGCTGCTGAAGGATGGCGGACGCGGCGCGATCGTGCTCCCCGACGGCACGCTGTTCGGCGAAGGGGTCAAAACGACGATCAAGGAAAAGCTGCTGACCGAGTGCAACCTGCACACGATCGTCCGGCTGCCGAACGGCGTCTTCAGTCCGTACACGGGCATCAAGACGAACCTGTTGTTCTTCACCAAGGGGGAGCCGACCAAAGAGATTTGGTTCTACGAGCACCCCTATCCGCCGGGAGCCAAGTCCTACAACAAGACGAAGCCGATCCGCATCGAAGAGTTCGACCTCGAAAAAAAGTGGTGGAAGAAGCGGAAGGAGACCGAGCAAGCCTGGAAGATCCCGGTCGAGCAAGTCCAAGCCGCCGGCTACAACCTCGACATCAAGAACCCGCACGACACCAGCGTCGCGCACACCGACCCCGACGAGTTGCTCGCCGACTACCAACTCCTGATGACCGACCTGCAACAAACCCGCGACCGGTTGAGAGACGAACTCGCCGCTGCCCTTACTGCGTCGGCGAAAGAACGTCGTGATTCGTGATAGACTCCGCATGGCTTTGAATGAGAGATTTCGTCGTAGCCGCGTTTCGCCAGAACGCGGGCCGGATGCCCATTCGCCCGCACTCTGGCGAGGTGCGGCTACATCTCAGTTCGCCCCGTGCGCGGTATCGTCACAGTTCGTCATGCACCGTGGCACATACGGGGTGGCAGGCATTCATGACCGGTCGTAACATGACATTGGGCCGCTTGAGAGGCGTGTACTCACCACAAGGAACGGAACCATGACCGTCGGGACAAAGTCCGAGAACCGATCTTCCCCCTGGGAGGCCGTGTGCAGCGTTGACGATGTTGCATCGCAGGCGATTCCTGAGGCCAGCGGTTCCCTGGAGACGAATCGACAGGCTTGGCAACATCTCATCGACTACCGGCTGATCGACTGGGGCTCGAATCCAAATCAGCTCGCGGACGTTGGCGTCGATCCTCCCTCGTGTGAAACCATCGACCGGGCCATCTCGCTGGCGAAACGCTTTCAGCAGCGCGGCTTCCCACCCCCGGACAGTGTCGTTCCGGATGCGAACGGCGGCATCGTGTTCGAGCGACGCGAGCAGGACATTTCCGAAGTCTTGTACATTTGGGACGACGGCACCGCGGAGTACCAGCGGTTTCAAGGCTGCGATTTGGTCGAACGTTCCCCGCTCTAAGCTCGTTGGCGTCCTGTGACGAGGGGATTGGGTGTGGGAATCGAAATCGAAACGATCGCGGATGAGGAATTCCTTTATCGCCGCGTGCCCGCTTCGACGGGATGGTTCGAGCCTGCCACCGGAATTCTCAAGCCCGAAGCGTTTGGTCCCCACAAGCAACGAGATTTGACCGGAATCTCCGTCACGCGAGCGAAGTTCAAGTCCATCGAGCAAGCTGCTCAAGGACAACCGGGCAAGTCGTATTTCGTGGCCGTGCTGTGCGTGGGTGATTTGCGAAAGGCCAATTTCACGGTCAAACCGCAACCCAATGTTCCTGGCGGTTACGACATCTCGCACGCGGAATTGCCGGACCTGAACGCCGGCAATTACAAGGCGACAGAGACGCTGGAACGGCAGCGAGAGTTGGCCGAACGGTTGTGCCTTCGCGTGGAAGGACCATTCAAGGCTGAGGAGGCCACGCTCCAATGACTCCCGAAACCTTCTGCGAGCAGTTCGCGACCTTCGCCGAAGCCCCGAACGGCGTCGCGAAACTGCGCGAGCTGATCCTGCAACTCGCCGTCCAAGGCAAGCTCGGCACGCAGGACGTGAACGATGAGCCTGCCAGCGTGCCGCCTCTTGTCCCGCAGGGACA